>NZ_JAUSXB010000001.1:3415208-3753610 GCF_030823375.1 Pseudarthrobacter siccitolerans | reverse complement strand
GCCGGCACCCTGTGCCGAATGGAACTGCCCCTCGCGGGCGTCCCAGCAGCTCCAGCCCCAGTAGGCGGAGATTGTCATGTCCCAGAAGGTCTGCATGTCCGCCGGCACCGCTTCGCGGATATCTGCCATGAACTTCAGTTCTTTGGCCAGGTCCTGTGATTCCAGGCGTGCCCGGACCTTGGCCAGCGATTCCTGCACCAGGTGCTCCGGGGACACTCCGTGCCAGTTGGGCCCGGGATGTGAAGGCTCCAGGGCTTGGTCCAGGGCTGCCAGGGCCTGCCCGGCGTCGGCGCGGATGCCCAACCCGGGCCGGTTGGATTCCAGCACCCGGGGCTCGGCGTCAATCTGAATGATGCGCCCGCGCGGTTCGAAGGTGAAGTAGTTGGAGGTGACCTCGCCCAAGGATGAACCGATGACCACCAGGACGTCGGCATCCTCCAGCACATCGGTCATGTGGCGGTCCTCGATCCAGGACTGCAGCGACAGCTCGTGGCTCCACGGAAAGGCGCCATTGCCGCCCGGTGTGCAGATGACCGGGGCGCGAAGCTTCTCCGCAATGGACAGCAGGGACTTCTCCGCCCTGCCCCGGCGGGTTCCGCCGCCGGCGATGATCGCCGGCCGCTCGGCCGCCTGCAGCCATTTCACCGCTTCGCGGACCAGCTCAACGCGCGGCGGGTTGTCCGCCGCTTCCGCGACCGCATCCTCCACCGGCGGAACCATGATCGGATCGAGCAGGACGTTCTGCGGAATTTCGATCCACACCGGCCCCTGGGGCGAGGAGATCGCTTCGGTCCAGGCGTCCTGGATGGCAGACGGAATGCCGGACGCATGCTGGATCAGCCGCTGGCTCTTGGTGACGTTGGCGGCCGACGCCTTTTGGTCATCGAGCTGGTGCAGCATTCCCTTGCGCCGGGCGCCGAGGCCATCCAGCGGGATCTGGCTGGCCACCACCACCATCGGCACGCCGGTGGCGTAGGCTTCCTGCAGCCCGGCCAGGGACGTCAGGGCCCCGGGACCGGTGGAGAGGAACAGGACGCCCACCTCTCCGGTGGCGCGTGAGTAGCCGTCCGCGGCGAAGGCGGAATTGTTCTCCACCCGGGAGGAGACGAACTGCAGGTTGCCCCGGCCCATCGCGTCGAAAAGTCCCAGCGCGTGCTGCCCGGGAATGCCAAAGACGGTCTTGGCGCCCAGGGCTTCGAGGGTCTCGACGACGAGGTCCCCGCCGTTGCGGGCGCCTGTTCCTTTTGTGGGGGCTGCGGTCCCCGGATCGAAATCGATCACCCTGGCTACTCCTTGCCGGCAGCCGCGAAGCCTGCCGGGCGGCGGGCCTCATGGCCGAGGGCCTGGGCGGCGTAGCCGGTTTCGGCGCCGAAGCGGTCACCAGGTACGGCATTGTCGGCCATCAGGGTCACCAGTTCGTAGGCGACGTGGCTGGCAGCGACGCCGGTGATTTCAGCATGGTCGTAGGCGGGGGCGACCTCCACGATGTCGGCGCCCACCAGGTTCATGCCGCGGAAGCCCCGGATGATTTCGAGCAGTTCGCGGCTGGTGATGCCACCGGCTTCCGGGGTTCCGGTACCGGGAGCGTGGGCCGGGTCCAGGACGTCGATGTCCACCGAGATATACAGGGGACGATTGCCGATCCGGTCACGGACCTTGGCCACGGTTTCCAGGACGCCCTGGTAGTAGACGTCCGCCGAGGTAACGATACCGAACCCGAAGCGGTGATCGTCGTCGAGATCCTTTTTGCCGTACAGCGGGCCGCGGGTACCGATATGGCTGATGGCTTCGGTATCGAGGATGCCTTCCTCGACGGCGCGGCGGAACGGGGTGCCGTGGGTGTACTCGGCGCCGAAGTAGGTGTCCCAGGTGTCCAAGTGCGCGTCGAAGTGGAGCATGGCGACCGGTTCGCCGGCACGCTCGGCGGCAGCCCGGAGCAGGGGCAAGGCGATGGTGTGGTCACCGCCGAGGGTCACCAGCTTGCTGCCCGCCGCCGTCAAGTCCAGGGCGTTCTGCTGGATGGTTTCGATGGCTTCGTTGATATTGAACGGGTTGACCGCCATGTCCCCGGCGTCGGCCACCTGGATGTTTTCGAACGGGCTGACGTCCCATGCGGGATTGTAGGGGCGCAGCAGGCGGCTGGCTTCGCGGACGTGGTTTGCGCCAAAGCGGGCCCCCGGCCGGTAGGAGACGCCGGAGTCGAAGGGCACGCCCACCACGGTGACGTCAGCCTTATCCACCTGGTCAAGGCGCGGAAGGCGCGCGTAGGTGGCAGCCCCGGCGTAGCGGGGAATACGGGATGAATCGATGGGGCCAAGGTTGCCGTTGGCTTCGATGCGCAGCTCTTCCAATGGAGGCCTCTCCTTCGAGGAGTTGAGGGACTGATGTGACTGCCATCATACAGCTTGTTTTCATATGTGCACCACATGTTTACTAAAGATGCCTGTGCCCTGGCTAAGGGTCTTAACGGTGTGCTGGAGGACGTCGTACTGCACGGTTTGGGCGGCCTGCCGCCGCCCGGGTCCACCTCATTCTTGAGATTGACGGATTCGCGTCCCACTGGAAACGGGCGAACCGCTCAGGGACAGGGACCGGAACAACACATCAACCGTCAAGGGGTACGCCGTCATGGTCCGTGCGGGATAACGGCGGCGGAGCGCAGTTTCGGGCAGAGCGAACCAGGGTGGCCGCACGAACCGGGGAGGAACGCACAGAGGCGCACATCACCGGCTGGCGGCGGGGACCAGGACCCAGAGAACCTCGACGGGTTTGTCTGTGGGGTTGACCCAGGTGTGCGGCTCGCGGCCAGGGAAGGTGACGGTGTCCCCGGCGCTGAGGTCGTACTGCTCATTTGTGAGGATCAGCCGGATATTGCCCTTGATCACATGGAGCACGTCAACGTCGCAGTCCACGGCGTAGAGCTCAGACTCGCCGCGGCCGTGCGGCTCGATGCAGGCCTGGATGATCTGGATCCGCCGCTCTGAACGGGCTGTGAGCAACCGCTCGACAATGCCCTGCCCGCCGAGGGAGATCCGCGGCCCGTCGTTACGCTTGGTGAGGTGGGTTTCCGGCGCGGCAAACAGGTCTCCGATGGAAATCGACAGGACCTGGCACAGCGTCACTAGCGACGCGACCGACGGCGACGTCAGGTCGCGTTCCACCCGGCTGAGGAAGCCCTTGGTGAGCCCTGTGGCATCAGCAACCTGCTCGATGGTTAGCCTCTGGGACTGCCGTGCGGCCCGGATCCTGGAACCGATGGCAACGGGCACGTTGCTTGGCTCAACTGGCAGTGCCTTCATCTGCGTACCTTTCATGGCCGGCAGCCCGGCCCCGACTCTGGAGCAATACTAATGGCCAGCCGCTTCTGTGACGCGTCCATGGCGGGCGTGGTTTCCGGCACCGGTTTCCCCTTGACTGTTACCACGGTCACAGCCTACTCTTTGGAAAACATCTGTTGCCTATCAGGCAATAATCGAGAACCCACTCTCACCCCACCCTGCGCAGCGGTTTCCGGATTCCCGTCATCCCGGATGCCACCCCGGCTGCCACACAGCTCCAAGGAGTCCAACGTGGATGCAAGTGTCATCAACATCGCCATTGTGGTGGTGTACCTTCTCGCAATGCTGGCCTTCGGCTGGTGGGGCAAGTCCCGCACCCGGAACAACAGTGACTTCCTGGTAGCCGGCCGCCGCCTCGGCCCCTTCCTCTACACCGGCACCATGGCCGCCGTCGTCCTCGGCGGAGCCTCCACCGTTGGCGGGGTTGGCCTCGGCTACAAGTTCGGCATCTCCGGCATGTGGCTGGTGGTGGCCATCGGCTCGGGCGTCCTGCTGCTGAGCCTGCTCTTCGCCGGAACCATCCAGAAGCTGAAGATCTATACCGTCTCGCAAATGCTCACCCTGCGTTACGGCAGCAGGGCCACGGAGGCGTCGGGGATTGTGATGCTCGCTTATACGCTCATGCTGTGCGCCACGTCCACCGGCGCGTACGCCACCATTTTCGTGGTGCTGTTCGGCTGGGACCGGGCGATCGCCATCGCAGTCGGCGGCGCAATCGTGCTGGTTTACTCAACCGTCGGCGGCATGTGGTCCATCACCCTGGCGGACCAGGTGCAGTTCGTCATCAAGACCGTGGGCATCTTCTTCCTGATGCTCCCCTTCACCCTGAACGCCGCGGGCGGCTTCGACGGCATCCGCAGTCGCGTGGATGAGAGCTTCTTCCAGATCGACGGGATCGGCCTGCAGACCATCATCACCTACTTCGTGGTGTACACCCTGGGCCTGCTTATCGGCCAGGACATCTGGCAGCGGGTCTTCACGGCCAAGACTCCCGCGGTGGCCCGGTGGGGCGGCGCCACTGCCGGCATCTACTGCATCCTCTACGGTGTTGCCGGCGCCCTGATCGGCATGGCCGCGAGCGTGGCCCTGTCCGATATCAAGATCGCCGCCAAGGACGACGTCTACGCCGAGGTGGCCCAGAACCTGCTGCCCCTGGGCATCGGCGGACTGGTGCTCGCGGCAGCAGTGGCCGCAATGATGTCCACCGCCTCGGGCGCGCTGATCGCCGCCGCAACGGTGGCCCGGGCCGACGTCCTGCCGTTCGTGGCCAGCTGGTTCGGCAAGGACATCAACACGGAGGACAGCGACAACCCCGAGCATGACGTCAAAGCCAACCGCATCTGGGTCCTGGTCCTGGGCATCATTGCCATTGTCATCGCCATCATCACCAAGGACGTGGTCGCGGCCCTGACCATCGCCTACGACATCCTGGTGGGCGGACTCCTCGTGGCCATCCTCGGCGGCCTGGTGTGGAAGCGCGGCACGGGCGCCGCGGCCGCAGCTTCCATGGCTGTGGGTTCCGTGGTGACGCTGGGCACCATGATCATCCTGGAAATCAACGCCAAAGCGCCCCTGGACGGCATCTACGCCAACGAGCCCATCTACTACGGCCTGCTCGCCTCGGCCGTGGTCTACGTGGCAGTTTCCCTGCTGACGAAGCCCACCGATCCCGAGGTAATGCGGAACTGGCAGCGCCGCGTCTCCGGTCAGGAAGCACCGGAGGCTTCCCCGGAAGCAGTCCCCGCCGCCTAGGGCAGCTTCAAGGAAACTCACGACGGCGGCACCTCCTTTCGCTTCCCAGCGAAGGAAGGTGCCGTCGTCGTCCGTCTGGCTCAGTGGCGTTCTGCCCGGTGCCGCCCTATCTTTTTAGGCTGTTCTACTCGGTGCCGTTCTGTTCAGGTTCGCGGACCTCGTCAGGGTCCAGCGGGACCACCCGGTCCTCGGCATCAATCACTACCGGGGGCGACTGGACCACAGGCTCTTCCGCGTCCAGGAATTCATCCTCGGTGTCCCAGTCCTCTTCGCTGACGGGTATGTCTTCGGCGTAATCGTAGGCAGGATCGGCCTCTACGGAATCAAGGTGGGGCATGTCCGGGTGCTGTCCGGTGGTGTTCATTGTGCAACCTCCGTTTGTTCGCCGGTGACGTGCTCTTTCCTGTGGGCGCTGGCGGGCGCCACACTTTCATCACAGCACTGCAGGATGCCCCGGTCAAGGGTGGGCGGCCAGCTGCAGCAGCCCCCAAATTCAGCTGGATTTTGAGGGTTACCGAAACTCCGGAGTAAGGGAAGCCAGCCGAAAAACCGCGGAATTCCGCGGTAAGCTGGCTTGGCAATGGGGCCGCATCATGCCCGTCCAGCCCAGGAGTTTTCGTGTCTCAGCACGCCCATCCCAGCCATCACCACACCCCAGCCCTGGATGAGGCCCAGCCCACGCCGTCGGATATCCGCCGCTGGCGCCAGTACCTGGCCGACGAACGCGCCGAGGCCGCTGTCTACAGGGACCTCGCGCAAAACCGGCAGGGCGAAGAGCGGGACATCCTGCTTGCACTCGCAGAAGCAGAGGGCCGGCACGAGGAACACTGGCTCCGCCTTCTTGGTGAGCACGCAGGCAAACCGCGTCCGGCCTCCCTCCGCAGCCAGCTGCTGGGTTTCCTGGCCCGGCACTTCGGTTCGGTCTTCGTCCTCGCCCTGGCCCAGCGCGCCGAAGGCCGCTCCCCCTACGCCAAGGACCCCAACGCCACCGAGGCGATGGCTGCGGACGAGCAGATTCACGAGGAAGTGGTCCGCGGGCTTGCCACGCGCGGCCGCAACCGCCTGGCAGGCACGTTCCGCGCCGCCGTCTTCGGCGCGAACGACGGCCTGGTCAGCAACCTCTCCCTGGTGATGGGTATGGCGGCGTCCGGTGTGGCCAGCAGTGTGGTGCTGCTCAGCGGCATTGCCGGGCTGCTGGCCGGGGCGATGTCCATGGGTGCCGGTGAGTTCATCTCCGTCCGCTCCCAGCGCGAGCTCCTCGCAGCCACCCGCCCCACCCAAGTCACCCTGGCTGCGGCCCCAAAGCTGGATCTCGAGCATAACGAACTGCTGCTCGTTTACCTGGCCAGGGGCATGTCCCAGGAAGCGGCGCAGCACCGGGTGGCCGAACGCATGGGACTGCTGTCCTGCGACTGCGATCCGAGCCTTTCCCTTCATCCGGAGCTCCCAGACGACGAGGACCAGCACGAGGCCGTGGGCACGGCCTGGGGCGCGGCCCTGTCCAGCTTCTGCTTCTTTGCCTCCGGCGCCATCGTGCCCATCCTGCCGTTCCTGTTCGGGCTGACCGGAGTACCCGCGCTCGTAGTGGCGGGCGTGCTCGTGGGCGTGGCCCTGCTGGCCACCGGCGGCATTGTCGGCCTGCTCTCCGGAACATCACCCCTGACCCGCGGCCTGCGCCAGCTCGCGATCGGGCTGGGCGCCGCTGCGGTCACCTACCTGCTGGGGCTCGTCTTCGGCACTGTTGTTGGTTAGCACACCCGTTGGTCAGCACACCGGTTGGTTAACACAGCAGCCTTTGGCAGTAGGCTCCATTAGCAGCAGGATTCACTGCCAGCAGTGGATCACAGGGACAAAATGGGGGTGCAGTCATGGAGGGCGAGCCGCCGCGCCATGCCGGACGACGGGCAAGCACCGGAAGTACCCGGGGCGCCCTGGGGTTCGTGCTCACGGGGGCCGTCTTCTCGGCCGTGCTCTTCGGCGCCGCACTGGTGCTGGACAATCCCCGGTTCAGGGATCTCCTTGATATCCGCCTCGGCCCGGGCGGGCAACAGGAGGGGCCACGGGCACACTCAACCGGCGACGCTGTATCGCATGCACCGGCCGAGGCACGGACCGGAGCTCCACCGGTGGGATTCGAAGAAGCGGAAACGCCCTTGGGCGAGCCTGAGCCGCCGGCGGTAGGGAGCGACTCCTACAAGTTCCTCGCTGTCAACGGCGACGGCAGTCCCGTGGGCTACTCCCCCTGCCGGCCGCTGCACTATGTGGTCAACGATGACCTGGCCCCGGCCGGCGCGCAGCAACTGGTCTCCGATGCGATCACCACTATTTCGGCTGCCACCGGCATCCCCTTTGTGTACGACGGCACCACGAGGGAACAGCCTTCACCGCAGCGGCCCTCGTACCAGCCTGAAGCCTACGGCGAACGCTGGGCGCCGCTGCTCATCGCGTGGACAACCCCGGAGGTTGCACCGCAACTCAAGGGCAAGGTGATCGGCACGGGCGGCAGCACACATTACAGCTACGACGGCGGTCCCCAAACCTTTGTGTCCGGCGGCCTTGACCTGGACGCGCCGCAGATCGCCGATGAACTCATGAACCCCGACGGCCACCTCTACGCCACCGCCGTGATCCTGCACGAGCTCAGCCACGTGATGGGGCTGGACCACGTGGAGGATCCCACCCAGCTGATGTATCCGGAGATTGGCACTCCCGAGGGGCTGTCCGCCGGGGACCTCAACGGGCTGTACGAGCTGAGCAAGGCGCAGTGCCGCAAGGACCTGTAACCCGTTCCGGACCGGCTGCGTGCGGCCGGCCGGTGAGGTCAGCCGCGCAGGACTGCCGCTGCGTCCTCCACTGAGTCAACGAGGAAGATCCGGCCTTCCATGGACCGTCCCGCCGCCAGGCTGCGGAGCATGGGCCAGGCCGGGTATTGATGCTCCCAGTGATTCTTGCCCACCAGCACCATCGGGGTAACTTTCGCGTCCGGAGCATAGTAGTTCTCGCACGCATCCTGGAAGATCTCCTGGACGGTTCCGGCCGCCCCGGGCAGGAACACAATGCCGCCATGGCAGAGCTCCAGCAGGATGGCTTCCCGGATGGCGTTGGCGAAGTACTTGGCGATGTGCGTGGCGAAGTAGTTGGGCGGCTCGTGGCCGTAGAACCAGGTGGGGATCCCCAGCGACTGCGTTCCGCGGGGATAGCGTTCGACGACGGCAGCCGCCGCGCGCGCCCACGCGGACACCGAGGGACGAAAGCCCGGGACGGAGGCGAGCATCTCCAGCGCGCCCTGCAGCGCGCCGTCGTCGGCCTGGCTGAGGTAGGCGCCAAGGTTGGCAGCCTCCATGGCGCCGGGCCCGCCGCCTGTGGCCACCGCGTGGCCGTCCCGCGCCAGCAGCCTGCCCAGCAGTGCCGCCTGGGCGTAGTCGGCGCTCCCCCGCTGGGCGGCGTGCCCGCCCATCACGCCCACCATTTTCCTGCCCAGCCGGGCGTCCGAGCCGTGAAGCTCCTCCAAAGCATCGCCGATGGCGTGGTCGTGAAGCGCCGAGGCCAGGGTGGCGTCCAGCCGGTGCCGCAGCCCGGGCTGGATGCTCCACTGGTAGATCCGCGCGTCCGGCAGTTCCTCATACGGCGAGTCCGCGAGTCCCGCATACAGTTCCTGGGGCGAGTACAGCCCGGCCCGGTAGGGGTTGAAGGGCACGCCCTCGAGGCGCGGAAAAATGAGTGCGCCCCGGCGGCGGAGCGCGTCCTCCATCCCTTCGTCAAAAGTGCAGCCCAGGAAGATGGCACCCTCAACGCGGATTTGGCTCAGCGCGGCAGACCGCCCGCGGAGGTCCAGCGACTGGGCATGCCAGCCGTCCATCTGCTCGGCTCCGGCGCTGACCAGCCGGTCGAAGCTGGCCAGGTCCTCCACATCGAGGATGCGCGGGCCGGGCCCCAGTTTTCCGGAGAGATTCACGGCCGCGCCTTCATGGTGCTCATCCACCCAGCGTAGGGGAACCAAGCAGCGCGGGGTCAGACACGGCCCATCCGGAGTCCCGGACAGGGCCGTGTCTCACCCCGCGCTGCTCAGGGAAACGCTGGCTAGGCCGGCAGCCGGGCGGGGACTTCACCGCCACGGAAGTGCGCCTCAAGCTGTTCCAGCGACCGGCCCTTGGTTTCCGGTACGCACTTGATGACGAAGGCCAGGGACGCAACATTGACCAGGACGAACAGTCCGAACGTACCGGTGGACCCCAGTGCCTCGACCACGATCGGGAACAGGAAGGAGATGGCGGCGTTGACCGTCCAGAGTGCGAACACTGCGATTCCCATGGCGAAACCGCGAATGGCCAGCGGGAACATCTCCGAAAGGAGCAGCCAGACGCAGGTGCCGATAAAGCACTGGACGAAGGCGACGAAGAGCATCATGGCGGCGAGGATCGTGTAACTGGCCAGGTCGGACTGGGGCAGCAGGAAGACAACTGCCAGCAGGGCCTGCGAGCCGACCACGCCGGAGAAACCGATGATCAGCATCTTGCGGCGGCCGATGAAGCCCAGCAGCCAGATGCCGAGGATGGTCATCAGCACTGAGGTGACGCCCACCCCGATGGTGGCAACCAGCGAGGCGCTCACTCCCAGCCCGCTCTTTTCCAGGATGGTGGGCGCGTAGTAGTTCACGGTGTTGATGCCTGTTGCCTGCTGTACTGTGGCAAGGCCGATGCCAATCCAGAGGAGCCGGCGCATCCACGGGTTGTCGCGGAGATCCCGCCAGGCGTGGCCGCGTTCCTCCTTGGCCGTCACGGCAGCTTGGGCGATTTCTTCGAATTCAGTGGCTGCCTCTTCGGGACTGCGGCTCAGGTTCAGGACGCGGCGGGTGTCATCCAGCCGGCCCCGGACGGCGTACCAGCGCGGAGACTCCGGCAGCAGCAACATGCCGGCGAGCAACGCGAGGGCAGGAAGCGAAGCGATTGCCAGCATGGTGCGCCAGACCTCGGTGTCGTGGATCAGGGCGTCCAGCAGGGCATTAATGGCGAAGGCCAGCATCTGGCCGGTAACGATCATGAGCTCGTTGATGGTCACCATGCGGCCCCGGAGGTGGGCCGGCGCCATCTCCGCCAGATACAGCGGGCAGGTGACGGCGGCAGCGCCAACGCCCAGGCCCAGTAGAATCCGCGCGCCGATCATGAAGGAAACGTTGGGGGCAATGGCGCAGCCAATGGCGCCGAAGAGGAACAGCAGCGAGCAGACCAGCAGGGAGCCGCGGCGTCCCAGCTTGTCCGCCATGCGGCCGCCCGTCAGCGCGCCCATTGCGGCACCGGGAAACAGCAGCGCGCTGACTACTGTTGCTTCCTCGACGGCGTTCATGTTCAGGGAATCGTTCATGTACAGCAGGGCGCCGGAAATCACGCCGGTGTCGTACCCGAAGAGCAGGCCGCCCAAGGTGGAGATGACGGTCAGCCGGGCAAGGTAGCCGCGGCGTTGGCTGCCGGCGGCGCTCGGGGATGGTTTTTGCAACAGCATTGTTGCCTCTCAGATTCGTTGGGACCGGAACGACCCGATCAGAATGTGATGCGTGCCACTGACTTTAGAGCGCTCTAATACTCGTCGTCAAGCAAAAGTCTTAATGTCAGCACATTGAATTGGCCAGCCCTGCCCACCCGAGGCCGAAGAAGGAACCTTGACCTACCCTGCCCGCCTGCTACGATCGATACGAAGGTATGTCCTATCAAGAGAACATATAGTGGCAAAGCTGCTGTTCGTGCCTCACGAGGCGGGCCGAAGCTGCAGCCTGGAACAGGAACGAAACGTGGCGAACAACCTGGGTCTCAGCATTGACCGATCCTCCCCGGTTCCCCTCTACCACCAGGTGGTGCAGGGTATCGAAGCGGCGATCCACAGCGGAGTGCTGGAACCGGGCAGCCGGCTGGACAACGAGATCGACCTCGCCGCCCAGCTGAACCTGTCCCGCCCCACCATGCGCAAGGCCATGGACGAGCTGGTCCGGTCGGGACTGCTTGTCCGCAAACGCGGGGTGGGCACGCAGGTGGTCTCCAGCCAGGTGCGCCGCCCGCTGGAGCTTTCCAGCCTCTATGACGACCTCACCAATAACGGCAAAAAGCCCACCACGGACGTTTTGAGCTTCGCCCATGTGGAGGCGGACGAGGCAACCCTGGCCACCCTTCAATTACCGGCCGGATCGAAGGTTTACCACTTCACGCGGCTGCGGAAGGTGGGCGGCAAGCCGCTGGCACTCATGGAGAACTGGGTGCGTGATGACATCGCGGCCATGGATGAAGCCATGCTGGCCGCCGAAGGCCTGTATTCGATCCTGCGGCGCGGTGGCGTCAACTTCCGGCTCGCTACCCAGCGCATCGGTGCCATGACGGCCAACGAATACCAGGCGTCCATGCTGGACGCCGGCGAAGGGTCTGCCCTGGTCACCATGGAGCGTACGGCCGTGGACGATACCGGCCGGCGCGTGGAAACGGGCCACCACGTCTACCGTGCGGACTCCTACAGCTTTGAAATGACACTCGTACAGCGCTAACGCAAGGAGCGAAAGCTTATGACCAACTGGGTCTACCCGCTGGGAACCGCCACCGACGGCAAATGGGACGTCTCGATCGGAACCTCCGATTCCTCCCTCACCGTGGAGGGGTGGGTACACACCGGACTGAAGGTGGCCACGCTCGCCGCAGGGGCCGACATCGTCCTTCCCGCCGCCGATGAGGAACGCATCGTGGTGCCGCTCAACGGATCCTTCACCGTGACGGTGGACGGAACCGGCTACCCACTGAAGGGCCGCGCCTCGGTGTTCCAAGGCCCCAGCGACGTCCTCTACTCGGGAACCGGCCGTGCCGTAACCATCAGCTCTGCCGACGGCGGCCGGGTTGCTGTTGCCACGGCCCCCGCCAATGCCTCCTACCCGACCCGCCTGGTAACCGCCGCCGAAACGCCCGTGGAGCTGCGGGGAGCGGGGAACTGCTCCCGCCAGGTCCACAACTTCGGCACTCCCGCCGCTCTGGAAGCCGACCGGTTCATCGTCTGCGAAGTCCTCACCCCCGCCGGCAACTGGTCCTCCTACCCCCCGCACAAACACGACGAAGAGAAAGACGGCGAGACCCACCTCGAGGAGATCTACTACTTCGAAACCCAGGTGGCATCCGGCTCCCCCGCCCCAGCCGACGCCGACGCCATCGGCTACCAGCGCGTCTATGCCTCCGACGAGCGCCCGATCGACGTGTCCGCCGAGGTCCGCACCGGCGACGTCGTCCTGGTTCCCTACGGCTGGCACGGCCCCGCCATGGCTGCCCCGGGCTACGACCTCTACTACCTCAACGTGATGGCCGGCCCTGGCCCCGTCCGCGAATGGCTTATCAGCGATGACCCCCACCACGGCTGGGTGCGCCAGAGCTGGGACGGCCAGGACATCGACCCAAGGCTGCCGTTCCGGGCGTAACCCCGCTTCCGCCGATGGCATAGTGGACTCCTGTGAAGCAGAGTCCCGTCGCCAACCGTTCCGTCACCATGGAGGACGTAGCCCGTGAAGCAGGCGTAAGCCGGGCACTTGTGTCGCTGGTCATGCGCGAGTCGCCCAAGGTTTCGCCCGCCAAGCGCGCGGCCGTCCTGGAAGCCGCCGCCGCGCTGGGCTATTCGCCCAACCGGTTGGCCAGCCGCCTGGCCAGCCACCGCACCAAGACGCTGGGCGTTCTCTTCCTTGACCTGCACAACTCCGTCTTCGCCGACATTTATGACGGCATCACCGAAGGACTGGCGGGCAGCGGCAACCAGCTGATGGTCGCGGTCGGCTCCGCTGATCCTGGGACGGAACTTGAAGCGGTCCGGTCCTTCGTGGACCTGCGGGCCGACGGTGTGCTGCTGGCGGGCTACACCGGCACGTCCGGTGAATTGGCGGCTGCCCTGCGGGGGACGCCCGCGGTCGTCATCACCCGGGAGTTAGAAGCCGATGGCGTCGATTCCGTCCTCACCGACGACTTCCAGTCCGGAGTACTGGCCGTGCAGCACCTCTACGAATTGGGGCACCGGCGCATCGCCCACGTGGACATCTCCGACTGGCTCCCCTACACAGCCCGAAGGGAAGGCTACCTTCACGCTATGGAGCAGTTCGGCCTGGAGCCGATGCTGGTCCACAGTGACATGACCGAGCGCGGCGGACGGCAGGTGATGGAGAATTTCCTGGCCAGCGGCAGTGCGCTCCCCACAGCAATCTTCACCCACAATGACCTCACCGCAATTGGTGTCATGGAGGCGTTGCACGCCCACGGAGTGGCCGTTCCGGACGACGTGGCCGTTGTCGGCTGCGACAACATCGAGGTGGCGGCTTCACCGCTGATCGGGCTTACCTCCATCGATCAACATGCCGGGGAACTCGGCCGCGCGGCCGCAGAAGTCATTCTGGCCCGGATTGCCAACCCTGGCGGGGCCACCATAACCCGCAAGCTCCCACCGGCCCTGATGGTCCGCAAGTCGACGGCCACGGACAAAAAGCAATAACTGGACCTGATAACCGCCGCCGCCCATTGACACCTGGAATTAGAGCGCTCTAATCTGAGGTACCACCCTCCCGCACTCCAGAAAGCCCAGCCACCCCCATGCCTGAAAACAACATCAAACTAGGCGTCTACACCGCCGTCCTGCACCAGTACGAGCTGCCTGAGGCCCTCAAGACCATCAAGGATCTCGGGCTCGACGGCGCGGAGATCAGTGCCGGCGGCTTCATCGGCACCCCACATCTGCCTGTCGCCGACATCCTGACTTCGGATGCCGCCGTCGAGGACTACCTGGGGGCCTTCGCTGATGCGGGCATTACCCTCACCGGGCTGAACGTCAATGGCAACCCGCTCCATCCGGACACTGAGGTCCGCGAAAAGCACAGCGCAGACCTGCAACGATCCATCGAAGTCGCTGCCCGCCTCGGCGTGAAGCGAATCGTTGCCATGTCAGGCCTCCCGGGCGGTCACCTTGGCGCAACCGCCCCGAACTGGGCCGTGAATCCTTGGGACAGCGCCTACTTGGACATCCTGGACTACCAGTGGGACATCGCCGTTGAGTACTGGAAGGACATCAACGCACGCGCTGCAAGCCATGACGTCAAGGTGGCCATTGAGATGCATCCCCAGAACCTTGTCTTCAATCCGGCCACGATGATCCGCCTCGTTGAGCGAACCGGAGCCACCCACGTCGGTGCTGAAATGGACCCAAGCCACCTGTTCTGGCAGGGCATAGATCCGGTTGCCGCCATCAAGCACCTGGGCCCCCTCGTTTACCATGCGGCCGCCAAGGACACCCGGATCAATGAGGCCTGCAAGATTAACGGCGTCCTGGACGACCGCTTCCGCCGGCTGACGCCCGGCGAGGAGCGCCTCAATATCGGCGGCCGCTACTTCGTCAATGAGTGGCCAAAGAACTCCAGCTGGGATTTCGTGGCTGTCGGGCGCGGACACGACGTCGAATTCTGGCGGAATTTCCTGGCCGCCCTCGCAGCCGTAGACCCGGGTATGGCTGTAAATATCGAACACGAAGATATGGAACTGGGCCGCCTTGAGGGTCTCCAGGTCGCCGCCGCAACCCTCAAGGCAGCACTCTAGAGGGGCGCGTGGAGAGCCTCCGGCGCTACGGGTTTGCCAGGGAACCTGCAGCGCCGACTGGCCGGCCAGCTATCACGCCTGACCGCCGCGCCTTTGCCGCTGCCAATGCCATAGCCACGAGGCCCAGGAGGGTGATGCCCGCACCCGCCCAGATTGGTGAGGTGTAGCTGAGGCGAGCGGTAATGGTGACGCCGCCCAGCCAGGCACCCAGGGCGTTGCCTACATTGAAAGCACCGATGCTGGCACCGGACGCCAGTGTGGGCGCGCTGCTGGCGTATTCCATGACCCGCATCAGGAGGCCGGGTACCGCCGCGGAACTTACACCGGGTTGACCGCCAGCGGAAGCAGGCTACTGGAGGAAGCCCGGCCGGTTCACGACGCAACCTTGGAAGGCGCCCTGGGCGAGGCTCTTGACATCCCTGAGCTGGCACCGCTCGTCGATGCCCTGCCGCAGCTGCACGCAAGCGCCTAGTGCTCTTGGTACAGATAATGCCCCTTGAGACGCTCAAGGGGCATTATCTGTACAAGAAAATTGCGGGGCCCGCCCCGCTACTGGCTTGTGCTTTCGGCTGGTTCGGATTTTTCTCCCGCCACGTTCTTGAAGTAGTGTTCGAGGTCCTCCAGGCTCTTGTCCCTGGTTTCCGGAACATACTTAGCGGCGAAGGCAATGGCTCCAAGCCCGAGCACGGCAAAAACGAAGAACGTGTTGGAGAGCCCGATGGCCGCCAGCAGTTGCGGGAAGCCAAAGCCCACCAGGAAGTTCACGATCCACAGCAGGAAAGCGGAAGCACCCATACCCAGGCCGCGCATCTTCAACGGGAAGATTTCCGAGAGCATCAGCCATGTCACGGGCGAGATCGCGCCCTGCTGGAAGGCCAGGAAAGTCACCGTCAATGACAGGATAACGAAGCCGCGGGTGGATCCCTCCGGCAGGATCAGTGAGAACAGGCCAATCAGCAGCAGCGCCGTCGTGGTACCTGCCTGCCCGGTAATCAGCATCCTGCGGCGCCCCACCTTGCCCAACAGCCAGATGCCCACAAACGTGGCCAGTACGGAGATGGCACCGTTGGCGATGTTGGCGGTCAGGGCTGCCTCCCGGCCAAAGCCGGACTGGGCCAGGATCTGGGTTCCGTAATACATGATGGAGTTCACGCCCGTGATCTGCTGGATCACCGCCAGGCCCAGGCCCACGAAGAAGATCCGGCGGAGCCACGGAATGCCCAGGTCTTTCCACGAGCCCATCTTGGACTTGTAGTCCTCAACGGCCATCGCCTTGACCTCTTCGAACTCGGCGCGCGCCTCCTCCTGCGACCGGATCCGCTGCAGCACACTGAGCGTTTCGCCGAAGCTGCCGATAGAAGCGAGCCAGCGGGGGCTTTCCGGCATGAAGTTCATCCCGATCCACAGCGCGATGGCCGGCAGTGTGGCGATCACCAGCATCCAGCGCCAGATGCCGTGGGACTCCCCGAACGAGTTGCCGAGGTAGGCGTTGAAGATGAAGGCCAGCAACTGCCCGGTGACGATCATGAGTTCGTTCTGGGTGACGATCCGCCCGCGCCGCCCGCTCGGCGACACCTCCGCGAGGTACACGGGAACAGTCACGGACGCACCACCGACGGCGAGTCCCAGCACGAAACGGGCCGCGATCATTACCTCGGTACTCGGTGCGAAGGTGCAGGCCAGCGTGCCCGCCAGGAAGACGACTGCGAGGACCATGATCATCTTGCGACGGCCGTTGCGGTCCGCCAGGCGGCCGCCGAACAGCGCGCCGAAGGCGGCGCCGAACAGGAGCGAGGACGTGACCAGGCCCTCGGTCAGCGGTGTCAGGCCCAGGTCCTCCTGCATGTACGGCAAGGCGCCGTTGATCACGCCGGTGTCGTAGCCGAAGAGCAGGCCGCCGAACGTGGAGATGATGGTGGCGGTCCGCAGGGCCCGCCGATGGTTGGCGGCTGGCCTGGCGGTTGGTTCAGCGGAAGCCGGCGAACTCATACGCTCACCTTTTGGACGTACTGCTTCATCGTCTCCAACTGGTAGCGGGAGACGTCTTCGGCGTTATCGTCCTCGGCAAACACGCTGGACACCATCACGGTGTCGTCCCGGTCCAGGAAGCCGATCTCCTTCAGGCCGCCGAAGAACTCATCCCAGTTGACGTCGCCGTCGCCGATTTTCAGGTGCTGGTGGACCCGGACCGGGTTCCCCGGGGGGTTGGTGATGTAGCGGAGCCCGTGCGAGGCGTGGTGGTCCATGGTGTCCGCAACGTGGACCAGGCGCAGCCTGTCCCCCGCCGCCCGCATGATCTCCAGCGCCGGATCCTTCATGTGGAAGCTATGCGAGGCCACATACACCATGCCCACGTTCTTCGAATTCAGGCCACGGATGACGCGGATCGCGGCCAGCCCTTCCTCCACGAAGTCGTCCGGGTGCGGGTCGATCAACAGGTCGATGCCCTCCCGTTCGATGATGGGAAGCAGTTCCTCCATGGAGCGGTAGAAGGCCCGCTCGGACTCCTCCGCCTTCTCCGGCCGGCCGGAGAATTCAGTGTTCATGGTCCCGACTCCGAGGTCCACGGTGATCTGGATGGCACGCTTCCAGTAGCGGACCGCCGCCTCGCGCGCGTCCTCGTCCGGACCAGACCAGCGGAGCACCGGAAGCACGGACGCGATTTCAATGCCGGCGTCCTTGCAGGCCTTGCTGAGCTGGCCCACCAGTTCGTCGTCCGCTTTGGGGTGGTTGTAGAAGGGGATAAAGTCCGCGTGCGGGGTCATCTGCATGTACTTGTAGCCGAGGTCCGCCGCCACCCTGGGGAACTCCAGCAGGCTGTGCGAGTGGTGGAACGGGGTGGGGTCAAGGGCGATTTTCACGAAAAACACTCCATTGTGGATCAGTTATGGACGGAGCCGGGGAAGGGGACGGAAAACCCGTCCCCTTCCTAAGGTCCTACTTGTAGAGGTCCGGCTTGGCGGCCAGCTTCACGGCCACCTTTTCGCCGTTCTTCTGCGCCTCAACGCCGGCTTCGCAGCAGGCAGCGGTGGCGTAACCGTCCCAAGCGGTGGGGCCGCCGATTTCGCCACTAAGCGCCGCGTCCACCCAGGACTGGATTTCGACGTCGTACGCCGCACCGAAGCGCTCCTCGAATCCCGGAGTGACGTTCCCGCCCCAGCGGCCGGCGCTGCGGGTGTAAGGGCCTTTGTCGCCCCCAATGCTGACAACACCTTCTTCGAACGACGCCTGGGTTCCAACCTCGTAGCCATACTTGGCGTTGACGTAGATTT
Source organism: Pseudarthrobacter siccitolerans (assembly GCF_030823375.1). Classification (NCBI taxonomy): domain Bacteria; kingdom Bacillati; phylum Actinomycetota; class Actinomycetes; order Micrococcales; family Micrococcaceae; genus Pseudarthrobacter; species Pseudarthrobacter siccitolerans. The sequence continues at coordinate 3,735,661 of NZ_JAUSXB010000001.1, read as the reverse complement.
CGACGTCGGCCAGTACACCGGATTCGGTCTCCAGCAGGACGTGCTGGGGATCGTGCTGTCCGTTCGGGGCGTTTTTGGTGGCCTTGCCCAGGCGGACCTGGATGCTGGTGATTTCCTCGCCCGTGAAGAACCGGATGGCGTCGAATTCGTGCACCACGGAGTCATTGATCAGCATCTCGTTGGTGAAGCCCTCGGGTGTGCTGGGGTTACGGTGCTGGTGGTGCAGCATCAGCAGTTCGCCAAGTTCGTTGTTCCGGATGACCGAGCCAAGCGCGGCGTATTCGGCATCGAAGCGGCGCATGAAGCCCACCTGGATCCGCTTGTGGCCCAGCGCCACCTCGGCTTCGACGACCTTCCAGGAGGATTCGGCGTCGGGGGTGAGGGGCTTTTCGCAAAGGATCGGGATGTCCTTGGCGATCGCCTTGAGCAGGATGTCCTCGTGCAGGAAGCCAGGCGTGGCGATGAGGACGGCGTTGACGTCGCCGTTGTTGAGGGCTTCCTCGGCATCGGCAAGGGCCACGGCGCCGGGGATTCCTTCGATGGCGGCCTGGGCACGGGCCAGGTCGACGTCCACGACGGCGGCAACTTCGGCTCCGTGGATACGCTTGCTGAGGCGCTGGATGTGGTCGGTGCCCATGCGGCCTGCGCCGATGACGGCGACGCGGAGGGTTTCAGTCATTGTTCTGTCCTTCGGTGTCTGGATGAGAGCGGTGGTTGTCTGTCTGTGCTCGTCCGTCAACTGACGGCAGTGCGGGAGCCGCAGGACAGCAGGTAGTTGCGGGTGCGCTTGGCGATGGGCATGGGCACATCGAAGGCCACCGGGTACATGTCCTGCTCCACGATCCCGAAGATGGGGCGGTTCAGGGCCTCAACGGCTTCAATGACGGCGCGCAGGTCCGGCAGGCCGTTCGGCGGCTCGGTCATGACGCCGGCGAGGTTGGCGGCGGCCCACGTCATGTTTTCCTCGTTGACCTTCTTGAGGATCTCCGGGTTGATCTGCTTCAGGTGCAGGTAGCCGATCCGGTCGGGGTAGTTCTTGATGAGTTCGAGGCTGGAGGCACCGCAGTATTCCGCGTGGCCGGTGTCCAGGCAGAGGTTCAGGTACTGCGGGTCGCTGGCGCCCAGCAATGTTTCGATGTCCTCCTGTGCGCCCACGTGGGAGTCGGCATGAGAGTGGAACTGCTGCTTCAGGCCGAAGTCCTCCAGCAGGGTTTTGCCCAGGCGGTTGTGCCCGGCGAACAGGTCGCTCCAGGCCTTGTCGCTCAGTGTGCCGCTTTCCACTGCTTCGCCGGTGACGTCGTCCCTCCACATCGCCGGGATGACCACGATGTGCTCGCCGCCCATGGCCGCGGTGAGTTCGGCAACCCTGCGGGCCGGTTCCCAGGCGGTCTCCCACTGGTCCAAGCCGCGGTGGAAAGCTGTGAACACAGTGCCGGCGGTGACCTTGAGGTCGCGTTGCTTCAGTTCATCGGCAAGCCGGGCGGGATCGTTGGGCAGGTAGCCATAGGGGCCAAGTTCAATCCACTTGTAGCCGGACTCGGCCACTTCGTCGAGGAAACGTTCCCACGGGGTCTGCTTCGGATCGTCCGCGAACCAGACGCCCCAGGAATCCGGTGCCGTGCCGATAATCAGCTTGTTCTCAGTCATGACTGCATTGTCTTTCTTCTGGACCCGGTTAGTTGGACGGGAAGTTGTAGGAGGCGCCGGAGGCGTGGTGGGTTTCGGGCCAGCGGGAGGTGATGACTTTGCCGCGGGTGTAGAAGGAGACGCCTTCGGGGCCGTAGATGTGCTTGTCGCCGAAGAGGGAAGCTTTCCAGCCGCCGAAGGAGTGGTAGGCCACCGGGACCGGGAGCGGCACGTTCACACCAATCATGCCCACGGTGACGGAGCGCTGGAACTTGCGGGCTGCGGCGCCGGAGGAGGTGAAGATGGCGGTGCCGTTGCCGTAGGGGTTGGCGTTGATTAGGGCAATCCCGTCTTCGAGGGTGTCGACGCGGACCACGACGAGGACGGGTCCGAAGATTTCCTCGGTGTAGGCGGTCATTTCCGTCTTGACGTGGTCGATGACGGTGGGGCCTACCCAGAAGCCGTCTTCGTGGCCGGGGACCACGAGGTCGCGGCCGTCCACCACCATGGCCGCGCCGGCGACTTCGGCTTCCGTGACGATCCTGACGATACGTTCCTTCGACGCCGGGGTGATAACCGGCCCCATTTCGGCGTCGGGCGCGGTCCCGTTGTTGACCTTCACGGCCAGGGCGCGCTCTTCGACCTTTTTGACGATGAGGTCGGCGGCGCCGCCGACGGCGACGGCAACGGAGATGGCCATGCAGCGCTCCCCGGCGGAGCCGAAGGCGGCGGCGGCGAGGTGGTCGGCGGCGTTGTCCAGGTCGGCGTCGGGCATGATGATGGCGTGGTTCTTCGCCCCGCCCAGGGCCTGGACGCGCTTGCCGTGCCTGGTGGCGGTCTCGTGGACGTACTGGGCGATCGGGGTGGAGCCGACGAAGGAGATGCCGTCCACGTCCGGGTGGGTCAGCAGGCCGTCCACGGTCTCCTTATCGCCGTGCAGGACCTGGAACACGCCGTCCGGCAGGCCGGCCTGCTTCCACAGCTTCGCCAGCAGCATGGACGCCGACGGGTCCCGCTCGGAGGGCTTGAGGATGAAGGCGTTGCCGGTGGCGATGGCCATCGGCGCCATCCACAAAGGGACCATCACGGGGAAGTTGAACGGGGTGATGCCGGCAACGACGCCGAGCGGTTCGCGGAAGGAGAAAACATCGATGCCGGTGGAAACCTGGTCCGAGTAGTCGCCCTTGACCAGGGTGGGGATGCCGCAGGCGTACTCGATAACCTCCAGGCCGCGGCCGATCTCACCCTTGGCGTCGGAAAGGACCTTGCCGTGCTCTGCGGTGATCAGGGCGGCGAGGTCGTCCACGTGGGCGGCGACGAGTTCGCGGAATTTGAAGAGCACGGCGGTGCGCTTGGCCAGGGAGATGTCGCCCCAGGTATCGGCGGCCTTGCGGGCGGCGGCGACAGTGGCGTCAAGGTCCGCGCGGTTCGCTAAGCGCAGTTCTGCCGAGACCTTACCGGTAGCCGGGTTATAGACGGACGTGGTGCGGTCACCTTCGCCGGCGGTTTCGGCGCCGTTGATGAAGTGGTTGATGACAGTGGTGTCAGTGGTGGTGGCAGTCATGGGGACTCTTCCTTGAGTAGTGAAAAGAGAGTGGGGGGTGGAGTGCTGTCAGCCGAGCAGTTTGCGCTGGCGGTTCTTGTGGCCGGTGTAGGTCTGGAAGGCCTGCTTCGTGGAGTCCAGCCCGGAGACCTGGGAGACGGGAACGTCCCACCATGACTCCGAGGAGGGGGCGTCCAGGAGCGGGTCGGATTCGACGTGGATCAGGATCGGCCCACCGCGCTCCGGTGCGGCCTTGGCGTCACGGATGGCCTGCTCGAGTTCGGCGATGACCTTCTCCCCCGGCTCGATCCGAATGACCTTCACGCCCAGGGACTCGGCGTTCAGCGCCAGGTCCACGGGCAGGGTGTCGCCCTCGTCGAAGCTGTGCTGTTCCTCGTTCAACGCCCGGTACTGGGTGCCGAACCGCTGCGACCCCAGGGATTCGGAGAGCGAACCGATGGAGGCGTAGCCGTGGTTCTGGATCAGGACCACGATCAACTTGATGCGTTCGGCGACGGCGGTGACCAGTTCGGTATGCATCATCAGGTAGGAACCGTCCCCCACCATCACGACGACGTCCCTTGCCTCCGTCTGTCCGCTTGCGGCTTCGGCCAGGGCGGCGCGCTTGACGCCCAGGCCGCCGGGGATTTCGTAGCCCATGCAGGAGTACGCGTATTCCACGTGGTAGCCGAACGGGTCGCGGACGCGCCACATCTTGTGCAGGTCACCAGGCAGGGACCCTGCGGCGCAGATCACCACGTCGCGGGCTTCCATGGCCCGGGACGCGGCGCCGATGATCTCGTTCTGCGCCGGCAGCGGCGTGAAGCGGGTGTCGAACGCCTCGTCGACAGTGGCGTCCCAGCGCTTTTTCTCAGCCGCGATCTTCTGCTCGAGGTCCGCACCGACGCGGTAGCCGCCCAGCGCCTGGTTGAGCTTCACCAGTGCCTTGCGGGCATCGGCGACGATGGGCAGGGCTGTGCCGTGCTTGTACGCGTCGATCGGGGCGACGTTGATGTTGATGAAGCGCACGTCCGGATTCTGGAACGCCGTGCGGGACGCGGTGGTGAAGTCCTCGTAGCGGGTGCCGATACCGATGATCAGGTCCGCCTCCGCCGCAATGGCGTTCGCCGCCGTCGTGCCGGTCGAGCCAATGGCTCCAAGGGAGAACTGGTGGTCCCACGGCAGGACGCCGACGCCCGCCTGGGTGTTGCCCACCGGGATCCCGGTCAGCTCCGCGAATTTGGCGAGTTCGGCGTTGGCGTAGGCGTAGAGCACGCCGCCGCCGGCGATGATCAGCGGCCGCTTGGCGGCCCGGATGGCGTCGGCAGCCCGGGCGATGTCGTCGTCGTCCGCGTCCGGACGGCGGATCCGCCACTCACGCTCAGCCAGGAACTCCTCAGGAACGTCGAAGGCCTCGGCCTGGACGTCCTGCGGCAGCGAGATGGTTACGGCGCCGGTCTCGGCCGGGTCGGTCAGGACGCGCAGGCCGTGGTGGAACGCGGAAAACAGCTGCTCTGGCCGGGTGACCCGGTCGAAGAACTTGGACAGCGGCCGGAACGCGTCATTGACAGTGAGGTCGTAGGCGTAGGGCTGTTCCAGCTGCTGCAGGACCGGGTCCGCGGCGCGGGTGGCGAACGTGTCACTGGGCAGCAGCAGCACCGGCAGGCGGTTCGTGGTGGCCAGCGCCGCGCCGGTCAGCAGGTTGGAGGAGCCGGGGCCGATCGAGGTGCTGATGGCGAAGGTTTGGCGGCGCCGGGTGTGCCGGGCGTACCCCACGGCCTGATGGACCTGGGCCTGTTCGTTCCGGCCCTGGTAGTACGGCATGATGGCCGGGTCCAGCTGCTGGTACTGCTTCAGGGCCTGGCCCACCCCGGCCACATTCCCGTGCCCGAAAATCCCGAACGTGCCCGGGATCAGCCGCTCACGGTACTGGACACCACCGATCGAATCAACGGTGTACTGGCGGGAGAGGTACTCGACGACGGCCTGGGCCACCGTCATTCTGCGCGTTCCTGTTGTGGTTCCCATGGGAGGCTACTCCGATACTTCTGCGGTGTGGTTGAGAAGGGAAGCGGCCATGGCGACGGCGCCTGCCACATCCCCGTCAGCTGGGTACAAAAGCGTCCGGCCCACGGTGAGGCCTTGAACACCAGGCAAGGCGAGGGCGGCTTTCCAGGTGGCGAAGACTTCATCCTGGGACCCGTCCGGGTCCCCGCCCAGCAGGACCGTGGGCATGGTGGTCGCGGCCATGACGCGTTCCATGTCCGCCACGACAGGGAGCTTCATCCATGTGTAGGCGCTGGTGGAGCCCAGTCCTTCGGCGATCGCAACGGACTTGATCACCGCGTTGGTGGACAGGTCGTTCCGGACCCGGCCGTTCTCGCGGAGGGACAGGAACGGTTCCACCATCGCGATCAGCTTACGCTCGGCCAGCGAATCAATGGCCTTCGCCGTGGCCTCCAGCGTGGCAACGGTGTCGGGGTCGCCCAGGCAGATGCGGGTCAGCATCTTGCCACCGTCCGCACCGAGGGCTTCCAGCGCCGCGGCCGTGTGGCCGGTGAAGCGGTCATCGAACTCGTTGACCAGGCCGGACAGGCCGCCGCGGTTCATCGAACCGAACACCAGCTTGCCGTCCAGGGCGCCCAGCAGCAGCAGGTCATCCATGATGTCCGGCGAGGCCAGGACACCGTCAACGGCCGGATTGGCCAACGCGATCTGCAAACGGTCCAACAGCTGGCGGCGATCAGCCATGGCTACCGGATCCGAGCCGACAGCCAGGGCGCCGCGCGCCGGGTGATCGGCCGCGACGATGAAGTTCTGCTTTCCCGCTTTCACGCCGGGGTGGCGGCGCCGGGCTTTGGCTGCGCGGGCCACAGCTTCGGGATCTTCGAGCCGGATAGTGCTCAGGTGCTCGTAGCGGCGGGGATCGTCGTCCACAGCGTTGCTGGAGGTAAGAGGCGTGAGGGTCACAGTGCTGCTCCTTCGGTGGCAAGCTGCGGGTCGGCGCCGGAAACGGTGCCGGGTACAGGGCGCCCGCGTTCGGCCAGCAGCGAGGTGACCTCCTCCGGCGTCGGCATGGCATCGGCACAGGACAGGCGGGACGCAACGATGGCGCCGGCGGCGTTGGCGTAGTCCAGGACCTGGGCCAGCGGCCAGCCTGAGAGCAGTCCGTGGCAGAAGGCCCCGCCGAAGGAATCTCCGGCACCCAGGCCGTTGAGGGTTTCCACCGGCACAGGGGCCGAGACGACACGCTCCGTGCGGGTCTTGGCCATTACGCCTTCGGGACCGAGCTTGACGACGGCGATCTCGACACCGGCGGCCAGCAGCCGGTCAGCCTGCTCATCGGGACTCCCCTCCCCGACGGCCACGGCGCATTCCTTGTCATTGCCAATCGCGACCGTGACGTGGGGCAGAATCTTGGCGACCTCGGCGCGGGCCTCCTCTTCCGAGGCCCAGAACATTGGCCGGTAGTCCAGGTCCAGGATGGTGAACTGTCCCTCGGCCAGGCCGGTCCGGGGACGTGCCTCATGAGCGGCGATGTGTGCGCTTCGGCTGGGTTCCTGGCACAGGCCCGTCACTGTGGACCAGAAGATCCCCGCATTGCGGATGGCGTCCAGGTCCAGCTCGCCGGCCTTAATCTGCAGGTCCGGGGCGGTGGGAAAACGGCCGTAGAAGTAGAGCGGGAAGTCCTCCGGCGGCTTGATCGCGCAGAACGTGACCGCCGTCGGCCACTCGCTGACCGGGGTCACGAAGCTGTCATCGACGTTGAACTTGCTCAGCTCACGGTGGAGGTACTTACCGAAGGCATCATCCCCGGTGCGGGTGATCACGCCGGTCCGGCGGCCATGCCGGGCCGCGGCAACGGCTACGTTGGAGGGGGAACCACCAAGGTATTTGCCGAAGGAATTAACATCCTCCAAGCCAACCCCGATGTCGTTCGGGTAGATATCAACGCTGATGCGCCCGATCGTAAGAAGCTCGTGGGTCACGGTGATCGTGGACCTTTCTGGTGTGGAACTCTGAACCTCTGAATCTGCAGGAGCTCCGGAACTGGCAGGCCGTGGTGTGGGCCACAGGCACTACTTTGCCCTAGATCGAATGTCCTGTCAAAGGTTTGTAATGACATACTTACAACATGGCTTCACTGCATGGATTACTCCTGCGGCTCGGGCCCAGATTACTTCTTGGGGACCGCCAGTTCTCCCGTCACATACTGGGCGCGGCCAAAGCCGAACGACCAGTCGCCTGCCGTGTTTTCCACGTAGCCGATGAATACGTCCTCGCCGGCAACCCCTGCCTCGGAAAGCTTTTCGGCAACTGCCGCGAAAAGTCGCTGCTTGGCCTCCTGGGAGCGGCCCCCCTGAGTGAAGACCTGGATCATCACCACTCCGCCGGTCCGCTCGAATCCCAGCCCTGCATCCTGGGCGAAGATCTGCCCCTGCGGGTGCTCAGTGAGGATATGGAAGTAGTCGCGCTCCGGGATGCCATATTCGGCGAGGATGGCATCGTGAATGCCACGGCTAAGCTGCTGCAGTTCATCGGCGCTGCGGCCTTCATTGACGTCAATACGGACAAGAGGCAAGGGCCTTCTCCTTCGGAAGCAATTTGTGCTGACATACTAACAAAGCGACTTGGCACGAAACAAGCCCTTCCTCTTGAAAGGGTCAACTATCGGCCGTACCATTAATCAACCCAAAGGTTGATAAAACTACAGGTTGAAAAGCGAACGATTGAATAAGTGAAGGGCTCGTTATGAATTCCGACAACGACGCGGCACTGGACTCGGCTTTTATGGCCCTGGCCGACCCCGTGCGGCGGAGCATCATCGCCCGGCTCAGCCGGGGCCCGGCCACTGTTAATGAATTGGCAGAACCCTTCGAGATTTCCAAGCAGGCCGTCTCGAAACATATCCAGGTGCTCGAGCAGGCTGAACTGGTCACCCGGACCAGGGATGCACAGCGCCGGCCCGTACACCTGAACCCGGCACGGCTTGAGGCGCTCACCGCCTGGATCGACCAGTACAGGCTGGTCCGGGAAGGGCAGTTCCGGAGCCTCGACGCCGTACTCAGATCAAACGCTGCGGCCAGCGGCGACTAACCTCCAAGGAGTCATCATGAGCAATTCCCTGAAACTCAGCGTTCCTGAAGGCGTCCCCTTCATCGATTATGAGCGCGAGTTCGATTTTCCCGTCGCGGACGTGTTCCGTGCGCACAAGGAACCGGACCTGATCGTCCAGTGGCTGGGCCCGCGGGGCTACAAGATGGATATCGACCATTACGATTTCCGCACCGGCGGCAGTTACAGCTACCTGCACACCGGGCCGGAAGGGGTCCCCTATGAATTCAAGGGCATCTTCCACACAGTCCGCGAAAACGAATTCGCCATCCAGACCTTCGAGTTCGGCGGCTACCCGGATGTGGTCAGCCTGGAGTTCATGACGTTCGAGGACCTCGGCAACGGCCGGACCCGGCTGCGCGGCCACTCCGTCTACCCCAGCCAGGAGGCGCGCGACGGGATGGCGCAGTCCGGAATGGAGGGCGGCATGAGCGAAGGCTACGAGCGCCTGGACGAGCTGCTCAGCGGCGCCAAGGTCTAGGAAAGAAGTACGACGACGGCAGGTCACCTTTCCCGGAAAGGTGACCTGCCGTCGTCGTCCTGCTTAAACAAGCAACGCGGGGTCACTCCCTGCCCATCCGATCGTGCGGAATGGGCGGGAAGCAACCCCGCGTTGTTCGTACAGAACCTCTAGAGTGCTGCGAAAACTTCGCGCAGCAGCTTGGCGGTCTCGGACGGCGTCTTGCCGACCTTGACACCTGCAGCTTCGAGGGCTTCCTTCTTGGCCTGGGCGGTTCCGGCGGAACCGGAGACGATGGCGCCGGCGTGGCCCATGGTCTTGCCTTCGGGCGCCGTGAAACCGGCCACGTAGCCGACAACCGGCTTGGTGACGTTGGCCTTGATGAAATCGGCTGCGCGCTCTTCGGCGTCGCCACCGATTTCGCCGATCATCACGATCGCCTTGGTCTCGGGGTCAGCCTCGAACGCGGCCAGGGCGTCGATGTGCGTGGTGCCGATGACGGGGTCGCCGCCGATGCCGATGGCGGTGGAGAAGCCCAGGTCGCGCAGTTCGTACATCATCTGGTAGGTCAGGGTGCCGGACTTGGAGACCAGTCCGATGGGGCCCTTGCCCGTGATGTTGGCCGGGGTAATGCCCACCAGTGCTTCGCCTGGGGTGATGATGCCGGGGCAGTTCGGGCCGATGATGCGGGTGACCCGGTTGCCGTCGGCGTCGAGCTTGGACTGGGCCAGTGCCCAGAACTCGGCGGAGTCCTGGACCGGTACGCCTTCGGTGATGACGACGACGAGGCCGATGCCTGCCTCGATGGCTTCAACAACAGCGTTCTTGGTGAATGCCGGCGGGACGAAGACGATGGAGACGTCAGCGCCGGTTTCCGCGATGGCTTCCTTGACGGTGCCGTAGACATTGATTTCGTTGTCACCGTGCAGGACGGTGGTGCCGGCCTTGCGGGCGTTGACGCCGCCCACGATGTTGGTGCCGGCCTTCAGCATCAGGGCGGTGTGCTTGGTGCCTTCGCCGCCGGTGATGCCCTGGACGATGACCTTGGAGTCTTTGTTGAGGTAGATAGACATTGTCGCGTCCCTTTACTTCGCTGCGTTGGCGAGCTCGGCGGCCTTGTCGGCGCCCTCGTCCATGGTGGCGGCCAGGGTAACCAGCGGGTGGTTGGCCTCGTTCAGGATGCGGCGGCCTTCTTCGACGTTGTTGCCGTCGAGGCGGACTACCAGCGGCTTGTTTGCAGTGTGGCCGAGTTCAGCCAGCGCGCCGACGATGCCCTTGGCAACGGCGTCACAGGCGGTGATGCCACCGAAAACGTTGACGAACACGGACTTGACCTGCTCATCGCCGAGGATGACGTCCAGGCCGGCTGCCATGACCTCTGCGGATGCTCCACCGCCGATGTCCAGGAAGTTGGCGGGCTTGACGTTGCCGTGGTTCTCGCCGGCGTAGGCAACGACGTCGAGGGTGGACATGACCAGGCCTGCACCGTTGCCGATGATGCCCACTTCGCCGTCCAGCTTGACGTAGTTGAGGTCCTGCGCCTTTGCCTTGGCCTCAAGCGGGTCAGCTGCGTCCTTGTCCTCAAGGAGCGCGTGCTTCGCGTGGCGGAAGTCCGCATTTTCGTCCAGGGAGACCTTGCCGTCCAGCGCAACGATTTCGCCGGCGCCGGTCTTGACGAGGGGGTTGACCTCAACGAGGGTGGCGTCTTCCTTCTTGAAGACGTCCCACAGCTTGAGGATCACGTCGGCGACCTTGCCGCGGAGTTCCTCAGCGAAGCCTGCAGCTGCGACGATTTCGTCGGCCTTTGCCTGGTCGATGCCGACGGCGGGGTCGATGGCAACCTTGGCCAGCGCCTCGGGGCGTTCGACGGCGAGCTGTTCGATTTCCATGCCGCCTTCAACCGAGCACATGGCCAGGTAGTTGCGGTTGGCCCGGTCCAGCAGGACGGAGAAGTAGTATTCCTCGGCGATATCCGCACCCTGGGCGATCATCACCTTGTTGACGGTGTGGCCCTTGATGTCCATGCCCAGGATGTTGGTGGCGTACTCGAGTGCCTCGTCGGCGGACTTTGCGACCTTGACGCCGCCGGCCTTGCCACGGCCGCCAGCCTTGACCTGTGCTTTGACGACAGTTACGCCGCCGATCTTCTCGGCAGCTGCCTTTGCTTCTTCTGGGGTGTGCGCCACGATGCCGGCAAGCACGGGTACACCGTGCGCCTCGAACATATCGCGCGCCTGGTATTCAAACAGGTCCACGGTTTAGTGTCCTTCTACGTCGAAGTAGTTTCTGTACAGTCGGACACCATCGAAGACGATGACCGGGCTGCGGAATTGCATGCACCGGCGGCCTGTTGGAAACGAGCCACGCGGCGTGATGCTCCACTGGGAACTCTAGTCCTTTGGAGGGACCGGCCCGTTCCAGACTACCGCTTATGTGAGTAACGACACTATTCTATGGAGCGTAGAAAAACCGCGGAATTACGGGGTTTTTGAGGGGTTGCCCGGTACCGGCGAGGCAGTTTCAGCCGGCCTGGAAATTAGCTCGTAATGCTCCGGGGAAACAAAGAATCCGACGCCGGCGGAGACGTTTCCGCATGCCACCCCGCCGTTGTAGGCCGAACAGCGCAACCCGTTCCCTTCGAGGTTCTGCCCGTCCCCGAGTACCTGCAGTTGGGCCAGGGCACCGGCTTTGCTTCCCTTGGGACCGTACGTTGCTTCCATTTGTGTGACGCCGGACCGGCATTCCCCGTACCGGGCGCTGTCCGGGGTGAGCAGGGCAACGCCGCCCAGGTAGCCGAGGTTGGTTCCGGCGCAGTCGTCCTTGGCATCTTCGCTTTTTGGCTGCGGGTACTTGGCCAGCTCACAGTGGGCCACGGGGACAGTTGCCAGTTTGTTGTTGGCGGTATCAGCAAAGTTGTTCTGCTCGTAGGGCAGGTTCACGTGCTCCCCCCTGGCCGCCGTCAGGGAACAGGCAACGGTGCGGTCTTCGGTGATGAAGGAGATGACACCATCACCGTTGGCAAAGTTTTTGGCGCCCACCACAGCGGCCTGTTCCAGCTGTTCCATAGGCGGCAGCGGCGCCGGCGGGACGTAGCCGGGGTCCTTGGTGGTGATGGTACATGCCGTGGCCGCCGCCAGGATCAGGGCGGCGAAGATCCCCAGAACAGTCCGTCGCATGGGCCCCATTATGCTTCATGGCGGCGCCCTACCTGTTGCTGAATACCCCTTCCACCACCTTGGCCGCGGCCTCTGCAGGGTTGTGGGAGCCGAAGTCTTGGGCCATCTGCTGCGCCCGTTCCTTCCACACGGGGTCCAGGATGCTGTTCACGGCCTTGCTGATGTTTTCCGCCGAGGGGGCGTCTGTCCGCAGGTTGATGCCCACACCGGCATACTCCACCCTGGCATTGACGTCGCTCTTGCCTTCGTTGATGCCGGACACCACGAGGGGCACACCCTTGGAAAGGGCCAGCTGCACGCCGCCGAATCCGCCGTTGGTCACGAAGACGTCGGTGAATTCGAACACGGCCGCGAAGTCGATGTAGTCGTGGACATGGATGTTCCGCTGTGGATAGCGGGCCCGGAGTTCCGCCGTTCCATGGCCAGCGGTGGCCACCATGACCAGGGTGTCCGTGCCTTTCAGGGCCTCCACGGCGGGAATGATGAGTTTGTTCTGGTCCAGGTTGTCTACGGTGCCCTGGGTGACCACAACTGTCCTGGCGAAACCCTCCGGGGCAATGTCCGGGGCGGCTGCTCCGGGGAGCCGGTAGGGCAGGAGCGCCCCGACGTAGTGGACTTTGGGGTTGTCCTTCCGCCGCGGAAAGTCCAGCGATTCCGTGCCGGTCTGGATGATGGCCTCCGAGCACCTGTAGGGCTCGTCGGTGAGCCGGCCCCCTTTGGGCACCTCCTGCCCATAGAAGGTGTGCTGCCGCCGGTAGCTCTGGCTGGCGGGGCGGAGGATGACCTTGTCCGAAAGAAGGCCGGCCGCGGCCTGCAGGGCTTTTTCCGCGGGGTTGCGCGCCGGGCGGAAGCCGAAAAACAGCGGAGGCACCAGCGGATCGCTTTCCATATTGGGAACGGCGACAAAATTCACCACCGGTTTTGCCATCAGGTGTGTGACAAGCCGGTGGATGAACATGCTGGCGTCTGCCACCAGGACGTCGAAGGAAAAGTCGCGGTCGAGATCCCGGATGTCCTCAAAAAAGTTGCTGATGTTGCTGGCGAAGATTTTTTCGCCGTCGAAGCCCATGGCCCTGGGCCCCTTGAGCCTGGCGCGTTCCGGATACAGCTCCGTGAGGTTGTCGGCGCGGTGCTCAATGGCCCGCTGGAAAGGGAACAACGGAATCCCGAGCCCGTTGAGCTTGTCCGCAAGGACCGGACCCGTGTACCAGCGGACATCATGGCCGCGTTCCTTGAGCTCCATGGCCACCCCGGTCATGGGGTTGAAGTGGCCGTCGATTGCCTGGCTGGCGAACAGAATTTTCACGGTAGTGCCCCGAATCTGCCGTACTGGATCCGCCTGGGCCCCACCTTGCCGGGCTGCCTGCGCGTTCCTGAACTGTAGACCCACCTGCCGGGGCGGACAAGGGGCTGGGCCTGTCCGGGTCAGCTGCTCTTAGGCGTCGAGCTTGGTAAGGGGCGCATACCGCAGCAGCAGCCGTTTTTCGCCGACGTCGAACTTCACCTTTGCCACCGTCTTGTCCCCGGCTCCTTCGAGTGCCAGGACGGTTCCATTGCCGAAACTCGTGTGGTTGACCTTGTCCCCCACGCTGACGGCGACGATCTCCTTCTGCGGCTGCACCCGGTTGCGGGCAATGACAGCGGGGACATCAGCGTTGAAGCCGGCTGAAGGGTCGGCGGCAGCACCGCGGGAGGTCCCGGCGCCCCAGAAGGATCCGCTGTAGCGGCCCGAACTGATGGAGCCGCCGCCCCAGTTGGACTGCCTGCTGGTTCCTTCGCGCTTCCATTCCAGGAGCTCGGCCGGAATCTCCTCCAGGAACTGGCTGGCAGGGTTGTACTGGCTCTGCCCCCACATGCTGCGGACCTCGGAACGGGTGACATAGAGGCGCTTCCGGGCGCGTGTGAGCCCTACGTAGGCAAGCCGGCGTTCTTCCGCGAGTTCCTTCGGATCCGTAGCGGAACGCTGGTGTGGGAACAGCCCGTGTTCCATCCCGGTCAGGAACACCACCGGGAATTCGAGCCCCTTGGCAGTGTGCAGCGTCATGAGCGTGACCACGCCGAGCCGTTTTGCCTCGGCGACGGCGGCGTCGATGTCCGCTCCCGGAGCATCGGGAATTTGGTCGGCATCAGCCACCAGGGATACCTGCTCCAGGAAGGCAGCCAGTGACCCTTCCGGGTTCTCCTGTTCGTATTCGCGCACGACGGCGACGAGTTCCGCCAGGTTTTCCACCCTGGACTCGTCCTGCGGATCAGTGCTGGCGCGCAGCGCGGCCAGGTAGCCGGTCTGCTCCAGGACGGCTTCAAGTGCTGCCGCCGCGCCAGAACCGCTGGCCACTTCCGCCAGGTCATCCAAGAGTTTCACGAACCCGAGTACGGCGTTCACGGAGCGGGTTGCCATGCCCGGGGCCTGTTCGGCGCGGCGGGCGGCCGCCATGAACGACGTACGTTCGCGCTGCGCCAGGGCGGCCACGGCGCCTTCGGCGCGGTCACCGATGCCGCGCTTTGGTTCGTTGAGCACCCGGCGCAGGTTGACGTCGTCGTCCGGGTTAACCAGGACGCGCAGGTAGGCGAGGGCGTCCTTGATCTCCTTGCGCTCGTAGAAGCGCGTACCGCCCACCACTTTGTAGGGCAGGCCGACCCGGACCAGCACGTCTTCGATGGAGCGCGACTGGGCGTTGGTCCGGTAGAAGATGGCGACGTCCCCGGGGCGGAGGTTGTCCTCGTCCTGGAGCCGGTCAATTTCCTTGGCGATGAACTGGGCTTCGTCGTGCTCGTTCTCGCCCACGTAGCCGATGATCTTGTGGCCTTCGCCCTCTGCGGTCCACAACCGCTTTTCCGGGCGGTTGGGGTTCCGGGAGATCACCGAGTTGGCCGCGCTGAGGATGTTCTGCGTGGACCGGTAGTTCTGCTCCAGCTTGATGGTCCGCGCCTCGGGGTAATCCTTCTCGAACTCAACGATGTTGCGGATATCAGCTCCGCGGAAGGCGTAGATGGACTGGTCCGAGTCGCCCACGACCGTTAGCTCGGATGCTCCCGGGCCTTCCCCCACGATCTCGCGCACCAAGGAGTATTGGGCATGGTTGGTGTCCTGGTATTCGTCCACCAGCACGTGCCTGAACCGCCGGCGGTAGGATTCCGCGAGGGCAGGGAAGGCCCGGAACATGTAGACGGTTTCCGCGATGAGGTCGTCAAAGTCCATGGCGTTCGCCTGCCGTAGGCGCTGGGTGTAGCCCTTGAAGACATCAGCTACAGCCTGCTCGAAGGGATCGTTGTAGTTTGCTGCAGAGGCGTACGAATCGGCATCAATGAGCTCGTTCTTCAACGCTGAGATCTTGTGCTGGATTGCTTTGGGCGCAAACTTCTTGGGATCCAGGTCCAGGGCCTTGGAGACCTGGGTGACCAGCCGCAGGGAGTCAGCGGAGTCGTAGATGGAGAAGTTCGATTTCAGGCCCACGTTGGCCGCCTCCTGCCGCAGGATGCGGACGCAGGACGAGTGGAAGGTGGAGATCCACATGATCTTGGCTCGTCCGCCCACAAGCTTTTCTATGCGTTCGCGCATCTCCGCGGCGGCTTTGTTCGTGAAGGTGATGGCCAGGATTTCGCCGTGGTGGGCCCGCCCGGTAGCGATCAGGTAGGCGATCCGGTTGCTGAGCACGCGGGTCTTTCCCGAACCCGCACCGGCCACGATGAGCAGCGCCGAACCTGCGTGCTTGACGGCCTCCTCCTGCTGGGGGTTGAGCCCCTCCAGGAGCTTGGCCGGGTCCATCCGGTGGCCTCGATGGGCCTGCCCCTCCGGTGCCCGGTCCACGCCGGCGCCGCCCGTCCCCGGAGCCGCAGCTGCGCCCTCGGAAGGCGACTTGGTGCGGGCAGCGGCGGTGGGAGCGGCTTTGAAGGGTCCGTCAGAGTACGGGTCAAACAACATATCCATGGTGCCTACAAGTCTAGGCGGTGGGACTGACAGCCAGCTCCAGCCTGTGGATGACGGGGCGTTATCCACATAGGCTGTGGGCTCTTATGCCACCGACCCGGATTCGAGGGCAGCGCGCAGCTCGCGTACCGCCATCGTTCCGCCGGCCATGAACCACTCCAGGCCGTTCACACGGACGGTGTCCACGGCACCGCCGGCAGCCCGGACGATCGCCTTGCCCGGCAGCCAGTCCCACTCGGGGCAGCTGTGCTGGAACCAGCAGCCCAGCTGACCGTCCGCCACCCGGCCCAGGTCGCAGGAACCCGAGCCCAGCATGCGCAGCGCGGCGGCCGACGTGGCGGCCGCGTGCCACGGCATTGCGCACAGGGGATCCATCAGCCAGCTCGGGTGGATGTAGGTGGCGGCACCCAGCTCCGCAACGGCTGTGCTGTTGCGTGCTCCCCTGTCGTCGTGGAAAACCGTGAGGGGTTCACCATTCAAGGTTGCCGGACGTGCCCTGCCGCCGGCCCAGAGCTTGTCCTCGTCCGGCTGGAAGATGGCTCCGAGCACAACGTCGGAGGCGTCCTTCAGGGCAATCGCGGAGCACCAATAGGTGGAGCCGTGCAGGAAGTTATAGGTGCCGTCCACCGGATCAATGACCCAGGTCCGGCCGCTGGTCCCCGGGACCGACGCCCCCTCCTCCCCCAGGATGCCGTCGTCCGGCCGGCAGCGCCGCAGTTGCTCCAGCACGTAGGCCTCGGCGGCATGGTCGGCAGCTGTCACCACATCGGAAACCGACGTCTTCTGTTCGGACTGCAGGCCCGCCATCCGCATCAACGCTGCCAGCTGCCCGGCTTCGCGGACCAGGGCCGCTGCCAGTTCGTAATCGTCCAGGGAGGGGTCAAGTTCAACGGCGCTGTGCCGGCCAATGGTCATGGCTTCAGTTTATGGGGCGGGATAATGGTGCCATGGCCAAAACCCCTGCGCAGCGGATCAAGAAGCACGGCTCCAAGGCGGCTGTACCCCAGCACCATCTTCCGCCCGTGGTCAACCCCACCACCGCCCGCACCCCGCAGAAGGCAGAGAACAACGGCAGCCTGATCCTGATCGCCGGTGTGGTGGCCTGCATCTTCCTGTTCTGGTACCTGCACCTGCTCACGCTGGACCAGCTGAGGCAGCTCTCCCAGGGCCTGCCCATGCCGGACTCGCTCATCGGCGGATTCGATCCGGCCTACATCGGCCAGCTGCATGCGGTCATGAACGACGACGCCCGCGGCCAGCTCAACTATGTCCACAAAACGGCCGGCACTCTGTTCCCCCTGATCTTCGGGTTCACCTGGCTGCTGCTGATCGGCACCAACGTTGCCAGGAAAACATTGCGTTGGGCGCTGTGGGCCCTTCCGCTGCTCTTTGTGGTGGTCCGGCTCTGGGCCAACGCAGCCATCGACGGCGTGCTGGCATCGGAAGCGCCCGACGCCGGCCAAGTGGCCCTCGCGTCCGGCCTCACCGTTGCCGGCTGGGTCCTCCTGGTCCTAAGCCTGCTCGCCGGCGCAGCAGCAGTGCTTCTGCGGAAAAAGCCGCAGGAGCGGCAGGAGGCCCGATAGAACTCCCCATTCCCGCTCCTCAGAGGGGCCGGATAGGGTGTTGAATACAGGCACTGGCTGCATGCTGCGGGCTTAATATCGGGGGGATCTTTGGGGGAATCTTTGGGGGAATCACGGACAAACGTTGCTCTCAACGTCTTTGAGATCAGCGGGGTGGCCTGGGCTTTGACGGTCCACAAGGCGGCTGAGGTACTCGCGCATGAGCCAGAGGCGGACCTGTCCGCTTACCGGGATTCAATCCGTGCCGAGGCGTTGGAGGCGCTGGATTCGCAAGAAGTAGAGGCGGCCGGGGCCGAACTGCGTCGGGCGGGAATAGTTGACGCGAGCGGTGCCATTACCCGGCAGTGGGTGCTGGCAGTCTCGATTGCAGCACTCGGCCCGCTGAAGGCCACTGCAGTGGTCCAGTCCGGCGAATCATCCGTCCACACCGAACTCGCCCTGGCACGCGGCCGGGGTATCGGAGTCACCTATGCCCGGCGCATCAGGCACGGTGACGGGGGCGTCGACGTGACGGAGGTCCGGAACGCCGTCGAAATATCCTTCTTCGCTGAGGAAAATGCCTGGGCCGCCCTCAATCGCCACCTCCCGGACATTAGGGAAGTCCCCGAGGCCACGGAACTCCCGAAGGCACCGGGCGCCGCGCTCGGCGAAATCGCCGCCAATGCCAGGTACACCATCCATCTCCAAGTGTCGGCTCATCCTGCGGGATCACGCACAGTGCGGCCGTCTGCCCCGGCCCCAGGTCCGGACCACGTCAGCTGGGACGTCTGGGCGCTTGGGGAGCGTCTCTATTCAGTCAGTACCGGTCCATCCGGCGAGGGTTCCGCCCTGACTCCTGTTCCCTCGGATGCCATTCGCCTCGGATTCGCGTGGCGCCTGTTGGGCGCCAGGGAATACCTGGCCAGCGCCGCGGAACAGGCGGCCTGAAGATGACCTTCTACGGAATGGACGTGGAAAGCGGGCGGCGCCTCAGCGAAGAGTTGGCCCGCGCCAGTGACCGGCTGGCTGCCCTGAGCCGCAGCCTCACACCCCTGATCCAGGGCTCGCCCTGGAAGGGCGCAGACGCGCAGAAGTTTACCGACGAATGGACCGGCCAGAGGACCAAGCTGATCAGCACAGCCGATGCGCTCGCTGCCGCCTCCAATGCTGTCAAGCGAAATGTCGAGGAGCAGGTGGCCGCCAGCAGCAAGGGGACGGGCCGACCGTCGGCTGCACAGGCTCCATCGTTCTTCGACTCGCTGGTTGGCTCCGTCGCCGTCACCGCAGGGGACCTGTGGGACACGGGCGGGAACGTCACCACTGCTGTTCAGGACACCGCGGGTAACCTGTGGAACTCTGTGCAGGACTCGGCTCCGCTTCCCATCCGCAACCTCATGGACGCGCAGGGAAATGTCGCCAGCCAAGCCCGCGACGCGATGGACATGGGCTGGCGGTGGCTGACATCCGGTGAGCCGCCATCGGTGACAGAGCTTGTCTCGAACGGCCTGCTGATGGCGGCCACCATGGAAAACCTGCAGGCAACCGCGCTCACCCTGGGTTTGTTCAACCCCCACCTGTTGGACGACGGCCGGCCAGTTGCCGGGGAGCCCATCCCTGTTGGCGTTGGCACTCCCAACGACATAGACAGCAACCGTCGGTTAGTAACACCGGTCCCATCCACTATCAGCGCACTCCTCGACGCCACTGACACCGCCTATTCCGACGCCGGAAAGTCCGGGGTTCCGGACACGGGCGTCCGTATCACTACGGTTGAGAAGCCGGGCGAGCCGCCTGCCTATATCGTCAGTATCCCCGGCACCACGCGGTGGTTGCCCGATGGTGCGGCAAATTCGACCGACCTCACAGGAAACCTTGAACTGGCCGGCGGCAACCTGTCCACCGCGGCGGAGGCAGTCCGGCTGGCCATGGAGCAGGCCGCCATTCCCGAAGGTGCGCCGGTGATGCTCTCGGGGCACTCCCAGGGTGGAATGATTGCTGCGGCACTTGCTTCCGACGGCAGCTTCACTGACCGCTTCAATGTCACCAATCTCGTCACGTTCGGTTCACCCGTGGATTCCACGCCCATCCCGCCGTCCATCGATGTCCTGGCGCTGCAGCATGCCGGAGATCCGGTACCGAAGGTGGACCTGGCCGACTCCACGGCGTGGCCGGGAGGGATCGTCACCGCCACCCG
This sequence comes from Pseudarthrobacter siccitolerans, assembly GCF_030823375.1. NCBI lineage: Bacteria > Bacillati > Actinomycetota > Actinomycetes > Micrococcales > Micrococcaceae > Pseudarthrobacter > Pseudarthrobacter siccitolerans. The sequence continues at coordinate 3,716,057 of NZ_JAUSXB010000001.1, read as the reverse complement.
GGACAACGGGGCCACCATCGTGGAGCTGCCAAATCCTGACATCGACGCTGGGATCGCGGGCATCAATTACCACGACGCCAATCGTTACGTGGATTCAGTCAGCCAGTACGAGGCCGGCGGACCGATTGCCCATTACAGCGAACAGCAATCAACCCAACGATTCCTAACCATGGATGCCAGCCAGGTAACCTCAACCGTGACCAACGTGTCCCGAAAGCAGTAATAATGCGCCGACTTTATACCGTTGCCAGGGTGCTGGCCTTAGCGTTGGTGGCCTTAGGGCTCTCAGCGTGTATGGCGAAGGGTCCTTCCACTGCTGACCGGCTGGAAGGCGACATGCACGAAGCCGCGATGTCAGTTGCTGGAATCGAGTCGGCGGAGGTTGACGTAATTCTTAACACATCGGGAAAGTTCATCACCGTGAAGTTGGTTGGGTCCAGCTATGACGAGGCCGGCCTCACAAAAATTCTCGGCGATGCGCTCCCGCCGATTCTCGCGACGACTGAAGAGCTTGAGTCGGGTTCCTTCGCCGTCGGTATCTTCTCGCCGGACGACGCCGTGTCTGCCGGGGCTGGCACACTCGGCTACTCGGGGGGGAAATCGCTGAGCAGGTTCCGCGAGTTCTTCGTCAAGTAAGCGGTTCTGGTCAGCCGAAGTGGCATCAGCGGGCTGCGCGGGCGCGCAGCTGGGCACGTTGCTTCCGGTGCCGGCGCACCCGCTGCGCGATGACCAGACCCGCGGTCGCCATCCCCACCGTAACGGGGTAACCCATGAGCCGCTCCAAGGTGCCGGGTTCGGGCACGTGCATGCCGGTCAGCCCGCCCGTCACCAAGGCAGCAGCGGACACGACACCGCAGGCCAGGATGAACCACGCCATAGCTGTTTTCCGGAGCCAAAGGAACCCCAGAACCAGCAGGGCCGCCGCTCCTGTAATGAAGTAAATTACGGCGCCGGAATAGTGCCAGCCGGAACCGGCGTCCTCTGGAACCAGCCCCACGATCACCGTGCCGGCCCCCGCCGTTCCGATCAGCAGGCGCACGCAGACTGCAGCGACCCACGGTCTCGGCCGTCCCGCTTGCACCCGGGCGCCGGCAAGGGCAGCCACGCGCAGCAGCCCCGAGCTCAGCAGCAGCGCACCCAAAAGCATCCCGAGTCCCTGGACCACAAAGGAGGCGTTCATCAGCCAGTTCAACGGCGAACACACCGCACGGCCGTCAAAGACACCGCAGTGCAAGGCACCAAGGTCACTGATGTAGCCCGTGCGGAGGTCGTAGGGCCGTGGACCTGCCCAGGCCAGGATCACCGCAGCTTCCGCCGCGAAATACTGCAGCACGCTGAGCACCGACCACGCCCCGATGTACTGCCGGGTGGAGGCGGTGTCCGGAATAACGGCAGCGGCTGACGATGTGGACGGCGCTGAACTCATGCCTTGAGCGTAGTACGGCTCCGCACCTTGTATGCTTGTATCCGTGTCCGCCACGGCCCGGCCCTGCCGATCCAACGGATGCGCGCCCTCGTAGCTCAGTGGATAGAGCACGGCTCTCCTAAAGCCGGTGTCGTTGGTTCGATTCCAATCGAGGGCACTTGAACGTTCCTCCCCCGGAGTTCGGCCTCCGCGCCTACCTGCTCGGCCCAACTGCGGCCACAGGGCACGAACCTGCCGAGGCCGGACTGTGGAAGGTCCAACGTGACCTGCTGGACCGCGCCGCTGGCACCCGCGGAACCTTCTCCGGCGTCGTACATTTTGTTCCCGCGGACGACGGCGGCCTGGCCCTCCGCGAGGAAGGCACCATGCGCTGGCCTACTTTTACCGGCCCCGCCACCCGCGACTACGTGCTGAAAACCACTGCCCGTCCCGACGCGCTGGACTTCTTCTTCCCGGACGGCCGCCCCTTCCACAGCATGAGCTTCTCTCCCGAGGCCAACCTGGACCAGCACTGGTGCGATCCCGACACCTACCGCGTGGCCTACCACTACACGGATGCCAACAGCTTCAGTTACAGCTGGGACGTCTTGGGGCCGCGGAAAAACCTGCTGCTCACGTCGCGGCTGGTCCGGCGGGCGGAACGGGAAGCATGAAAAACCGCATCGTGGTCTCGGCCGTCTGCGTCTTCGACAACGCCGGCCGGCTTCTGACCGTCAGGAAGCGCGGCACGTCCATGTTTATGCACCCCGGCGGGAAGCCCGAAGCAGGCGAAAGCGCCGTCCAGGCCGCTGCCCGGGAGCTGGCTGAGGAAGTAGGGATCGTCCTCGATCCAGGCGAACTGAGGCTGATGGGGGTCTGGATTGCCGACGCCGCCAACGAGGCTGCCACTGACATCGAGGCAACGGTGTTTATGGCTCCGGGCACGTGGGAGGCCCGCCCCTCCGCGGAGATTGCGGAGATCCGGTGGCTGGACCTGCCAGCCCTGGACGGGGTCGCCGAACTGCCCGGCGACCTCGCCCCGCTCCTGACGGACCATATCCTGCCCGTGCTGGCCCGCCAGCCCTGAAGCCGCCAGCCCTAAAGCCGCCGTCCCCGAAGCCGCGGGGCAACTAGAACTCCGGAACTGCTTCCTGGACCACTGCGGTGGCTTCGGCGAACTGCGTCCGGTACAGCTCGGCATAACGGCCTTCGGCGGCCAGCAGTTCGGTGTGGGTGCCGCGCTCCACAATCCGGCCGTCCTCCACCACCAGGATGGCGTCGGCGGCACGGACGGTGGAGAGCCGGTGGGCAATGACGACGGCGGTCCGTCCCTCGAGCGCGGCGCCCAGGGCAGCCTGCACGGCGGCTTCATTGGTTGAATCCAGCGCGGCAGTCGCCTCATCGAGGATGACGACGCGAGGCTGCGCGATGAGTAGCCGCGCGATGGTGAGCCGCTGCCGTTCCCCGCCGGAGAGCCGGTAGCCGCGCTCCCCCACCACGGTGTCCAGCCCGTCCGGCAGGGACCGGATCATGGTTTCGAGCCGGGCCTGGCGGATGACCGACCACATGTCCTCGTCCGTGGCGTCCGGCTTGGCCAGCCGGAGGTTGGAGGCAATGGTTTCGTGGAAGAGGTGGCCGTCCTGGGTGACCATTCCCAGGGTCTCCCGGAGGGAATCGAAGGTCAGGTCGCGGACATCCACCCCTGTTCCGGGCCTCACGCCACCAAAACGGATGGCGCCGGAATCGACGTCATAAAGTCGGGCCAGCAGCTGGGCGATGGTTGACTTGCCGGCGCCCGAAGAGCCCACCAGCGCCACCGTCTGCCCAGGCTCAACCCGGAAGCTGACCCCGTGCAGGACTTCCTCGCCGCCGCGGGTGTCCAGGGTGGAGACGTCTTCGAGGGAGGCCAGGGACACCTTGTCCGCAGAGGGGTAGGAGAACTGGACGTCGTCAAACTCCACGGAGAGCGGGCCGCGCGGCGATTCCACAGCATCCGGCTTCTGGCGGATGAGCGGCTTGAGGTCCAGGATTTCGAAGACGCGCTCGAAGCTGACCAGGGCACTCATGATTTCCACCCGTGCGTTGGAGAGGGCGGTGAGCGGAGCGTAGAGGCGCGTGAGCAGCAGAGCCAATACAACGACGTCGCCCGCGGCCAGCTGCCCTCCCAGCGCCAGCCAGCCGCCCAGCCCGTACACCAAAGCGAGGGCGAGCGCCGAGACCAGCGTCAGGGCGGTCACGAAGGTGAACTGCAGCATGGCAGTACGGACCCCGATGTCGCGGACGCGGCCTGCGCGGACGGCGAACTCGCGGGATTCCTCGTCCGGCCGCCCGAAGAGCTTCACCAAGGTGGCGCCAGGGGCGGAAAAGCGCTCGGTCATCTGCGTGCCCATGGTGGCATTGTGCTCGGCGGCTTCGCGGCGCAGCTCGGCCAGCCTGGAACCCATACGACGGGCGGGGATGAGGAAGATCGGGAGCAGGATCATGGCAAGCACAGTCACCAGCCAGGATTTATTCAGCATCACCACAAGGGTCAGGGCCAGCGCCACCGCATTGCTGACCACACCGGAAAGCGTGCCGGCGAAGGCCGACTGCGCCCCGATCACATCATTGTTAAGACGGCTCACCAGGGCACCGGTGCGGGTCCGGGTAAAGAAGGCGATAGGCATCTTCTGCACGTGGTCAAACACCTTGGTGCGCAGGTCCAGGATCACGCCCTCGCCGATGGAAGCGGACAACCAACGCGTCACGAGTCCCAGCCCGGCCTCGGCCACAGCCACGATCGCAATCAGTATTGCGAGCCAGACCACGGTTCCGGCGTCCGTCTTCGCGATGATCGCGTCCACCACCTGGCCGGCGAGCACCGGTGTTGCCACAGCCAGGACGGCCATCACGATGGACAGCAGCACGAAGGCGATCAGCCGGCCGCGGTGCGGCCGCGCGAAACCAAACACACGCTTGAGGAGCTCCCTGGAGAACGGCTTGGAGCCGTTGGAGGCGCGGGTGATGTTGTAGAGGGAGCTCCAGGCAACCCTGTCCATACTCATTTTTGGTTGCCTTTCAAGGCGCTGTCGGCCAGCACTTCAGTGACGGTTCCGTTCTCCACATTCCAACGTACATCCAGCCGCACGTTTTCCAGCAGCCTGCGGTCGTGCGTCACCAGCAGCAGGGCGCCGTCGTAGCTTTCCAGCGCCTCCTCAAGCTGCTCGATGGCGGGCAGGTCGAGATGGTTCGTTGGCTCGTCCAGGACAAGGAGGTTCACACCCCGCGCCTGCAGCAGGGCCAAGGCCGCCCTGGTGCGCTCACCGGGCGACAGCGAATCAATGGTCCTGGCAGTGTGGTCCGCCTTGAGGCCGAACTTGGCCAGCAGCGTGCGGACCTCCGCCGGAGTGAGGTCCACCAGGACAGCCTCTACAGCGTCAGCCAGGGGAAGGTGGCCGGCAAGCAGCCCGCGCGCCTGGTCAATCTCGCCGATCGCCACGGAAGCGCCCATGGCTGCGCTGCCGGACTCCGGCGCGAGGCCGCCCAGCAGCAGGCGGAGCAGGGTGGACTTGCCGGCACCGTTAGGGCCGGTAATGCCGATCCGCTCCCCCGCGTTGAGCTGGAGATTTACCGGGCCCAGGGTGAAACTGCCCTGGCTCACCACGGCGTCACGGAGGGTGGCTACGACCGAGCTGGAGCGGGGCGCCTGGCCAATGGAGAACTGCAGCTGCCATTCCTTCCGCGGCTCTTCCACCACGTCCAGCCGGGCGATCCGCGATTCCATCTGCCGCACCTTCTGGGCCTGCTTCTCCGAAGACTCAGTGCTGGCCGCCCGGCGGATCTTGTCGTTGTCCGGGCTCTTCTTCATGGCGTTCCGCACACCCTGGGAACTCCACTCGCGCTGGGTCCGCGCCCGGGACACCAGGTCCGCTTTGGTGGCGGCGAACTCCTCATACTTCTCGCGTGCGTGCCGCCGTGAAACGGCGCGTTCCTCCAGGAAGGCGTCGTAGCCGCCGTCGTAAACCGCTACCGAATTCTGCGCCAGGTCCAACTCCACCACCGTGGTGACGCAGCGGGCCAGGAATTCCCGGTCGTGGCTGACCAGCACTACGCCGCCGCGCAGGCCCCGGACAAAATCCTCCAGTTTTGCCAGGCCGGCAAGGTCCAGATCATTCGTGGGTTCGTCCAGGAGGACAACGTCGAACCGGCTCAGCAGCAGGGCCGCTAGCGCCACCCGCGCCGCCTGGCCGCCGGACAAGCCGGTCATTTCGGCATCAGCACCGGTTTCGAGGCCCAGCTCTGCCAGGACAGCGGGGATGCGCTCATCGAGGTCCGCGGCACCTGAGGCCATCCAGCGGTCAAAGGCCCGGGAATAGGCATCATCGGCACCGGGCGCGCCGGAGCCAAGCGCCTCGGCGGTGGATTCCATCTCGACTGTGGCCTCGGCGCAGCCTGTCCGCCGGGCGATGTAGCCGGCCACGGTTTCACCATGGATCCGTTCGTGTTCCTGGGGAAGCCAGCCCACGAAAGCGTCTGCCGGGGCAAGGCTGACCGTTCCTTCCTGCGGCTGGTCGACACCGGCCAGGAGCCGCAGCAAGGTGGACTTTCCGGCGCCGTTGGCACCCACAACGCCTACAACGTCACCGGGGGCAACGGTCAGGGAGAGCCGGGAGAAAAGCTGCCGGTGGTCGTGACCGCCGGAAACCTCCTTGGCCACAAGGGTCGCAGTCATTGATCCTTCCTTTCACCGGAGCATCCGCAGCCGGTTTGTCCACTTTCCGGCGCGCATCAGCCTTGCTGATCCGCAGGAGGGAGGGCGCCGGAGGCGGCGGACATAAAAGAACCCGCTGGTCCGGACTTGGGGGGTGTACGGACCAACGGGCTCGACCATCAAGCATAGTCGAAACCGGAGCCCGGGTAAAACCGGCGGGATACCGGAAGCTAAACTCAACACACCATCCGTTCTGCAGAGAGCCCTTTATGACCCTCCCCGCCAAGGCGTTCCAGCGCTGGCTGCAAGGCGTTGCGCCGGAGGCCAGCACGGCTGACGTCTGCAGGATCTCCGGGATCAAGCGGACCACCCTCGCCCAGCAACTGGTCCGCGGAAAAGTATCGGTCACCACAGTCGTCAGCATCAGCCGCGCCTATGGCATCAACCCGGTGGCCGCCCTGGCCGATTTTGAGGCCTACCGGCAGTTGGCCGATCCCCAGCCGCCGCCCACGCGCTGGGAACTGGTCAGCCAGATCTCCACCGCCGACCTGTTGGGCGCCGTGCTGGCGCGTCCGGCCCTGGACCCCGGCAGGGAGGCCGGCGATGAACCGCCCGTCCTCTCGCCGGCGCCGCACGCCACCTCAGTCAAGAACTGGGTTGAGGCAATTGACGACGGCGAGGTGCGGCACCGCGTCTCTGCCGCGACCGGGATTGCGCCCCAGAATTATTCGGCGCAGCTGACGGCCAACCGGCTGACGGCTGAGCTGGCAGTTGCCACGGCCCGGGCGGCCGGGGTTGGACTGACCGGCGGCCTGGTGGCCACCGGCCTCGTTACCGAAGAGGAAGCGGGCTGGGCCCCCGGTGCACGCCGGGCCGCACTGGCCAGCCTGTCGGACGGCGACCTCGCCGTTTTGGCCGGCGACCGGCTGCAGGCCTTGGGCAAGGTGTTGCGACGCCAGGAGCAGGACCAGGCGCAAACGGAAAAGATTTGGGAGAACCTGGGATGATCGAAATACTCCAGTGGTCAACACTGGCCACCTGCGGCCTTATCGCGGCGGCCCGCGTCCCCAGCGCGATCCGCGGTGAGAACAGGTCACTTTTCTACATCTTCGCCCTGATGACCGCAGCCATCCTGTTGAGCATCGAGGCACCGTACCTTGTTGTGGACGCAGCCCTGGGCGGGATCAACCTCGCCAACCTGCTGCTGCGCTTCATCATCTTCGCCGCGATCTACTTTGTGGGCATCCGCGTGACCCGCGGTTTCGGTGCGGACCACGCCTACCGGCTCATCACGGGCAGAACCGGGATGACAGTCCTGCTGGTGATATCCCTGGTGATGGTAGGCGTGTTCTTCCTGATTGACACTTCAGGATCATCTGCAGGACTGCTGGCAATATCACGCAAGAGCGAACGCAATTTTGTGCTGGTGGAGTACTACGGGGCAGCCGGGCGCGCCTATCCGTCCTACGTTTCCCTGGTTCTGCTGCCAGCCATGGTGCGTGCTGTCGGCAGCAGGCTGCCTGTGCTGGTCCGGCTGGCCGCCGGGCTGTTGGCCGTAGGCGGAGTGGCTATTGCCCTCACTTTGCTGTTCCCTGTGGTGCCACCGGAATGGGGCGCGGTCGAATTCATCATCAACTACACCGCCGTGCTCTGCTTCGTTGTGGGCCTGGCGCTTATCTGGGCTGCCAGGGTCAGAAGCCGGAGGCCACCCCGCGCGCCGAGGTCATCTACCGAAACGTAACCCTGGGGGCTTTCACACAATCATTAGAACGTGCAATAATCATGGATGTGTGAAGGCGGGGGTTGCCGGGAGTTTACGAACGGGGATACTTTCTTGAACGAATGCAGCCTCCGGGGGCCTTTGCATGCTTTGGGGGGATGAGTGGTGGCGGCCGTTGGGGACCGCCCCCACTCAGCCATTTAAGGCCTTATAGCAAATTCTTCCGGGGCTTCTTCCGCCTGATTAGGGTCTTCCCTGGCCTGGCTTTCAGCCGTCCGCGCGCTCAAAACGCAAGGTCACCAGCTGGAACGGCCGGAGCAGCAGTTTGGCGCCATCGGGGCCGGCCTCCACTCCAACCGCCTCGGCTGCCCGCTCCAGCAGGTCCACGGCAGTGACGCTCCGGACCGGGAAATTGGCGGTGAGCCTTCCGGCCGAGCGCTGGCCCAACGATTCGTACAGCCTGGCGATCACGTCCCCGGAGCCGTCCTCTGCAAGCTTCACCGCCTCAACAACAACGGCCGGGTTGGATAAGGTGAACAGCGGCTCCACCGGCGATCCTCCGCTGACCAGGCGCGGTGCCAAATTGGTGCGATACCCCTCCTGGACGGCATCGGCGATGCCAGCGCCAGGCCGGATGGTCACGGTGAGCTCGTGCTGCCCGCGGTCCGCGTCCGGGTCCGGAAACTTCGGGGCACGCAGCAGTGACAAGCGCACTGTGGTGGTGGTGCCGCCGTCGGCCTCCCTGATGCTCCTGGTGACATCGTGCCCGTAGGTGGACGAGTTGGAGACTGCTACGCCGTAGCCCGGCTCCGCCACGTGGATCCAGCGGTGCGCGCAGATTTCGAACTTGGCGGCTTCCCAGGACGTGTTGGTGTGGGTGGCGCGGAAGACGTGCCCGAACTGGGTCTCGGCGGCTGACCGGTCAGCCCGCACATCCAGGGCAAAGCCGAGCTTCAACAGCTTTTCCCGCTCCTGCCAGTCAGCAGACGTGGTGATGGACAGCGATGGGCTTCCAGCGGCAAGGCCGATGCGTTGGGTGATGGCAGAGGACCCTGCCAGCCGTTCCACCACAACAGCAACGCCGCCTTCATCCTCCGCCAGCCGCACGCACTGAGCGCTTGTCAAAGGCGTGACGTTACGCCGGTAAAACTCGTCAATGTCCCAGGCATCCCACTCGTTGGGCGTGTCACGGTGCAGCTCAAGCAGGTTGCCGCGCTCCCCCGGGGCAATCGCCTCGCGGCCGCTGGCGTAGTCCTTGAGCGAGGTGATCAGCCCCTCGGCATCCACCACCGCACGAATGATGCCATTGTCCAGGACGTAGCCGCCGTCCTGCGCGGTGGCCCGTGCCGGCAGCGCCGGCGCGGCCGGCTCCCCCGCCGCGAACGCGGATACTCCGGCCCGCGGATGCGGGGCGGCATTGAGCAGGAAGGTCCGTTCACCGCTGCCAAGCATGGCGGCAGCGGCGTCGGCGATGAGCGCTTCGAGGGCAACGCCAATGGCCTGGTAATTGCGTTCGGCATCCTGGTGCACCCAGGCGATGGAGCTGCCCGGGAGGATGTCATGGAACTGGTGCAGCAGCACCAGCCGCCACAACCGCTTGAGCTCGGCCGCCGGATAAACGAACGAATCCGTGCGTACCGCGGCGGTAGCACACCACAGTTCCGCCTCGCGCAGAAGATGCTCGCTGCGCCGGTTGCCCTTCTTGGTCCGGGCCTGGCTGGTGTACGTGCCGCGGTGCAGTTCGAGGTACATCTCGCCCGCCCAGACCGGGAGGGACGGATACTCTGTCTCGGCCTGTTCGAAGAAGCTCGCCGCCGATCCGATCCGCACCTTCGGTGAGCCTTCCAGGTCCGCCGTCCTGGCAGCAGCGGCAAGCATTTCCCTGGTAGGTCCGCCGCCGCCGTCGCCATAGCCGAAGGGCACGAGGGACACTGTGCCGCGGCCATGGTCGCGGTAGTTGCGCTCGGCGTGGGCCAGTTCGCGTCCGCTGAGCTCCGAATTGTAGGTGTCCACCGGCGGGAAGTGGGTGAAGAGCCGGGTGCCGTCGATGCCCTCCCAGTTGAAGGTGTGGTGCGGCATCCTGTTGGTCTGGTTCCAGGAGATCTTTTGGGTGAGGAACCATCTGCTGCCGGCGGATTTGACGATCTGCGGCAGGGCTGCGGAATAGCCAAAGGAGTCAGGCAGCCAGGCTTCCTGGCAGTCCACCCCGAATTCGGCTAGGAAGAAGCTCTTGCCCTCAACGAACTGGCGGGCCATGGCCTCCCCGCCGGGCATGTTCGTATCGGATTCCACCCACATGCCGCCGACGGGAACGAACTGGCCGGCCCGCACTTTCTCCCGGATCCGGCCGAAAAGTTCGGGGTAGAACTCCTTGATCCAGGCGAGCTGCTGGGCGGAGGAGCACGAGAAGACGAAGTCCGGGTATTCATCCATCAGGGCCACGACGTTCGAGAACGTGCGGGCGCATTTACGGATGGTTTCCCGGACCGGCCACAACCAGGCGGAGTCAATATGGGCGTGGCCGGTGGCCACCAGCTGGTGCGCGGACGCGTAGGCGGGCCTTGCCAGGACTTCGGCAAGCGCTTCACGTCCGGCTGCTGCAGTGCCGGCCACGTCATCGGGGTCCATCACGTCCATCATGCGCTCGAGGGCACGCAGGATCTCGTGCCGCCGTGGCTGTTCCCAGGGCAGCTCAGCCATCAGCCCGGACAGCGTCCAGATGTCCTGCTGGAGTTCCCACACGGTCTGGTTCAGCTCCGCGATGGCAATGGTTCCCAACCGGTACTGCGGCGCCGTTCCCGCCGTCGACTTATCCCCGTATGGCGTGGGGGCAAAAGTCCAGCCCTGGGCAACGTCCGGATTGGCGGCTGCCTCCACGTAAAAGTCCACGGCCATGCCGCCGCCAAGCAGCTTCAGCGGGATGTACTGGTTGCGGGGAGAGACCGCCTTGATGATGGTGCCGTCGGCGCGCCAGGCGATGCCTTCGCATTGGAAACCCGGGACCTCGATAGTGAAGCCAAGGTCCACCACCACTTCCACCGTGGTGTCCGGCCCGGCACCCCAGAATTCCGGCACCTCGCCCTGGAGGCGCAGCCACTTGGTGCCCCACGGTTTCCCCCACGGAGCGCCATGTTCCTGCGGCTGGAAGTCCTGCCGCATGGCTTCGAGGGCCGGGACCGGCTCGTCGGAAACATCCCAGCTGCTCAAGGCCAGAGGCAGGCTCCGGCTGTAGACGGCAGGGGTGATGCGTTCGCGGACGAACCTTTCGAGGCGGACTTCCGTGATCCGTCGGTCGTCATGCAATGTTGGCCCTCTTAAACGCTGGAAATGTGGACCAAGGTGTCCATTCGGTAGATTAACTACCCACCGGTAGCCTACTAGCCAACTGCTCAGGGGGGAACAACCCCAAAGCGGTTTGTGGACAGACCTACAAAATGGTCCCCTGGATCAGGGCAGCGCGCGGGCCGGAACGTGTACAGCGGGCCTGACGATCCGCTGGTCCCCTGTGTAGATGTTAAGGCTGGTGCCCCGGCTGAATCCGGCCAGTGTCATGCCGCTTGCCTCCGCAAGCTCCACGGCAAGGCTGGAGGGCGCGCTGACGGCAGCCAGCACCGGGATTCCTGCCAGCGCCGCTTTCTGCACCAGCTCGAAGGAGGCCCGGCCGGACACCTGGAGGACGGTCCCGCGCAGCGGGAGCAGTCCTTCACGCAGGGCCCAGCCCACTACCTTGTCCACGGCGTTGTGGCGGCCCACGTCCTCACGGAGGCACAAAAGTTCCGCGCCGCCGTCGTCCCCTATCTTGAACAGCCCGGCAGCGTGCACTCCCCCGGTATCCTCAAAAACGCGCTGGGATTTCCGCAGCAGCCCCGGCAGCGATGCCAGGAGTTCCGCGTCGATGCCCAGGGGGTCCTCGGCGAGGTTGTAGCGCGAGGACTTCCGGACGGATTCAATCGAATCCGTCCCGCAAATGCCACAGGAGCTGGATGTGTAGATGTGGCGGCCGATGGAGGGAATGGTGACGTCCGGCCGCAGCTGGACCTCCACCACGTTGAAGGTCTGCATGCCGTTCTCGTCCTCGCCGGCGCAGAAACGCAGCGACACGAGTTGCTCGGCGCTCCAGATGATGCCCTCCGACACCAGGAACCCGGCCACCAGGTCAAAGTCGTCACCCGGGGTGCGCATGGTCACCGAGAAGGACAGCTGGCCCAGCCGGATCTCCAGCGGCTCCTCCACCGCGAGGACATCCTCGCGGTGCCGCACCGGAAATTCGAGGGCCTTCGGAGAACCATCGAGGACATACTTGTGCACCTTGCGGCGCTGGGTCACGCGGCCCACGGCCACCCCTGCTTGTTCATAGCTCCATCATGGCAACTGCCGGAGCCGGATACCAGCCGGGACGCACACACGCAGCGATGCTCAGCCAAGGAGCGCGCTCCAGTCCACGGGGCCCGTGGCTGCCGGCTTGGCGGCCGTTCGGGCAGGCCGCCCCGCGTTCCTGGTCTTTGCTTTCGAACCGGGATCCGCAGCTGCCGGAATGGGCGGGCCCCAGGGCAGGGCGAAAGCCGGTACCAGTTCACCGAGCTGGACCCCATGCGGCGGCACCACCATAACGCCGTCGGCCGACGCCAGCCCGCGCATCATGCCGGGACCGGTGTGCTGTGCCGGCGAAGCCATCCCGTACACGAGGCGGAACGGCATCAGGCGCGTGCGCCCCGGATCGGGTTCGATGATGCTTCCGGACGGCACCTCTTGGATCTCCGGCAGGGCGCCGTGGCCCAGCGCGGCGAGCAGCGGCGCCCCCACAGTACACAGCGCCATCATCGCGGCGAGGGGATTCCCCGGCAGTCCCAGCACAAACCGCCCGTCCGGCAGCTCCGCGAGGACCGCCGGGTGCCCCGGCCGCATCGCTATCCCGTCGATGACCAGCCGGCCGCCCAGCTCGGCCACGGCCTGGCGGAGATGATCGGTGCCAGACTTTCCTGTCCCGCCCGTGGTGATGACGACGTCGGCCGGCAGGTCCGGCGCGCCCGGCACCTCCGGCACCACGTCTTCGAGGGCGGCAAGCCACTCGGCGTAAGAGTCGCCGATCCGCTGCTGTTCGCCTGCTATTCCTCCAAGCATGTTCACCACTGCCGGCAGTTGCGGACCAAAAGTGTCGCGTACCTGGCCCGGAAGCGGCATACCCTCGCCAATCACTTCGGAACCGGTCAGCAAAAGCCGGACCATGGGTTTGCCCTGGACGGGCACTTCGTCGTAGCCGGCCAGGGCGGCCAGTGCAAGATGCGCAGGGTTAAGCAACACTCCCGCTTTCACCAGGATGTCCCCTTCCAGGGCTTCCTCACCGGCTTTCCGGATGTGCTGGCCGGTGCGCGGCTCACCCGGCCGGGCGCTTCCGCCGGTAGTCAGGACCGGCAGTCCGTCCTCGTCCTTGCCCAGCAAAGCACTCTCGCTGCGAAGCACGGCTTTTCCGCCGGGAGGAATGAGCCCGCCGGTCACAATGGGGCTTGCCTGGTGCGGCGCCAGCCGCGTGCCGGGCTCCACGAGGATCCACGGGCCGGTACCGTTGACCGCCCAGCCGTCCATGGCCGAGGACGCGTAGTGAGGCATGTCCTGCAGTGCCACGATGTCCTGGTGCAGGGTGCGGCCAAGGGCCAGATGCAGGGGAACCGGTCCGGCAGGAATCGGCGTTGCTGCCGCGAAGGCAGCCTGCCGGGCTTCCTCCCAGGTATGGGCGAGGTGGTGCGTCGCCTCTGGCGGGTCTGCTGAACTCCGTTCTTCCCCGGGTTCTTCAGTCATTCGCCGGGAGCCCCGGCGGCTTCGGCATCGTAATCTGCAGCCAGGGAACGTGCCACGGCCAGGGCCTCTTCCATGGATGAAGCCTCCGTGCTTTGTCCGGAGCCCGAGGCCAGGCCGGCGGCGTAGCCGGCAATGAAGGTGGTCAGGGGCGCTGCCGGCCGCACCACGGAGTGCGCAGCAACGCCCGCCAGGGCAAGGATGGCATTGACGTCCACCTGGACGTCCTCAAGCTCATAGGCCTGAAGGAGGGACCTGCACCACTCCTCCAGCGTTTCATCCTGGCTTTTCACTCTTTGCCTCCCAATTCAACTGCTGCCGCGCCGGTCCTGGCGCACGTCCGGCTTCCCGGCGTCAACTCCTAATGCGGCGGCATCATCCCAGGTATCCACATCGGCTGTGGTACCGGCGGGGACGGTGACAAGCTGCAGATCAAGACTAGCAAGGAGGGAGCGCATGGAGCCGTCGATTAACCTGCCGCGCGAGGCCAACTCCTGCACGGCTCTTTTTAACCCGTCCGTGCGGTAAAAACCCACCAGCATTTGGGCAGTACCGTCTTCGGAACAGGCCATCACGCCGTCGCCGGCATACCCCGCCAAGGCGAGGGACTCCGCCAATGCCTGCACGGCGCCGGTAACCCGGGGCATGTCGCAGGCCAGCACCAACGTGAAATCCCGTCCGCCGCCGGCCCGGCCGAGCGCTTCGAGCCCGGCCGCGACAGCAGCAGCCGGTCCTGCGAACTCCGGCTCCTCGCGGCAGGCGACCACCCCCGCAGGCAACGGCCCCGGATCCGGGCCCACCACTGCTGTCAGGGACGCGGCGGAGCATGCCGCAAGAGACCGCTGCAGCAGGGTGGCGCCTTCAAAGACCAGCCCCTGCTTAGGTACCCCGCCCAGGCGGGAAGACCTGCCGCCGGCAAGGACCAGGGCGTCGAAGTCCAACCTGTTCTGCTCCACTCCCCCAGCCTAATCGGGAGCGCACCCGAGCCAAGCCCGAGGTCTTTCAGGCAGCGCGCTCCGGCAGCAGGAACGGATCCCAGGCAGGGGTTGGCTTCTCGAGTTCCTTGATCTGCCAGATGGTGCCGTGCGGAGGCTCGGGCACGAACCGCAGCTTCCAGCCCATCTCCGCCGGGGTGTGATCACCTTTGACGTTGTTGCACCGAAGGCATGCGGCCACGAGGTTCTCCCAGGAATCCGCTCCGCCGCGGGACTTGGGGTGGACGTGGTCGATAGTGTGCGCAGCTTTTCCGCAATAGGCGCACTTGTGCCCGTCACGCCGGAGCACGCCGCGTCTGCTGACAGCCGTGGACTGGTTGTATCTGGGACGGATGTAGCGGTTCAGGAGGATCACGGACGGGCGGCCCAGAATCTCCTGGGGTCCCACGACAGGATCGTCCCCTTCGGCCACGACGCTCGCCTTGCCCGTAAGCACAAGCACCAGCGCCCGGCGGAAGGTAATAACCGCCAGCGGTTCATATCCAGCATTCAGAACGAGAGTGCGCATGCACGTACCTCTTCACGGCCGCACCCGTCAGGGGCACGAGGGCCGGCTGCCCCCGGCATATCCGGGCTATGGATCGACACCACAAGAGTAAACAAAGAAGTGCACTATCGGCTAATTGCGGCCTACAGCCCCCGCCGTGTCCGGCCGCGGTGACCGGGGCGACATGCCGCTTAAACGAAACAACCCCTGCCGTTGGGCAGGGGTTGTGTTCAATTCCGTCAGCCCGAATCAACGGGCCGGGGATGTCAGTTGACGCGGATGAAGACCGGGCCGGAACCAACGTTGGCGCTGAAAACAACGGTCTGGTTGCCGTTGTAGCCGCCGTGCACTGCCTGGCCGTTTCCGGCGTAGACAGCGATGTGTGCCATTCCGGCG
Organism: Pseudarthrobacter siccitolerans; assembly: GCF_030823375.1. Lineage (NCBI taxonomy): Bacteria > Bacillati > Actinomycetota > Actinomycetes > Micrococcales > Micrococcaceae > Pseudarthrobacter > Pseudarthrobacter siccitolerans. The sequence continues at coordinate 3,700,571 of NZ_JAUSXB010000001.1, read as the reverse complement.
CCACCGTCGGCGTAGTAGATCAGGTCGCCCGCCTGCGCTTCGGCGGCGCTCACGGTGCGGCCCAGGGAGAGGTAGCCGGCGGGCCAGTCGTGGAAGTTGATGCCGACGGCGGCCAGGGAGTTGGTGACCAGCATGGTGCAGTCCTGCATCACACCGAGCTGGGCGTAGGCGGCGGAGAGGATAGCTGCACCCTTGCCGCTCGCCGAAGCGGCAGGGGCTGCGGCAGGAGCGGATGCGGTCACCTTGGCGGCAACGACGGGCTTGGCAGCCGGAGCGGCTGCTTCCTGGACCTCAACCTGAACCTCGGGCTCCGGCGCTTCCACAACGGGAGCCGGAGTGGTGGTCACTGCGGGCTTCTCGTAGGAAATGGCAATGGTGGACTCAGCCGAAATCGGAGCCTCAACCGTTGATTCAACTTCCAGGTTGGAGGCCGGGGCAGAGTCACGCTGGACGTTGGCGTCGGCAGCGTTGGCGGCCAGGCCGCTGGTGAGGACCAGGCCGGACGCGGCAGCGATCACTGCCGCCTGGCGTCCGACGCCGCCGGCGTTCTCGCCCACAGCTTTGGCAATGATGGCCAGCGAATTGGTTTTGGTGACCTCGGCGCGATGCCGTGCGGTTGCACGAGTAGTCATCAGTTCTCTCTTTCGTTTTCCCCTGTCGCCTTGTAGGCAGACAGGGGGTTTTGGACGTGCCGGCATCTTGGGGGTACGCCGGCACGTCCCGAACGGGGATGTGGTGATTTAGCGAAAAGTGTGTTTGGGCATAGAAAAAGCCCTTGGACCCGAAGGTCGAAGAACTAGCCCTTGGAGATAGTGAAGAACGCGGAGGAGCCGGTTGCGGCCACGGCGTGCAGCAGCGTTCCCTGGGAGGGGTTCAGGGCGCTGATCATCATGCCGTTGCCGACGTAGATGCCAACGTGTGCGCCGCCATTCTGCATCACCAGGTCGCCCGCCTGAGGAGTGGATGTGGGCGTCATGGCAGTCCATGCATTGGTGCGTGGGATGCTGATGCCGGCCTGCGCGTAGACCCACTGGGTGAAGCCCGAGCAGTCCCAGCCGGTGACGGGGCTGGTGCCGCCCCACACGTACGAGTGGCCGATGCCGGTGTACGCGATGGCGGCGATGCCTGAGGTGGAGGCGGAGGAGACGGTTTCGGCCAACTTCTCCTTGGCGGAGGAAGCGGTTCCGGTGGCAGCGGTTCCGTTACCCGAGTCTGTGGACTGGGTGCGTACGGCCTGCACTTTGGGAGCGGCTGTGGTCTTGACCACGGGGCGCTCGAAAGAGACAGTGGCCGTGGGGGCCGCAGTAACGGCAAGGGCGGTCTGCGCCGACCCGGACTCCGTTGAGGCGGACACACCAGCGTTGGTGTCTGCGGCGGTGGCCGGCAAGCCCATGGTCAGGATGAGGCCGGAAGCAGCTGCGATAACGGCAGCCTGGCGACCAACTGTCCCGGCATTGGCACTAACAGCCTTGGACACCGCGTCCAAGGGGTTGGTACGAACCGTTTGCGCACGGTGGCGCGCAGAATTATGGCGTGAAGACACGAAGGTAGCCTCTCCCAATGCCTGCGAGGTGAGCTGTCGGATTCGGATGGGAGTCACCCGGCCACGCGGCTTCCAAGGAAGCTTTGTGACTTAACCCCAAGGCCTTCCCGCTGGAAAGGCCAAAATTGGTTCCCCCGCCCCTGCCAGACGATGTCATGCGAACGGACCTTGAGCGGTGGCAGAGTTAGGCAATCCGCACAAGAGCGTCAACTTCGGAAAAGTTGACGCGAGTTAGACGGTACAGCAGTTTTGACTGAATGTCACATTCAGGTCACGGCAAGTCAAGATCATCTGATAGTTCACCGTCACTTGACTACAGCCAGACGGTGGGGTCAACCACTTCGCCGTTGACCTGGACTTCGAAGTGGAGGTGGCAGCCTGTGGACGCCCCCGTAGTGCCGCTGAGCGCCACAACTTCCCCGCGGGAGACCGTCTGGCCTTCCTTGACGTTGAAGGACGACAGGTGGTTGTAGGTGGTTTCCAGACCGTTGCCGTGGTCGATCACGACGCGGTTCCCGCCGCCGAACTGGTGCCAGCCCACAAACGTGACGGTACCGGTGGCCGCAGCCATGACGGACGTCCCGCATTGGGCCACATAGTCCTGTCCGCGGTGGAAGTCCCCGGTGCCGCCGGTGATGGGGCTGACCCGGTAGCCGAATGGCGATGCGGTGGTCATCACGGCCAGCGGGGCGCCGAGGCTTCCGGCCGAGGCGGCCCGGCTGATAGCGCCGGCCGACTGCGCGCTGAGCAGCTGCTTCAGTTTCCCGTCCGGATCAGCCTGGGTCACCACGGCGGAGCGGCTGAAGTCGATCTGGGCCCCGGCTTCCGCGGAAATCTGGGGCTGGGGCGTCACGGAGGAGGCGGCAACGGGGGCGGTGCCCGAGGCGTCAGTGGCCATAACAGGACTGGTGGCCGGGACTGTCACGGTGAGGACCAGGCCGGTGGCAGCAAGCGCTATGCCGGCCTTCTGGCCGATGCCGCTGGCGGCTGCGAATTCGGTCACCTGGCGGAGGGGACCCCGACGCCGGCGAGCATCACGGTGCGGATCGCGTGGGCGCTCCGAGGTGATGACTTCGACAACGCGCGGTGTCGAAGCAGGGCCCGCCGCGCGGCGGCGTCCCCTGGAATTCTGCATGGTCAAGAACGGTTCCTCTCTGGAAAGCCTGCGAAGTTAGCTGTCGGATTCAGGTCAGAGAGTTCAAAGACCCGGTCCGCCGTAAGCAAGCTTCGGCACAGAGATATCCCGTTAAGGATCCTTCGCTGGAAGAGGCTTGCTGCTGACGGACTTCACCCCAAGACAGTCCCCCGCTGCCGGTTGTGGTTCCCCCGCCTCTGCCAGTTACGACTCGTGCTCCTGATCCGCTGGCAGAGCTCGGCTCCAGATCAGGTAACGCTTTAATATCAACGCTTGGTTCAACTATAGAGGCTTAAGCCCCTTAGTAACAATTCCGTTATCTTTGCCTAAACACCCCGTTATGGGGTACGCCGTCCCTAGCCCGCGGGCTGGCGGATGGCCACAAACACGTGCGCAGCAACCTCCGGCGGCAGCTCCAGGGCCCCCTCAATGCCGGGAACGCGCACCGAAATGTAATCACCCACCCGCTCCAGTGAAACGGCGGCGCCCGGACGGATACCGCCCTCGTCAAGCTGGGACAGCAGCTCCGGCTCCACCTGGATGGGCTCCGCGAGCCGGCTCACGGTCACCTCTGATGCCGGACCATAGGATTTCATCGCTTCCAGGAGGCTGATGGCACCGTCGGCAAGGCCCAGTGACGGAGAACCGCCCAAGGCTGCCAGGCCTGGAATCGGATTCCCGTACGGAGACTCCGTGGGATGGTTGAGCAGCTCGTAGATGCGCCGCTCCACGCGTTCGCTCATGACATGCTCCCAGCGGCAGGCTTCGTCGTGGACGTAGGCCCAGTCGAGACCGATGACGTCGGCGAGCAGGCGCTCGGCAAGGCGGTGCTTGCGCATGACCTCCGTGGCGCGCTTCCGCCCCGTTTCGGTGAGCTCAAGGTGCCGGTCTCCGGAGACGACCACCAGGCCGTCCCGCTCCATCCGGCCGATGGTCTGGGAGACGGTGGGCCCGGAGTGGCGGAGCCGCTCGGCGATGCGCGCACGAAGAGCCACGATGTTCTCTTCTTCAAGCTCCAGAATGGTCCGAAGGTACATTTCCGTAGTGTCGATCAGATCCGTCATCCAGCTCAGCTCCTCGAGCGCAGTACCTTGCGTTGTCCCACCGTATCGCCTTGACTGCGACGTAGTCCGTGGAAAAGCTTAGCCTATTTTGACTTTGTCCGAATAGTTCGCGCCTGTGCTACGCAGGCGTCTCATTGGCTGGACTATGACGGCCCGGGTTCCCGCCGAATCAGCGCTTCAGGCAGAATGAGGAAGGCCCTGGTTGCAGTCACCGCCGACTGCCGGCCGCCAACACCCGTCCGGACCAAAGTTACGTCCACGCCGAAATTGGAGCACTTGTGAGCGAAACCAGCATCACTATTCCCGCCGACCTCCTGCCGAAGGACGGACGGTTCGGCGCCGGGCCCTCCAAAGTCCGGCAGGAACAGATTGATGCGCTGTCAGCCGCGTCAAAGAAGATCCTCGGCACGTCCCACCGCCAGGCCCCTGTCAAGAACCTGGTGGGCTCTGTCCGGGAAGGCCTGAGCCAGTTCTTCCGCGCACCCGAAGGGTATGAGGTGGTGCTCGGCGTGGGCGGTTCCACCGCCTTCTGGGATATTGCAAGCTTTGGCCTGGTGGAGAAGAAGGCACAGCACCTGTCCTTTGGTGAATTCGGCTCCAAATTCGCCGCAGCCACCAACAAAGCCCCCTTCCTGGACGCGTCCTCCATCATCAAGTCCGAACCCGGTACCCGCCCCTCGGCGCAGGCAGAAGCAGGCGTGGATGTTTACGCCTGGCCGCAGAACGAGACCAGCACAGGCGTTTCGGCCCCTGTGCAGCGCGTTGCCGGCGCGGACGAAGGTGCATTGGTCCTGGTGGACGCCACCTCTGCCGCAGGCGGCCTGGATGTCGATGTTGCCCAGAGTGACGTTTACTACTTCGCGCCGCAGAAAAACTTTGCCTCCGACGGCGGACTTTGGCTTGGGCTCTTCTCCCCGGCCGCCCTGGAACGGGCAGCGAGGATCAAGGCCAGCGACCGCTGGATTCCGGACTTCCTGGATCTGCAGACGGCCATCGACAACTCGCGCCTGAACCAGACCTACAACACCCCGTCGCTGTCCACCCTGGTGACTCTGGACGCGCAGGTGCAGTGGCTGAACTCCAACGGCGGCCTGGACTTCGCGTCCGCCCGCACGGCTGACTCCGCCGGCCGCATCTACAGCTGGGCTGACGCCTCCGGGTTCGCCACTCCCTTTGTCACCAACCCGGACGAGCGCTCCAACGTCATCGCCACCATCGACTTCGATGACTCCGTGGACGCGGCCGTGGTTGCCAAGGTTCTGCGCGCCAATGGCGTGGTGGACACCGAGCCTTACCGGAAGCTGGGCCGCAACCAGCTGCGGATCGCAACGTTCGTGGCCATCGAGCCCGCCGACGTTTCCGCCCTGCTGGCAAGCATCGATTACGTGGTGGGCGAGCTGCGCAAGTAGGACTGCACAAGCAACCGAACCGGCGCGGGCTGCGGGCTGCTCGCGCAGTCCGCCAGCCGGGTCAGTTGCCCCTCCCCAAGCCACCAGGGCGCTGAGGCATTAAGTACGACGGCGCCGCCCGGGTTTTCCCCGGGCGGCGCCTTTTGTCTGTCTTCGGAGGAGCGCTCCATGAGAGCGTCCCGGTCAGGAAGTGCCGGCGTCGCCCTCGGCGGACTGGTCCGGCTCAGCAGCTGCAGAGGCACCCGCTTCAGGTGCGCCTGCCTCAGATTCCTGGCCTTCAGGCCCTCCAACAGCATCTTCCGCAGCATCGGTTTCCGCCGGCCCAGCCTCGGCTGTTTCTGTTTCTGTTTCCGGTTCCTGTTCCCGCTCAGGTTCCTGCTCATCTTCAGGCCGGACACGTTCCGCCCAGGGAACCCATTCCGGGGCCAGGATGGAGTCCTCGGACGGCAGCAGGCCCAGCTCATTGACCGTCACAACCTTGGAGCGTGAGTTCCGCGTCAGGACCGCGAACCACTGCCAGCCGCCGTAGCCGGGCAACCGGGATTCAAAGAGGTGCGTCACCAGGCGGTCGCCCTCGCTCTTGGCTCCCAGGTGGCGCCCGATATCCGCCGGCGCCGTAATGCCTTCGATCGCGCTTCGGGCAGTTTCCACGGCGGCGGCAAGGAAGGCGTCGGGCTTTCCGGTGCGCCATGCCGGCACACCGGCGCGCGGCCTCGCAGTCCTCACGGCAGCAGGGGCCGGTGACGCGGCGGCCGAAACGGTCCCCTCCGGCTCCGGTTCCGGGGACACCGGCTCCAGGGACACCAACTCCTGCGACTCCGCAGCCGGCTCCTGCTGATCAGCTTCCGAACTCATCAGGGCTAAACGTCCAACTCGTCGGCAACCTTGCGCAGGGCGGCGGCGATGGCCTTACCCTTGTTGCCTTCCGGGTATTTGCCTTTGGAGAGGGTTCCGGACAGGTTGTCCAGCACGCTCACCAAGTCCTGGACCAGCGGGGCAAGGTCCCGGGCGCTGGGCCGTTTCGCCTTGGCGATGGACGGCGTCTTATCGAGCACGCGCAGCCCCAGGGCCTGCGCACCCTTGCGGCCGTCTGCGACACCAAATTCAACGCGGGTGCCGGCCTTAAGCTCCGTTACACCCTCTGGCAGCGAGGATTTAGGCAGGAACACTTCCTGGCCGTCTTCGCCCGCGAGGAAACCGAAGCCTTTGTCCTTGTCATACCACTTGACCTTGCCGGTAGGCACGTAATCAACCTTCTTCGTTCTGACGTCTTGAGACACGGCCAGCTGTCACCGCATCCGCATTGTTGTGCGGGTTCAGGGTATGACGGCTGGAGACCGTGTTGGTCTGTATCCCTCAAGGTTATCCTGCCCCATCCCCTAATCCTGCTTTCGGCGGCACCTCCCCACCCGCGCCCTAGCCTCGCAAGCTCGGCCAGGGAACCCTACGGGCGTGGGCCCCCCACCCGCGCCCTAGCCTCCCGGAACGCATGCCGGCCCTGTCGGACCGGGCTGTTAGCGTTACGTCCATGACACCCTCGCGTTACCGGCGGCCCCTGACGATCTTCGCCGCGGTTATTGCCGTGCTCTCGCTGGCAGCGGTGGCAGCCGTCATGGCCTTTGCCTTCGCAGGTTCGGTGGCTCCGGCCTGGGTCACCTATGCCGCGCTGTACGGCCTGCCGCTGGCGTTCCTCCTGATGCTGTTCCTTGTCCTGGACAGCGTTGCCGGGCGCCGCCGGGCAGGAAAACCGGACGGGCGGTAACGTTGGACTGATGTCCCTTATTCGCGCGCTCAGCAAGGACCTGGAGGCCCGCAGCGACGACTCGTTGCGGTCGCTGTTCGACGCGCGGCCGGACCTCATCTCCCCCGCCGTGCCGGATTTCGCCGCCTTGGCCGCCAGGGCCAGCGGGAGGGTCAGCGTCCAGCGCGCCCTGGAGCGCCTCAACCGGCCCCAGATGCAGGTCCTGGAAACCCTCCATCTGTGTACGAACACCGACACGAAGCACAGCGCTTCAGCCGCGGGCCTCCGCCACCTGATTTCAGGATCCACCCTCGCAGCCGTGGAGCGGATCCTGGCGTCACTCCAGGACCTCGCGCTGGTACACCGCGCCGAACCCCCGCACGGAACTCCCGCCGGCAAGCAGCGCTACTACCTCCCCGTGGGCAGCCTGAAGGACGTGGTGGGGATATATCCCGCCGGACTGGGGCGAAGCTACACGGAGCTGGTGCGCCTCCAGCCCGCGTTCGCGCAACGGGCGGTTCAGCTTGTTTCCGAACTGCACCGGAGGGGCGTCGCCATCCATGGCGCCACCACGCCCATGGAGGCAGCGCTGGCGCTGCAGCACTGGACGTCCTCCCCTGAGGCGTTGCAGGATATCTTGTCCACCGCTCCGGAACGCACGACGGCGTTGCTCGCCAAATTCCGGAACTGGGCCATGGGTGCCGTCCCCCAGGCGCAACGCAAGGCATCCATCACCACCGAGGGATCCGACGTCGGCCCCGTCGACTGGCTCCTGGCCCGGGGCCTGCTGGTGCCGTTGGACGCCGCCCACGTGGAACTGCCCCACAGCGTGGGACTGTCGCTGCGCGGCGGCGCCATCATCAATGACTTCACACTGTCACCGCCGGTCCCCGAGCTCGGCCGCACCAGCGCCGCCCTGCGCCGGAACGCGGCGCTCGGCGCCATCGCAGAAACCCTGCGGCTCGTGGGCGAAATGCTGCATGCTGTGAAGGAACAACCGCTGGCCACCCTCCGGAGCGGAGGTGTGGGCGTCCGCGAGATGAGGCGGCTCGCTGATGTGCTCCGGATCGACCAGCTACGCGTCGGGCTGCTCCTGGAGCTCTGCGGGCTCGCGGGCCTGATCCGGCTGGACGTTGACTCCTCGTCCTGGATCCAGCCGCCCGAGTTGGAGTGGCTCGTCCTGCCCCGGCAGGAACAATGGCTCTGGCTGGTGAACGCCTGGCTGGCCAGCGAGCGCGTACCGTCCATGGTGGGGCAGCCCATCAGCGGAACTCCGGGAGCAGCGGCGGGGCACCGCGCCGCATCGGGGAGCACCGTTATTGCGTTGTCGGCGGAGGCGCAGCGGCCTGACGCCCCGGTGGTGCGCAAGCGGATCCTGGAGATTCTCAACGAACTCACCCAGGAAGCGGCGGCACCGGACGGAACTGCGCCGGTGCTGGACGCAGCCGCGGTCCTGCAGCGCGCCGAGTGGGCCCAGCCGCGGATGGCCCGGCGCTTCAGTTCCCTGATCCGCGGAGTGCTGGCCGAAGCCGAAATCCTCGGTCTGCTGGGCTCCGGAGCGCTGAGCCAGCTGGGGAGCGCCATCGCCGCCGATGATCCGGACGCCGCACTCGCCATCCTGGGCGAGCACCTGCCGGCCGAGCTGAACCACGTGCTGCTCCAGGCGGACCTGACTGCTGTGGCCCCCGGATACCTTGCGCCGGCCCTGACGGAGAAACTGCTGCTGATGGCGGACGCGGAAGGACAGGGGCCGGCCACCATCTACCGGTTCTCGCCCGGTTCCATCCGCCGGGCCCTGGACGCCGGACATAATGCCCAGGCCCTGCTGGAGTTCCTGCGGGAACACTCAGCCACGGCCGTCCCGCAGCCGCTGCAGTACCTCGTGGAGGACACGGCCGCCCGGCACGGCCGGCTGCGGGTGGGCGCCGCCGGGAGCTTTATCCAAAGCGAGGACGAAGGGGCGCTGCTTGACCTGCTGCAAGGGCCCAAAACCGAGGGGCTCGGCCTGGTACGGATTGCTCCCACGGTCCTCATCTCCTCCGCTGCCCCACGCGAAACAGCGCAGGTGTTGCGCAGCCTGGGTCTCTCGCCATCGCTGGACGAATCCGAACAGCCTGTACTCCGGCTCCGGCGCGTCCCTGCGCCGCACACCCCTTCCCGGCCCGTATACACCGCCCCACGGACCGCGCCGGAAGCGGAGGAAGTGCAAGCTCAACTGGACGTGCTCCGCCACCGCCCTGTCGCCGTCGTAAGCCACCACCCGGGGCAGGCGGACATTGGCTCCGAAGCAGCCACCCAGCTGGGGCTGGAAGCCCTGCAGCGCGCCATCCGGCTGAAGCAGCGGATCAGCATGAACGTGGTGGACGGCATGGGGAATGCCAACCTCGAAATTGTTGTTCCCCTCTCAGTGAGCGGCGGACGCGTCCGGGTCTTCGACCCTGCGAAGGACACCGAACGGGTGCTGTCCATCCACCGCATTATCGATATTGAGGCCGCAGAGGAACTGCGCCAGTGAAGGACTCTCCCGAGTGAACGACGGACCCCTGATTGTCCAGAGCGACAAGACCATCCTCCTTGAGGTGGACCATGAGCTCGCCGCCGAAGCCCGGCACGCCATAGCGCCGTTCGCCGAACTGGAACGTGCGCCCGAGCATGTCCACAGCTACCGGTTGACGCCCTTGGGCCTGTGGAATGCCCGGGCCGCCGGCCTGGACGCCGAAAGAGTCCTGGACACACTGCTGAAGTATTCGCGCTTCCCGGTGCCGCATTCGCTGCTGATCGACGTCGAGGAGACCATGTCGCGCTATGGCCGGCTGCGCCTGGAAAAGGACCCGCAGCACGGTCTGGTGATGCGGACGGACGACTACCCGGTGCTTGAGGAAGTGATCCGGTCCAAGAAGATCCAGCCGCTCCTGGGCCCGCGGATTGACGGCGAAACAGTGGTGGTGCACGCGTCCCAGCGAGGCCAGCTGAAGCAGCTCCTGCTCAAGATCGGCTGGCCCGCCGAGGATTTGGCCGGCTATGTGGACGGCACCCCGCACCTGATCGCGCTGAACGAGGACGGCTGGAAACTGCGGCCCTACCAGCAGATGGCCAGTGATAATTTCTGGGCCGGCGGCAGCGGCGTCGTGGTGCTTCCCTGCGGGGCGGGCAAAACCCTAGTGGGCGCGGCGGCGATGGCAACCGGCTCCACCACCACCCTGATCCTTGTCACCAACACCGTGGCCGCCCGGCAGTGGAAGGATGAGCTGCTCAGGCGCACCTCCCTCACCGAGGAAGAAATCGGCGAGTATTCAGGCGCCGTCAAGGAAGTGCGGCCAGTGACCATTGCCACCTACCAGGTGCTCACCACCAAGCGCGGCGGCCTGTATCCGCACCTTGAACTGGTGGACGGGCATGACTGGGGCCTGATCATCTACGACGAGGTCCACCTGCTTCCTGCCCCGATTTTCCGGATGACGGCGGACCTGCAGGCCCGGCGCCGCCTGGGCCTCACCGCAACACTGGTGCGCGAAGACGGCCGCGAGGGCGAGGTCTTCAGCCTGATTGGACCCAAGCGCTACGACGCGCCGTGGAAAGACATCGAGTCCCAGGGCTACATCGCCCCCGCGGACTGCGTGGAGGTCCGGGTGGACCTGCCGCGGGATGAGCGCGTCGCCTACGCCATGGCGGACGACGCCGACAAGTACCGGCTCTGCGCCACGTCGGAGTCCAAGACGCAGGTGGTGGAGCAGCTCGTGGCCCGGCACACCGGGGAGCAGCTGCTGGTCATCGGCCAGTACATCGACCAGCTGGACGAGCTCGGCGAGCGCCTCCAGGCGCCGGTCATCAAAGGCGACACCTCCGTGAAGGTGCGCCAGAAGCTCTTCGATGCCTTCCGTGCCGGCGAGATCCAGACGCTCGTGGTTTCCAAGGTGGCCAACTTTTCCATCGACCTCCCGGAAGCGTCGGTGGCGATCCAGGTATCGGGTTCCTTCGGGTCGCGGCAGGAGGAAGCGCAGCGCCTGGGCCGGCTGCTCCGTCCCAAGAAGGACGGCCGGGCAGCCCGGTTCTACTCGCTGGTGGCGCGGGACACCCTGGACCAGGACTTCGCCGCCAAACGCCAGCGTTTCCTCGCCGAGCAGGGCTATGCCTACCGGATCATGGACGCCAAGGACGTGGAAACGGCGGAGTAGCCGTATCCCCGGTTGTCGCACCCGGACCACCCGCCGCAGTTCTGCTCAGCCATTGCATACTGGAAGCATGCGACACCCTGTGGAACCCGTTGTACCGCAGCCTGGCCAGGAATCTGTCTGGGGCTACCCCCGTCCCCCACGCGTTGAGCCGAGCCAGGAACGGATCCGGGTCGCCCTTGGCGGAGAGCTCATCCTCGACGTCACGGAGTCAGTGCGCGTTCTGGAGACCAGCCACCCGCCGGTCTATTACTTCTCCCGGGAAGCCTTCAGGCCCGCAACACTGGAGCTTGCCTCAGGGACCAGCTATTGCGAGTTCAAGGGGACAGGACAGTACCTGAACATCCGCGGCGGTGGCCTGTTGGCTGCTGCGGCAGGATGGTTCTATCCGCAGCCTGCGCCGCCCTACACAACGTTGACCGGGCATGTGGCACTGTACCCGGGCAGGATGGACTATTGCGAGGTGGACGGTGAGCGCGTCCGTCCCCAAGCTGGTGCTTTCTATGCCGGGTGGATCACCAGCCGGGTGGTTGGGCCATTCAAGGGCGAGCCGGGCACGATGTTTTGGTGAACCGCTCCTCTTTCCACTGAATCTTCACGTTTGCTCTTCACAACAGGCTCCCAACGAATATCCAGACAACTCCCAGAGTATGGGAGCATGATGGGAGCATGAACAAGAACGGCCCTGAAGCGAAGCTCCTCGTGGTGGACGACGAGCCCAACATCCGCGAACTGCTCTCAACCTCCCTGCGGTTCGCCGGATTCGACGTCGTTTCCGCAGCCAACGGACGCGACGCCCTTGCCGCTGCGGACCTGCACGCACCGGACCTCGCCGTCCTGGACGTGATGCTTCCGGACATGGACGGGTTCACCGTCACCCGCCGACTGCGCGCATCAGGCAAGCACTTCCCTGTCCTGTTCCTGACCGCCAAGGACGATACCGAGGACAAAGTCACCGGCCTCACTGTTGGCGGCGACGATTACGTCACCAAACCCTTCAGCCTGGACGAGGTAGTGGCGAGAATCCGCGCCGTCCTGCGCCGGACCCAGCCCATGCTCGACGACGACGCCGTCATCCGCGTGGATGACTTGGAACTCGACGACGATGCCCACGAAGTGCGCCGTGGCGGCACTGTCATCGAACTCTCCCCCACCGAGTTCAAGTTGCTCCGCTACCTCATGCTCAACCCCAACCGGGTGCTGTCCAAGTCGCAGATCCTGGATCACGTGTGGGAGTACAACTTCAACGGTGACGCGTCCATCGTTGAGTCGTATATCTCCTACCTGCGCCGGAAGGTTGACCTCGATCCGGAGGCTCCGGCGCTGATCCAGACCAAGCGCGGCGTGGGCTACGTGCTGCGGACGGCCGAAAAGCGCTGACCTTGTTGAAGCGGTGGAAAACAGCCTCCCTGCGGTCCCAGCTGGTAGCAATGATCATGGGCCTGCTGGTGGTGGCACTGACGGCAACCGGCGGCGTCACCCTGACGCTGCTGCACAGCTACCTTCAGGAGCAGGTGGATGACAAGCTGTACGCCGCCGTCGCCCTGGCGGCAAAGCAGCAGTCGTTCAGTCAGCTGCAGACGCCGACGAACCCCATCATCCCCACCGACTATTCCCTGATCCTGTACCGGGACCAGCAGGAGCCCTACCCCTTCGGCGGCGACAAGCAGAACCATCCGGACATCGCGAACATGTCCGTGGCGCAGGCAGAGTCCCAGGGCCGGGTCCCCTTCCAGGTGCGCGGCACCGACGGGGAAAACTGGCGCGTGGTGGCGGTTAACGTCCTGAGCAATGACGAGCCCGCCGTGGTGGTGATCGGGCTGCCCCTGCGAAACGTGGATGATGTCGTTAAGCACGCCAACCTGGTGGTGGCCGGAGTGGGCCTGCTGACGCTGCTGCTGGCATCGCTGATCGGCAGCTGGACGGTCAGCCGGTCCTTCAGGCCGCTGGCACGGGTGGAGAAGACTGCCGCGGCCATTGCCGCCGGTGACCTGTCGCGCCGGGTCGATGTGGACAACCCGCACACGGAATTGGGCCGGCTGGGCAGTTCCCTGAACGCCATGCTCGCCCACATCGAATCGGCCTTTGCCGCACGCACCGCGTCGGAGGCGAGGATGCGCCGGTTCGCTGCCGACGCCTCGCACGAACTGCGGACCCCGCTGGTGACCATCCGCGGCTTCTCCGAGCTCTACCGGCATGGCGCCCTGGCCACCGACGAAGACGTTGCCACCGCCATGGGCAGGATCGAAAGCGAAGCCAAGCGCATGGGCTCCATGGTGGAGGACCTGCTGCTGCTCGCCCGCCTCGATGAGCAGCGGCCCTTGCAGCAAAAGCCTGTCGACCTCCAGCTGATTGCCCACGATGCCGTGGTGGACACACAGGCCAGCTCCCGTGCGCGGGTCATCTCCCTGGTCGGGCTCGACGGCGGCAAGGCAGCTCCCGCACCCGTGTTGGGCGACGAGGCCAAACTCCGCCAGGTGGTGGGCAACCTTGTGGGCAATGCCTTGCGTTACACCCCCGATGACACCCCCATTGAGCTGGCTGTTGGCGTCCGCGCGTCAGAGGACGGGCGCCAGAGGTCCGTCATTGAAGTCCGGGACCACGGACCGGGTATCTCCGAGGAAGATGCGTCGAAGGTCTTCGAGCGTTTCTACCGTGCAGACACGTCGCGCACGCGGGAGACGGGCGGCAGCGGCCTGGGCCTGGCCATTGTGGCAGCCATTGTGGGCTCCCACGGCGGGTCTGTCCGGGTGGAGAATACCGACGGCGGCGGGGCCACACTGGTGGTCAGCCTTCCGCAGCGCGAGGACGCGCCGGTGCAGGCCAAAGCCGAGGGCGTCGACGGCGAGGTTATCCACATATAGGCTCCGGTCGTGGCCGCGGGAAGATGCGCATCCATAGGCTTGTTGCAGTTGCCCGGACCAGCCGGGCATGGGAGCAAACGCTGCCCGTACTGCGAAAGGCATTGCCATGAGCATCATCTCCGTCGACACCGAACTCCTGCAGCTCAAATCGGCCAACGTCCAGGCCACGGTAGACCGGATCAGCGCCGACGTCCAGGCCATGAAACGGGGACTGGACGAGCTCCAGGGATCCTGGCGCGGCTCCGCAGCCACCAACTTCCAGGCCCTCGTCACGGAATGGACTCTTACCCAGGGCAGGGTGGAAGCTTCCCTCGCCTCGATCAATATGGCCCTGGCGTCGGCGGCCGCCACCTACGCCCAGGCGGAGCAGGGAAACACCCAGCGGTTCAGCTGAGCCAACCGGGCGGCGAGGCGCCCGGAGTGCGCGCGTCAGGCTTCGGGAGTGCCCTGATGGAACCGCAGCCGCCACCGGTCGCCGTCCAGCACCCACAGCGAGCTTCGGAGCGTTGTGCCTGAGCGCGCGAAGCTCCGGTAGGTCAACAGGACCGCGGCGGGGCCGATCCGGTCCGCGCCAAGGATCTCAATGTCGGTCCGCTCGCCGGGATCTTCCTCGAGGGCCATCATCATGGCATCCCTGGTCCAGACCCGGCCCGAGCTGCCGATCTCCAGGAAGTCGGGGTGCAGGAGGACAGCTGTCCTGCCGATATCGCCGCGTACCAGGGGGCCCAGCAGTTCCCGCTCCAGCTCCTCCACCAGCGCTTCAGGCGGTGCCGTTTGGGCCTGGCCAGATGCCCCAGCCAGGTCAAAGGCCCCGTCGTCCAGCTGGGCAAAGTCCAGCTGCGCGAAGTCCTGCTGGCTGGTGGATTCCGGGCTGATGCTCTGGCGGGGAAGGGCCGGCTCCTGAGTCTTCCGCCCTGAGGCGGCCTGCTGCGCCAGCTCCTGCTGGCTGAAGAGGTCGGGTTCACGGGGTGGTGCTGCCAAAGTCTGGGCAGTGGCTGAAACGGCACCGGCTGCATGGGCTCCGGATGCGGAAAGGTGGTGGGTGCCGGGAAATCCCGGCCCGGAGCGGGCAGCCACCCCCTGCTGGTAGGCCGTGGCCGCGGCTCGCGCCCGCTCGTCCGCGGCTTCGTTCAGGTCATGCCCTGCGTGCCCCTTGACCCACTCGAACCTGTATTTCCGCCCCGCCAGTTCCCGGTCCAGTTCCTTGAGCAGGTCCACGTTCAGCACTGGCTTGCCATCGGCCTTCCGCCAGCCCTTACGTTTCCAGCCCGGCATCCACTTGGTGATCGAGTTGATGACGTACTGGCTGTCACAGAGGATGTGCAGGTCCTCCTGGGGCAGGTGGGCAGTAGCCCGCAGAAGATCAAGGACCGCCATCAGCTCACCCTGGTTATTGGTACCGTGAGGCCACCCGCCGGCGCGCCAGCAGTCGTCGTTCACGTACCAGGCCCAGCCCGCCGGGCCGGGGTTTCCCAAAGCCGAACCGTCGGCCGCTGCAGTAATCGTCACCGGTCCATCCTGCCAGAAGACGCCCGAAATGCGCTGGTCCCGGCCCTCCCACACCTCCCGCTGCAACGCGCGCCTGGCGACAGCTGCGGCCGCTCGCGCGGGCGCGCCCGCAAGGGAAAGCGTTTACCGAAAATGCTTGACGAAGGCATCGGGACACCGGCACAATCGGATGTCATACGAGAAAACGCTTTCTCGGATCCGGGCGAAGCAGGCGAAGTTGCCCTTCGCGGGCCAGGAGAATGTGTGGTCAACAGAACGAGAAAGGCACATCAATGACGATTCCAACCGGCAGGCGGGGAAAGATCCGGCTCGGCGCAGTGGCCATTGCCTTTTCCCTCCTCGCAACGGGCTGTGGCACGTCCGGCGGTTCCGGCAACAACGAGGAAGTCACCCTGCGGTTTGCCTGGTGGGGCAACGAGTACCTCAATTCCCAGACCGAAAAGGTCATTGACGCTTTTGAAGCGGAACACCCGAATATCAAGATCGAATCCGAGCCTGGTGAGTGGGCCAGCTACTGGGACAAGCTCGCCACCAAGACTGCGGCGAACGACGCGCCGGACGTCATCCAGATGGACCAGAAGTACATCGCCGAATACGGCGGACGCGGAGCCCTCCTTGATCTGTCCAAGCAGGACGGTATCGATACCTCCAAGCTGGACAAAGAAGGCTTGGCTTCCGGCCAGTACGACGACGCCCAGTACGGGATCAGCACCGGCCAAAACGCCTACGTCATCATGGCCAATTCCAAAGTCTTCGACGCAGCCGGCGTTCCCCTCCCGGATGACACCAAGTGGACCTGGGATGACTTTATGGCCACGGCCGCCAAGATCAGTGCCGCAGGCGACGGCAAGAACTACGGTGCGGCCTACGGCACCAATGAAGCCGACCTGATCATCTGGCTGCGGCAGCACGGCGAGAATCTTTATTCAGAGGACGGGAAGCTGGCCTTCGAAACGTCCACTGCTGCCTCGTTCTGGGAGCGCCTGAAGGAACAGCGAGATTCGAAGGCCAGTCCGCCGGCCACCGTCGCCACCGAGGACGCCGGTGCCGGACTGGAAGAAAGCCTCTTCGGCACCAACAGGGTTGGCATGGCCTGGTGGTGGACCAACCAGCTCGGATCGCTCGAGGCTACTACCGGCAGCAGGATTAAGATGCTCCGGGCACCCAGCGTTGACGGTTCTGCCGCTCAGAACGGCATGTACTACAAGCCCAGTATGTTCTGGTCCGCCTCCTCACGGTCAAAGCACCCCAAGGAAGCCTCGACGTTCATCAACTTTTTGGCCAACAGCCCCGAAGCCGGAGCGATCCTGATGACGGACCGCGGCGTCCCAACCAATTCAGAGATCGTCGAAGCCATCAAGCCCACTCTCAAGCCGGCGGACACCATGGTGGTCAGCTTCCTGAAGGATCTCGGCCCGGATATCAAGGGGGCTCCCCCAGTTCCCCCTGTAGGGGCCGGCAGCGTGCAGAACGTGGTCAAGCGGTACACCGATGAAGTCCTCTACGACAGGCTCACGCCGCAGGCAGCTGCTGACGCCTTCAAAAAGGAAGTTGAAGGAATGCTGGCCAGCGCCAGGAAGTAAAAAGGCTTCGAACGCAAAATGCGGCCCCCTCTTTCAAGGGGGCCGCATTTATGTTCTCGCGGGACCAGGCCCGGCAGGGAAGGCTTAGAAGCCGCCCATGCCGCCCATGTCGTCGCCGCCGCCAACCGGGGCAGCGTTCTTCTCGGGCTTGTCAGCCACGACTGCCTCGGTGGTGAGGAACAGGCCGGCAATGGAGGCCGCGTTCTGCAGGGCAGAGCGGGTTACCTTGACGGGGTCGTTCACACCGGCAGCCAGCAGGTCGACGTATTCGCCGGTTGCAGCGTTCAGGCCGTGGCCAGCGGGCAGGCCGCGGACCTTGTCAACCACAACGCCCGGCTCCAGGCCGGCGTTGAAGGCGATCTGCTTCAGCGGGGCGTCGATGGCAACGCGGACGATGTTCGCACCGGTTGCTTCGTCGCCGGAGAGCTGCAGGTTGGCGAATGCCTTGGCACCGGCCTGGATGAGGGCCACGCCGCCACCGGCGACGATGCCTTCTTCAACTGCAGCCTTGGCGTTGCGCACTGCGTCTTCGATGCGGTGCTTGCGCTCCTTGAGCTCAACCTCCGTTGCGGCACCGGCCTTGATGACTGCAACGCCGCCGGCCAGCTTGGCCAGGCGCTCCTGCAGCTTCTCGCGGTCGTAATCCGAATCGGAGTTCTCGATCTCGGCGCGGATCTGTGCCACGCGGCCGGCGATCTGGTCGGCGTCGCCTGCACCTTCGACGATGGTGGTCTCGTCCTTGGTGACAACAACCTTGCGTGCCTTGCCCAGGAGCTCCAGGCCGGCGTTCTCCAGCTTGAGGCCAACTTCTTCGGAGATGACCTGGCCGCCGGTGAGGACGGCGATGTCGGCCAGCTGCGCCTTGCGGCGGTCACCGAAGCCCGGAGCCTTGACGGCAACGGACTTGAAGGTGCCGCGGATCTTGTTGACGATCAGGGTGGCCAGGGCCTCGCCCTCGATGTCCTCTGCGATAATCAGCAGCGGCTTGTTGGACTGCATGACCTTCTCGAGGACAGCAACCAGTTCCTTGACGTTGGAGATCTTCGAGTTGACGATCAGGATGTACGGATCCTCGAGGACCGTTTCCTGGCGCTCGGCGTCAGTGACGAAGTAGGCGGAGATGTAGCCCTTGTCGAAGCGCATGCCTTCGGTGAGCTCAAGCTCCAGGCCGAAGGTGTTGGACTCCTCGACGGTGATGACGCCTTCCTTGCCAACCTTGTCCAGGGCTTCGGCAATGAGGGCACCAATTTCTTCGTCGCCGGCGGAGATGGATGCCGTAGCGGCGATCTCTTCCTTGGTTTCGATTTCCTTGGCGGAGTTCAGCAGCTCGGCGGTGACGGCTTCAACAGCCTTCTCGATGCCGCGCTTGAGGGACAGCGGGTCGGCGCCGGCAGCAACGTTGCGCAGGCCTTCCTTCACCAGTGCCTGTGCCAGCACAGTAGCGGTGGTGGTACCGTCGCCAGCGACGTCATCGGTCTTCTTGGCAACTTCCTTGACCAGCTCGGCGCCGATCTTCTCGTAAGGATCGTCCAGCTCGATCTCCTTGGCGATGGAAACACCATCGTTGGTGATCGTGGGGGCGCCCCACTTCTTCTCGAGGACGACGTTGCGTCCACGCGGGCCGAGGGTGACCTTAACGGCGTCGGCGAGGATGTTCAGTCCCCGCTCAAGGCCGCGGCGTGCCTCTTCATCAAATGCAATGATCTTGGCCATAACGGCAATAGTCCTTTCGGGACAGTCGTTAAGAATGAACCTTCGCTGCAGTGCCCGCGACGGACGATCCTTCGCCGTTGGCCTCTGTATGCCTCCGGGTGCGGATCTCACTCCAGTTAGGTGTTTCTTCGCTCCTCGACCGGTGCAGCGCGCCGCAGGCCGGAACCAGCTTTGCTTAGCAGTCGGTACGTCAGAGTGCTAACTCAATAATTAGCACTCCCCACGTGAGAGTGCAAGCGAAAGAAGCCGGACAGTCTCCCTGTTTAGCCCACGGCGAAGCCGGGCCAACGGCGAAGCCGGGCCAACAGCGAAGCCGGGCCAACAGCGAAGCCGGGCCAACAGTGAGGCCGGGCCCGGGCGGGTCAGCCTGCAGCCCGCCCGGCAGTCTCCCGGCCGCTGGGCGCAGGATTGTTGTCCGCCCCATAGGTGTAGACGGTGAAGGTGGCGGTGGTGATGTCCCCATTGGCGTCGAAGGCAACCGGGCCCGACACGCCGTCGTAATTAATATCCGGGCCGGACATCAGCCCTGCCCGGCAGTCCTTGTAGGTGAGGCAGGCGTCGGCCGCCGGTTTCCCGGTGGATCCTTCCACCGTTCCTCCGGAAGCAGCGATCAGGTTGGCGGCGATGGAGCGGCCCGCGTCGTCCTGCGCCCGGGCGGCAGCCAAGGCAGCAACGGTCACGGCGTCATAGGCCTCGGCCGCAAAGGATACATCCTTCAGGCCCGGATCCACCGTGAGCAGCCTGGCCTGGAAGTCCGCCTCGGGGAGCTGCCCGGCAACCACCGAGCGGGCGCCGTCGAGTGACTTGGCCGGCAGGCGGGAGCCGTATCGCGCGAAGGCGCCGTCGCTGAGGATGATCCGTTTCCCGTCCACGCCGGCATTGCCCAGTTCGGCCAGGGCGCCCTGCGCACCATCCCGGGCGATGACTATTACCGCGTCCGCGTTGGCCCTGTCCACGGCAGCAGCGGCACTGCCCGCCTCGCCCGGCTTGAAGCCGGCAGTGGCGGCCACTGCCAGGCCGGCCTCCCCGGCAGAGGCGGCGACGGCGGCAGACAAGTCCTTGCCGTAGGAGCCTTCCTGGTACATCACCGCAACAGTGTTGGCGCCGGCGTCCTTGGCGAGCTTCACGAGGACGGGGCCTTGCGCCACGTCGGCAGCTGCGGTCCGGAAGTAATAGCCGCCGCTGTTGGCGGTGCTCAGCCCGGCGGCCGTGTTGGCAGGCGAGATCAGCGGAGTCCGGGCGCGGGAGAGGATGTCGATGGCGGCGGCGGCGTGGCTGGAATCGGTGGGGCCGATGACAACGTCAGCCTTAGCGGCAACGAGGGCCTGGGCCTGCCCGGCCGCATCCTGCCCGGATCCGGTGGGAAGGAGCTCCACCGGCTTGCCTTTATGGCCGCCGGCGGCATTGATCTCCTGCACTGCGAGCTTGGCGGCCGCCAGCTGCGGTGCGTTCAGGAAGGCGTTGTCGCCGGTGCTGTCCAGGATCAGCCCCACCCTCAAAGTGCCGTCTCCGGACGCCTCCACAGGTTCCACCCGCGCATTGCCGGTGGCGCCGGAACAGGCTGCCAGGGCCAGGATAGAACAGGCCGCCGCGGCCAGGACCGTCCGGCGGATGTCCACGGGACGCAGGAAAGCGGTGTTCACTCGGCCGGCCGGACGCTTTCGGCCTGCGGGCCCTTCTCGCCTTCGCCCACCTCGAGCTCCACGCGCTGGCCTTCGTCGAGGGCCCGGTAGCCTTCGCCCTGGATTGCGGACCAGTGGACAAAGACGTCATCGCCCGTGCCGTCGACGGTAATGAAGCCGTAGCCCTTTTCCGCGTTGAACCATTTGACGGTTCCCAGTGCCATGTCCGACCACTCTTTCAATTGTGTCCGGGCGTCCCCGCCGCTGTGCCGGCTGGCCCGGACCGAACCTGAAAATCACTCTAGCCAACTCAATGGCGGCCGGAGCGGGACGGCTCCGGGACAACCGGCAATAGTTATTCAGGCGTAACAGCCGGTACCCAGGCAGGGACATCCCCGTGCTGTTTGCCCATAAAGACAATTGCTGTTTATCGGTAACCGGGGCCGAGCACCACAACCAGGGGTACCTGGAATTCGGTACTGTTCACCATCGTGGGAATACCCAGGAGGTCCGCCAGGGCCTGGGCGCCGGCGAGTTGGCCTGCTCCCGAGTAGAAGATGATGGAGGTTCGCTGCGGGGAGCCGGACCAGTTGCCCACCTGCCCCAGCGTCCAGCCATCAGCCTGGACCGTGCCGCCAACCCGGCTGGCCAGCCCTGCTGTCCCCGTGGCGTTGTAAATGGCAACGCCTTGCGCCTTGTTGATCAAGGCCGGGGCCGTGGCAGATGCGCTCGGCTCCGGTTCGGCCTCGGCACTCGGTTCGGGTTCAACCGAAGCGGAGGGGTGTGCTTCGGTTGAGGGGGACGTGTCCGGAGTCGCCGAAGGCGTGGAACCGGTGCCGGCCAGTGGCGCTGCCTCCTGGCTGACGGATGCCTGGTCGCCGGCGGTGCTGAAACCGAGCTTCGGGAGGATCAGGAAGGACACCAGTCCGATGGCCAGTGCGGCTACGCCCACCGCAAGGATCGGCCACAACCGTACCCGGGAAGGGGCGGAAGCCGTGCGGTGGACACCTTGTCGCGAAGCAGTCTCCGGGACCTTGTCGAATTCATCGCGGGCGTATCTGGTCATGGTGGATGACATCCTTGTTGGTTTGCTGCTGGAGGGCACAGCGGGAGCGTCTTACGCGTCGGACCCCAGGCGCCGTGCGGTACGGGCACGGTGACGCGACGTACGTAGTCTACGCAATCGCTTGACCAGCATGGGATCGTGGGCCAGTGCGTCCTCGGTATCGATGAGGGCATTCAGCAGCTGGTAGTAGTGCGTCGCAGACAGGTCAAAGAGCTCCCGGATGGCCTGTTCCTTGGCCCCGGCGTACTTCCACCATTGCCGCTCCAGGGCAAGCATCTGCTGGTCCCGCTCGCTCAGCGGCGAGTCACGGAGCGTAAAGTCGGCCAGGAGCGAATGCCGTGGTTCCTGCTCCGGCAGGTGCTCCCGAGCTGGTTCCGCCACTGCACGCTCCTTTTGCTGTTTGCGAAAATGTCTGACCCCCATGCTAACGGGCGAAGAACACCCATGTCATTTGCAGGCAGGAAGGGCTGCCGGCCCCTTGCCAAGGGCGCCCCTGCAAGAATGGGACGGTGTTTGAATCAGATGCCTTGTTCGAACTGGCGCAGGAACCGGCAGACGCGCCGGGTTTCGCCGAGCTCGCGCGGCTTCCCCTGGACGAGCTGATGGCACCCGATTGGGCAGAAGCGCTGGCGGGCGTCGAGGAGGAACTTCGCCACGTGCTCACCTTCCTTGCCGGCGAAGTGGCAGCGGGGCACCATGTCCTGCCGGCGCCGTCGAACGTCCTGCGGGCCTTCCGGCAGCCGCTCGCGGACGTCAGGGTCCTCATCGTGGGCCAGGATCCCTACCCCACGCCGGGGCACGCGGTGGGGCTGTCCTTTTCCGTTGATCCGCACACGCGGCCCATCCCGCGGAGCCTCGCGAATATCTACCGCGAGCTGGAAGCGGACCTCGGAGTTCCGGCCCGGGTGCACGGGGACCTTTCCGCGTGGGCTGACCAGGGCGTGCTGCTCCTGAACCGGGTCATGACGGTGCGGGCGGGCTCAGCGGGTTCCCACCGCGGCAAAGGCTGGGAGAAAATCACGACGGCGGCCGTCACCGCGGTGGCACGCAGGCACCGTACGGACGGGTCACCGATGCCCCTCGTTGCCGTGCTGTGGGGAAAGGACGCGGAAGGCCTCCGGCCGCTCCTGGACGGGGCCCCCGTGGTGGCAAGCGCGCATCCCAGCCCGCTGTCCGCGTCCCGCGGCTTCTTCGGCTCCCGCCCCTTCAGCCGCGTCAACGAACTCCTGCGCGCCCAGGGTGCGCTGGACGTAACCTGGGAGCTCCCGCCAGTCCCCTAGCTTAGGCTTGCCTTATGAGCACCATGCCCGCCGCCACCAGCGCCACCAAAAAAAGCCGTCCGCAGGTCAACCTCACCGTGATCCGCCGGGAAGAACTGTCCCCGCATATGGTTCGGATTGTTGCCGGCGGGGACGGCTTTGCGGACTTCACCAACAATGACTTTGTGGACCGGTACATCAAGCTGGTCTTCCCGCAGCCCGGCGTCGAATACTCCTCCCCGCTGGATCTGTGGAGCATCCGCGAAACCATGCCGCGGGAGCAGTGGCCCTTCACCCGCACCTACACCGTCCGCTGGGTGGATGCTGCCGCGCGCGAACTGGCCATCGACTTTGTGGTGCACGGCGCCGAAGGCCTGGCAGGTCCCTGGGCGGCCACGGCGCAGCCCGGCGACACCGTGACGTTCACCGGCCCGGGTGGCGCCTACAACCCCGCGCCCGAGGCGGACTGGTACCTCTTTGCCGGCGACGAGGCGGCGCTCCCGGCCATCGCGGCATGCGTGGAATCATTGCCCGCCGAGGCGACAGGCCTGGCGTTCCTTGAAGTCGATTCCGACGCCGACATCCAGCACATCGCGGCCCCCGCCGGAGTGGAACTCCACTGGCTCAGGCGCAACGGAGTCCCCGCCGGCGAGAGCAACCTCCTGGTCCAGGCGGTGGCGGACGCGGAATGGCCCGACGGCCGCGTGGACGTCTTCGCCCACGGCGAGCGTGGCTACATGAAGGCCCTGCGCGACGTTTTGTTCAAGCAGCGCGGCCTGGACCGCAAGCAGGTTTCGCTCTCGGGCTACTGGGCCAAGGGCCGCGTGGAGGACGTGTTCCAGGCGGAGAAGAAGCTGCCGGTCGGCCAGATTTAGGCGGTACCCATCAGCGGCAGATCCAGTCAGCGGCGCCGGGCTCGGCGCCGCTCATTGCTCGCCAGGCTCCGGGTCAGCGGCCTCGCGAGGGTGTCACCCAGGACGATCCCGCCCGCCGTTCCCAGGACGATCGCGCCGGCGTTGAGCATTCCCCCGGCGCCGAGGAGGATCTCGGCTTCCTCGATGGTGAGCACGTACATGGACCGGAAGATCGTCAGGCCCGGCAACAGGATCAATGCTGCCGGCACGGCCACCACAAGCTGCGGTGCCCCCATCCGGAGGGCAACCACCCGGGCCAGCAGGCCGATGACCACCGCAGCGAGGGCGGGTGAGAAGCGGTCCCCGACTCCCAGCTGGCCGGCAGCGAGCAGGACGAAGTAGCCCGCCACTCCCACGCCTGCCGTGGGCAGCAATAGCTTCCAGCTGGTCTGTTCCGTGATTCCGATGGCCATCACGGCCACCGCCACGAAGAGCACCAGGACCCAGAGGTCGTAGGCGGGCGGGAATGTCTGCGTGACGTCGATGCGCTGCATCCCCGTCAGCTCCCCCACCACAAACGCGACGGCGATGCCCGCCACGATGGCACCGAACGTCAGCAGTGTGGACAGGAAACGTCCAGCTGCCGTGACCGGGAAGCCGTTGATCGCATCCTGCACGGAGGAGACGAGGCGTCCCGTGGGCAGGAGCAGGAGGATGCCGCCCACCACCACGATGGCGGGAGACGTTGTCAGCCCGAACTGCCAGAGCACCAGCGCCAGCTGGGTCACAACAAACGAACAGCTGGCAGTGATGAAGAAGTCCGGCACCCGCCACCGGCCCAGCTGGCGGGCCAGCAGGCTGATGCCGATGTTGACGACGAAGGCGATGACAGACGATACCGGGCCGCCGCCCAGGACGCCCACAAAAGCCGCCGCGAACGTGCCGAACGCCACCGTGACCAGCCACCGGGGGAAGGGCTTGGGGCTGGTGATGGCCTCGCCAAGGCGGCGGATCGCCTCGTCACGGCCTACGCCGCCGGCCACGATATCCGTCACCAGCTGGTGGACCTTGGCCAGACCCGCGTAGTTGTTCGTCCAGGAACGCACCACCCGCAGCAGGGAGATGGGCGTCTGGTCCTTCGGGGCGTAGTTGATGCCCACGGACTGGTTGGTGATGTCCACTTCGATGTTTTTCAGGCC
This sequence comes from Pseudarthrobacter siccitolerans, assembly GCF_030823375.1. Lineage (NCBI taxonomy): Bacteria > Bacillati > Actinomycetota > Actinomycetes > Micrococcales > Micrococcaceae > Pseudarthrobacter > Pseudarthrobacter siccitolerans. The sequence continues at coordinate 3,675,838 of NZ_JAUSXB010000001.1, read as the reverse complement.
CAGCGCCGCGGTGACGGCGATGATGCTGGTTTCAACCTCGAGAGCACCGGCGCCGTAGCGGAACATGGTTTCGGCCAGGTGCAGGGCGAAGTCGAGGGTCTTCCGGGCGGAGGTGTCAACGCCGCCCACCTGGATCATCGGGTTGGCGTACGGGCTGCCGGTAAGGCGGTCCACGATGCTCAAGGGGGCGGTGGGCGGGTTTTCGCCCTGCACCAGCCGCCGCAGCATTCTTTTTGCGGCGGCGTTCTGCCGCGCCTGGGACGGGGTCAGGGGCTCGGTCTTGGGCAGTCCGTCCGTGTGCGGCCTGCGCCCGGGGTGTTCCGGCCGGTTAGTCATGGTTGCCTCCTCCCAGTGCGGTGCTGTGAACCGGTACGGTGCTGTGGACAGTCTTTCAGGCCGAACGCCTCAAAGGCAGCCTGCCCAGCACTGTGCGGGCCGCGGCCACCGCGGTCCGGGCCAGGCGGTTCGCCTGGAAGACGGCCGGCCGGACCGGCATCACGAAGTCACCCATCAGCTGGACCACTTCGCCGCCGAAGCCCTTCTTGAACTCGTAGCCGCCGTGGCCCTCCTCGTCCTGTCCCGAGATGCCGAACGTTCCGTAGAAGTTGTAGCGGGCGTAGCCCTTTTCCAGCGCGTGCAGCATCATTCCCCAGTACAGGGAGGTGGCGCCGTTGAAGTAGATGTAGTCCTGCACGGTGCCGCCGATCACGCATACCACCTCGTCCCCGTAGCAGACGAAGTGGATGGCGGCCACGGTGGCAACGCCTACGGAGTCGGGGAAGCGTTCGATGTCCTTGAGGCTCCGCTCGTAGCTGTCCACGAGGTCCTGGACTACTTTGAGCCGGTTGGCCTTTTTCTTGCTGCCAGTCTCTTCCACTTCGCGGCGGAGCCCGGCCGCAGTGGCCGATTCCGCGGCCAGCCGCTCCGTGATGGATTTCCGGTAGGCCGGAATGTCGATCTTGGCCATCATGAGTTTGGTGAACTCCGGGGACGTGGTGCGGAGCAGATGCTCGTAGTAAGCGCGTTCGCGGTAAACGAACCCCTTTTCGTCCCCGGCCTTGCTCAGGGCACTGTAGAAGTCGTCGAGGGTTTCCAGCGTGGCCTGTTCCAGGAAGACACCGTTTTTCTCGGCTTTCCGGATGGCCTTGCGGGTCCGGTAGCTGGTGCCCATGATGAGTTCTTCTGCGTCTTTGATCCCTTCCAGGCTCTTAATGAACATCCAGTTCACGTTGACGAAGTTCATGTCCAGTCCCTGGTGCTGGAACCCGAGCCCGGAAAGCTGTGCCACCAGCGGGCGGTTGTCCTCATTCTCCGGGTGTTCGGCGCCATCCTCGTCGCGTGCGATGTATTTGAGGTTGGGGGAAATCCGCAGCTCCGCGGCTTTGCGTTCGGCGGCACGCCCGCGGAGGAGTGCGACGACGTCGCGCACCAGTTCGAGGTCCGCATAGTCCATCAGGGGGCCCTTGGCACATTCGCACACCGTGTACCCCAAGCGGGTGGTGGTGTAGTTCAGTTTCCCGGCAGCCACCAGTTCGCCGCCTCGCCGGATGCCGAAGAGCTCCACCTGCTGCCCGCGGGCGCGCTGGAACCGGGAGAAGTCAACGGACTGGAGGAAGCTGTTTTGCGGGTGCTTAACTGCAAAGGCCTCGAACTCTGAGTCGCTGAGGATGGCAAATTCAAGATCGGTGCCGGTGGTGACTGGATTCAAGGGATTTCCTTATTCACGGTGTTCGGCCTAGGGGTCAGGCGCAGGGTCAGGGACGGGTGTTGTGGCGCGGCTCCACTTCGGCCTGTTGAGGGTCAGCCTGTTGTGGTTCAGCCTGCGCCGGGGCGGCGGTCAGTAGAACTGCTGGCCGGTCCGCGCTGTTTCGATTCGGCGGAAGACTTTTTCTGCGCCGCCGACCCAGAGACGGTGGCGGAGCGGGGCAAGGATGTAGTCGTGGCAGCCCACAAAATCTGTGACTGTTTTGGTGAAGCTCGTTTTGAACATCCCCATGCCGTACAGGTTGTGGCTCTTGTCCTTGATCAGGGAGGCGGGCGGGGTGCCGCAGAAGTCGTATTCGGTGCAGCCCAGTTCCTGCATCCGCCGGATGGCGGCCCACTGGACCAGATGCGAATCGCCGTACTGTTTGCGGTTCTGGGTGGAACCGCCGTCCTTGTAGGTTGCCTTGGCGCCGTAGTTGATCACGAACGCGCCCACGCTGGGTTTTCCGTCCTCGTAGACGAAGAAGAAATTGCCCTGGCCGCGGTTGCAGAACTCGTCCCAGAACGCAGCGTAGTACTCGTAGCTGCGCAGGGGCATGGAACCTTTGGCGTTCACTGTGTCCGCCATGAGGTCATACAACGCACGGTAGGTTTCGGGGCCGGGTTCTTTCCGGAGCACCTCGCAGCCTTCCCGCTCGGCGCGGCGGATGGCGTTGCGGGCCCGGGAGGAGATTGCTTTGAAGACCGCTTCTTCCGGGCCGGAGATATCCAGCAGCGCGGTGGAGTCGTTGGACTGGATGTTGGGCGCCTTCACCAGGCCGGCGGCGGACAGCTGGGCCTGGGCATCGACGGAGTCCACGATGTCCGGTTCGATCTTGATGGTGAAGACGTTGAGCTTCCTGTCCCGGGCGAACGCTGCGCAGGCTTCGAGTGCCCCGCTGAGGTCTCCGGCTGCTGCGAGGTCAGGGCCCTTGATAAGGTACCAGAGCCGGCCCAGGAGCGGGAACGTCTTCTCCAGCACCAGGTTGTAGCTGGCTGAGCCGGGGCTTTCCAGTACCAGGAACCGGACCCTCCAGCCAGTGCCGTTCTTCACCGACGCGTAGGCGGCGGACTGCAGCATGTTGCCGCCATTGGGATTGGCCGTGACGTGCTTGTCCCAGTTTTCAATTTCCTCGTCGGTGGCAAAACGTGCAGTGAATTCTCGCAAGGGGGCCGTGTCCAATCGGGGGTTGTGCGCGGTTCTGTACTCGTGGCTGCGTGCGGACATGCAGCCTCAAGTCTAAAGCCTGCCGGCGCGGGGCCTTTTCAGCGGGGTGGGGCCGGCGCCCTTTTGCCGCTGCTGCGGACGGGCCTGTTGCCTTGACTCCAGCAAGGGTCCTGGCAAGGGTTGAGGCATGCAGCCGTATCCCGGAGAAGTGAAACCAGCCCGGACCAAGGATGCGGAACGGCCGGGCACCGGCAGGCAGGTCCTGGTGTTGGCTGGCTTCCTGGCAGCGTCGTTCGTCGTTGCGGGTCTCGGGTCACTGGCCACGTTCAACAGCGTGAACGGCTGGTATGCCACTGCGGACAAGGCTCCCTGGTCGCCGCCCAACTGGATCTTCGGCCCGGTCTGGACATTTCTGTACACGGCGATGGCCGTATCCGCCTGGCTGGTTTGGCGGAAGCATGCCCCGGGGACCCCGCGCGCTTTGAAGGTTTACGGAATCCAATTGGCTCTGAACCTTGCGTGGACCCCGGTATTCTTCGGGCTTTATCCCGCTATCGGCGGAGCTGCTCTGTGGTTGGCGCTGGCCATCATCGTTGCCTTGATCGCCGCCGTCGCGGTGGCGGTACTGTCCTTCGGCCCCATCAGCCGCATGGCAGGCCTGCTTCTGCTGCCGTACGTGTCCTGGCTGGTGTTCGCCGGCACGCTGAACTGGTGGGTTGCCCTCAACAACTGACCGGGCCCGTCACCGCGGCCTGGGCTAAGGCCGCCGCTAGCACACAGCTACGTTGACGGCGAGGCCGCCCATGGCCGTTTCCTTGTATTTGGAGCTCATGTCCTTGCCGGTTTCGCGCATGGTCACGATCACTTCATCGAGCGAGACCCGGTGGGAGCCGTCGCCCCAGAGGGCCATCTTCGCCGCGTTGATCGCCTTCGCCGCAGCGATCGCGTTCCGTTCGATGCAGGGCACCTGCACCAGCCCGCCGATCGGATCGCACGTCAGGCCCAGGTTGTGCTCCATCGCGATCTCCGCGGCGTTCTCCACCTGGGCAGGGGTTCCGCCCATCACCTCGGCCAGGCCTGCCGCGGCCATGGACGACGCCGAGCCCACCTCGCCCTGGCAGCCCACCTCAGCACCGGAAATGGACGCCTGCTCCTTGTACAGCACCCCGACGGCGCCGGCAGCGAGCAGGAACCTGACCACCACGTCGTCGCGGTCCTCCTGGCTGGCGTTCTCCATCCCCGGGGCAAAGTGCAGCGCGTAGTACAGCACCGCCGGAATAATCCCCGCGGCCCCGTTCGTGGGTGCGGTGACCACCCGGCCGCCCGACGCGTTCTCCTCATTCACCGCCAGGGCAATCAAGTTAACCCACTCCTGCCAATACTTCGGGTCATGGAACTCCTGGTCCTGGCCCTCAGCGTCCGGCCGTGAGCTTTCCTTCTTCAGCCGGTCGTACCAGTCCGGCGCCCGACGGCGGACCTTCAGCCCCCCGGGCAGCACGCCGTCGCGCTTCAGGCTGGTCTGCACACAGCCCTCCATCACCGAGTAGATGTGCAGCAGGCCTTCGCGGATGTCCTCCTCCGAGCGGGAGGCCTTCTCGTTGACCAGCATGATGTCGGCGATCGAGAGGCCCTTGCTCTGGCAGCGGCCCAGGAGTTCCGCCGCTGTGCGGAAGGGCAGTGGCAGTTCCTTCTTGGATTCCTCCAGCTGCTGCTGTGCCGCGTCCTCCTCGCCCTCCCGGACGATAAACCCGCCGCCCACCGAAAAGAACGTTGCTGTGTGAAGGATCTCGTCCTCGGCATCAAAGATAGTGAAGGCCATGCCGTTGGTGTGCCGCGGCAGGATGGTCAGCGGCCGCAGCACCATATCCTTCACCCCATACGGCAGGGGCACGGCACCGGCCAGCTGCAGGATCCCGGTCTCGGCAATCGTTGCCAGCCGCTCCTCCACCTCCTCCGGCAGGATCAGCTCCGGATGGAAGCCCTCCAGCCCCAGCAGGATGGCGGTCATGGTGCCGTGCCCGTGGCCGGTCGCCGCGAGCGAGCCGTACAGGTCAACCCGCAGCGACGCCACCCGGTCCAGGGCTCCGGTGGACTTCAGCTCCTCGGCGAAGACAGCGGCAGCCCGCATCGGCCCCACCGTATGCGAGCTCGAAGGCCCGATCCCGATGGAAAAGAGATCAAAGACACCAACAGCCATGGTCAGTTCCTAACTAAAAGGGGGTCGGTGGTTGGGCTTGCCGAGAGTTTCGACAGTCTCAATCACCGGTGGTTGAACCTGTAGAACCGACAGCAAAGGTTCTACAGGTCCCCGCCGTTTTTGGACGCGTAGTCCTGAGCGGACAGCAGGGGCCCTTCGGATTCGGCAGCTACCTTGAAGAGCCAGCCGGCTCCGTACGGATCGTTGTTGATCAGGGCGGGATCATCCACAACTCCAGTATTGATCTCCACCACCTCACCCGTCACGGGCGAATACAAATCAGAAACAGACTTCGTGGATTCCACCTCGCCACAGGTCTCCCCCGCCGTCACAGCAGAGCCCACCTCGGGCAGGTCCACGTACACAATGTCGCCCAACGCATCCGTTGCGACAGCGGAAATCCCGATCGAAACCAGGTTTCCATCCTCCCGGGCCACCCACTCGTGCTCGTCGGAGTACTGCAATTCAGCGGCAACTTTAGCCATGTGTTTTTCCTTTGCTTCTTGAAACTGTGGTGCAAATCTTTGTGGCTGGGTTGGTGGTGGGTGGCCGAATTCCTCCGCGTACTCCCCACCGTCTCCCTGACCTCGCAAGCTCGGCCAGGGAACCCGGACGGCGTGGCCCCATGCTCGCAGGTGACCTGACCTTGAGGGCCCGGCGGAGCCGGGCTTTTCGAAAGCGTGCGTCAAAGCGACGAAGGAGCAGCACGCGTGAAAAGTCCCGTCCGGCGGGCCCGGACGCACCCCTCGGGTCTCGACAGGCTCAACCACCGGGGGTGGTGAGCTTTGCGGGCCCCTTCGGGTGCGGCCTCCGGCAGCGTGCGTCTAAGGGAGCGTCACGTCCGCGCAGCGGGCGTCTTCGCGACCGAGCACGCAGAGGAGGCCGAACCCGACGGGCCCGGACGCAACCCGAAGGTTTCGACAGGCTCAACCACCGAGGTGGTGACGTGACCTTGAGGGCCCGGCGGAGCCGGGCTTTTCGAAAGCGTGCGTCAAAGCGACGAAGGAGCAGCACGCGTGAAAAGTCCGGTCCGCTGGGACCGGACGCAACCAAAAACCGGAAACTACCTGGTGCGCTTGTAGAACGGGAGGTCGACGACTTCGAAGGGCTCTGCTTTGCCGCGGAGATCGATGTCCAGTGCCGTGCCGGGTCCGGTGAGCTCAACGTCGACGTAGGCCATGGCCACGGGATAGCCAAGGGTGGGCGAGGGCTGGCCGGAAGTGACTTCGCCGACGACGTTGCCATCCTTGAGGACCGGGTAGTGGGCGCGGCCGGCGCGGCGGCCCAATCCCTTGAGCCCCACGAGCCTGCGCCCGGTGGTGCTGCCGGCGCCTGCTTCCTTTTTGGCGGCCAGTGCGGCCTTGCCCACGAAGTCGCCTTCCTTGGACAGTGCGACGACGGGTCCCAGGCCTGCTGCGAACGGGTCACCCTCCAGGGAGAGCTCGTTCCCGTAGAGGGGCATCCCCGCTTCGAGCCGGAGGGAGTCGCGGCAGGCGAGGCCCGCGGGCGTCAGCTCCCCGTCGTCCGCGATGGCGACGAGCGCCTGCCACAGGCCGACGGCGTGGTCGTCGGACACAAAGATCTCGAACCCGTCCTCGCCGGTGTAGCCGGTGCGGGCGAGCAGCAGGTCCAGTCCGGTACCGCCGACGAGGATCGGAACCTCCACTGCGGCGTAGTACTTCAGCTCGGTCACCAGGCCGTGCTGGGCGGCGGGGACCAGGCGGAGCAGCAGCTCCTGCGCTTTCGGGCCCTGGACCGCGATCAGGGAGGTGGCTGCGGAGGCGTCGTCGACCTGGGCATCAAATCCTTCAGCCCGCCCGGCCAGGGCAGCAGCCACCACTCCGGCATTGCCCGCGTTAGGAACCACAAGGAAAACGTCGGTGCCGTCGGCAGCTGTGGGCTGGCGGTACGTGATGAGGTCGTCGATGATGCCACCGGCCTCGTTGCAGATGAGGGAGTATTTTGCCTTGCCCACCGGCATGGCGGAAATCTTTCCCACGAGGGCATAATCCAGGAACGCCGCCGCATCCGGGCCGGTCACCCAGACCTCGCCCATGTGGGACAGGTCGAACAGCCCGGCGCTCTTGCGGACGGCGTGGTGCTCGGCGAGCTCGGAGCTGTACTTCAGGGGCATCTGCCGGCCGCCGAAGTCGGTAAAGGAGGCTCCCAGCTTCTTGTGCTCCTCGTAAAGAGCGGTGTACTTCTCAGTCATGGCCCGGGCCCTCAGTTCTCGAACTCGGAAAGCGGCGGGCAGGAGCAGATCAGGTTCCGGTCGCCGGCCGCGCCGTCGATGCGCCCAACCGGCGGGAAGTACTTGTCCTGCTTGAGCGACTTCACCGGGAACACGGCCTGCTCGCGCGGGTAGGCGCGGTCCCAGTCGCTGCTGATGACGGCCGCCGCGGTGTGCGGGGCATTGCGCAGCGGGCTGTCAGTCACGGAGAACTCACCGTGCGCCACCTGGTCAATTTCGGCGCGGATGGAGATCATGGCCTCGATGAAGCGGTCCATCTCGCCGAGGTCCTCGGACTCGGTGGGCTCCACCATCAGGGTCCCCGCAACGGGGAACGCCAGGGTGGGAGCGTGAAAGCCGTAGTCGATGAGGCGCTTGGCCACGTCCTCGGCGGTGACACCCGTCTTGGCCGTCAGCTCGCGCAGGTCCAGGATGCACTCGTGCGCCACCAGGCCGCCTTCTCCCGTGTACAGGACCGGGAAGAAGTCGTTCAGGCGGGCGGCGATGTAGTTCGCGGCGAGCAGGGCAGACTTGGTTGCTTCGGTAAGTCCCTGGCCACCCATCAGCTTCACGTAGGCCCAGGAAATGGGCAGCACGCCGGCGGAGCCGTACTTGGACGCGGAGATCGGGACGTCGTTGCCTTCGGTCCAGGTGGCCGCGTTTCCGGGCATGAACGGGGCCAGGTGCGCCTTGGCAGCAACGGGGCCGACGCCGGGTCCGCCGCCGCCGTGCGGGATGCAGAACGTCTTGTGGAGGTTCAGGTGGGACACGTCGCCGCCGAACTTGCCCGGCTGGGCCAGGCCAACGAGGGCGTTGAGGTTGGCGCCGTCAATGTAAACCTGTCCGCCTGCGGCGTGGATCGCGTCGCAGACTTCGCGCACGTCGGCGTCGTACACGCCGTGCGTGGACGGGTAAGTGATCATAATGCAGGACAGGGCATCCTTGTTGGCCTCGATCTTGGCGTAGAGGTCGGCGTGGTCGATGGTGCCGTCAGCAGCCGTGGCTACCACAACAACCTTCATGCCCGCAAGGACAGCCGAGGCAGCATTGGTGCCGTGGGCCGAAGCCGGGATCAGGCAGACGTTGCGCTGCTGGTCTCCCCGGGAGTGGTGGTAGCCGCGGATGGCCAGCAGGCCGGCGAGTTCGCCCTGTGAGCCGGCGTTGGGCTGGATGGACACCTGGTCGTACCCGGTGATCTCGGTCAGCTGGGCTTCCAGGTCCGCAATCAGCTCGCGCCAGCCTTCGGTCTGGGAATCCGGGGCGAACGGGTGGATGGACGCGAACTCGGGCCAGGAGATGGCTTCCATTTCGGCCGTCGCGTTCAGCTTCATGGTGCAGGAACCCAGCGGGATCATGGTGCGGTCCAGCGCCAGGTCGCGGTCGCTGAGCTTCCTGATGTAGCGCAGCAGCTGCGTTTCGGACCGGTGGGTGTTGAACACCGGGTGCTGCAGGAAGTCGGAGGAACGCTCGACGGCGGCGTCCAGGCCAAACGCGTCCGTAACCTCGGCCAGCCGGGCACCAAAGGCTTCAAGGACGGCGTCGACAATGGTCGGCGTCGTGGTTTCATCGGTGGAGAAGCCCACCGTGTCCGCGTCGATGCTGCGCAGGTTGATGCCCCGGGCCTCAGCGCCTGCGACGATGCCTGCGGCCTTGCCCGGAACGGAGACCGTGACGGTGTCGAAGAAGCTGGTGTGCAGGACGTCGAAGCCGGCGGCCTTCAGGGAGGTGGCGAGCGTCGCGGCATGGGCGTGGGCGGACCGGGCGATAGCCTTCAGGCCCTCGGGGCCATGGTACACGGCGTACATTGAGGCCACGATGGCCAGGAGCGCCTGGGCCGTGCAGATGTTGGAGGTGGCCTTCTCGCGGCGGATGTGCTGCTCGCGGGTCTGCAGGGCAAGGCGGTAGGCCGGGACGCCCGCGGAGTCCTTGGAGACACCCACCAGTCGGCCGGGCATGGAGCGTTCCAGGCCTTTCTGCACGGCCATGTAGGCTGCGTGCGGGCCGCCGTAGAACAGCGGGACGCCGAAGCGCTGCGCCGATCCGACGGCGATGTCCGCGCCCTGCTCGCCCGGAGGAGTGATGAGGGTCAGCGCGAGGAGGTCCGCGGCGACGGTGACAAGTGCGCCGCGCTCCTTGGCGTTGGCAATCACTGCGCTGTGGTCGAATACCCGGCCGGAGGCGCCGGGCTGCTGGAGCACCACGCCGTTGATGACGCCGTCGGGAAGGCCTTGGGTGAGGTCAGCGACCTCCACCTCGAAGCCCAGCGCCTCGGCGCGGCCCTTGACGATGGCAATGGTCTGCGGCAGGCAGTCGGCATCCAGCACCGTCTTGCCGTCGTGCGCCTCTTTGTTCTTGTTCGCCCGGCGCATCATCAGCACGGCCTCGGCCACTGCCGTGGCTTCGTCCAGCAGGGAGGCGTTGGCGATGGGCAGGCCAACGAGGTCCTGGACCATGGTCTGGAAGTTCAGCAGCGCTTCGAGGCGGCCCTGGGAGATCTCGGGCTGGTAGGGCGTGTAGGCGGTGTACCAGGCCGGACCCTCAAGGATGTTGCGGCGGATCACCGGCGGCGTCACCGTGTCGTAATAACCCTGGCCAATCATCTGCACCGCGGTCTTGTTCTTCGCGGCCAGCCTGCGAAGTTCGGCGAGCGCCTCCACCTCGCTCAGGGCGCCAGCCAGTTCCAGTGCCGAATCCTGGCGGATGTCCTTGGGCACCGCGGTGTCAACCAGTGCGTCCACGGTGTCGTAGCCCACGGCTTTGAGCATGGTGTCGACGTCAGCCTGGCGGCGGGCGCCAATGTGACGGTCAACAAAGGTGGCAGCCGGCGCAGTGGCGGCCGGAGCGACGGGGGCCGGGGAGGCGGGGGCCGGAGAAACAGTCACGAGGAACTCCATAACTAAGGCGGCGAAGGGTACGCCACATCGATTCGGGTCCTCCCCGCTCTGTAACTGGACCTGAGAGTTTCCGCGGTGCCTGCTTTCGCCGGCCCCGCTTGCACCGTCGGTGAGCACGGCAGTCCAAGTATCCGGGACCGGATACCGGGGCGGACAGCGTGCTGCTTTCCAGAGGTGCCTCGCCGCGGCGGTACATGGGCCTGTGAGATTCCTGGGGAGGTATTGCTCCTACGGCGCCTGCTTGTACCTTCTGGCAGAACTCTCCCGCCGCAGATCAAAGGCTATTCATTTGGGTTGTCACGGGAGCCCGGAGGCGGCCCGTACATTGACCAATTCTCCTATGCCGCCAGCCGTGGAGCAAATGGCTGCTAGCCCCTGAGCCGCTCGACGGCGGCCAGGAGTTCGTCCACCTCGGCCTGCCGGTTGCCGGCCTTTCCGGACGGCCCGCTCTCCCACATGGCGTTGAAGTACAGCCCGTCCCCCATGTACAGCACGGCCTTTGCCATTGCCGGGCCCACATCCCTGCCGATGAGCTCCAGCCATTGCCGCTGGATGGCGGCGAAGCGGCGGCGGGCCTCCTCGTGGGCCACTTCAGCGAGGCGCGTGGCGGCCACGAAGGACCTGTCCATGGGGGTGTCGGACCAGAGCGATGACCGGATGAAATAGGCCGCCGCGCCTTCGGGCGCGGATTCCATGACGCCCAGATCCTCCCCCGCCAGGCGGTCCAGCCGCTCAAGGGTCGCCGCGATCAGCGCCTCCTTGTTGGGGAAGTGGTACAGCAGCCCGCCTTTGGAGACACCTGCCCGTTTCGCCACCGCGTCCAGGGTGGCGGCGCGCTCCCCCACGTCGATCAGGAGTTCTTCAAAGGCATCGAGGACTGCATCTCGCGCAACGGGTTTTCTGGCCATGGTTCCAATCATGCATTGTCCGGATCCCGTTTCTTAACTGTACCGTCTGGACGGTATAGTTAATTGGATGACCGCTTTCTCCACCCCGCAGCAGGACCGAACCACACTGAAGGCCCCGGCAGCCCGCCACCCTGATTTAACCCGGGGCACCTGGCGCGACTGGCTTGCCCTGGGACTGCTGATGTTCCCGGTCCTGCTCGTCGCCGTCGACAACACAGCCCTGACGTTTGCCCTGCCGGCGATTGCCCGGGCCCTAGGCACCTCCGGCGTGGAACTTCTGTGGATCGTGGACGCCTACCCGCTGGTGCTGGCGGGACTGCTCGTTGCCATGGGGAGCCTGGGCGACCGGATCGGACGGCGCCGGCTCCTGATCATCGGCAGCATCGGCTTCGCGGCAGTGTCAGCCGCAACGGCATTCGCCCCCACTGCCGGCTGGCTGATAGCGGGCCGGGCCGCCCTGGGTTTCTTCGGCGCGATGCTGATGCCCTCCACACTGTCCCTGATCCGCAACATCTTCCCGGACCCCAACCGCCGCCGGCTGGCAATCGCCATCTGGGCGGCCGGGTTTTCCGGCGGCGCGGCCCTCGGGCCGATCTTCGGCGGGTGGCTCGTGGAACAATTTTGGTGGGGAGCGGTGCTCCTGGTGGCGGTGCCCATCATGTTGCCGCTGCTGGCTTTCGGCCCGGCGTTCATTCCGGAATCCCGGGACCCCTCGCCGGGCAGGGTGGACGCGCCGAGTATCCTGCTCTCGCTGCTGACCATGGTGCCGGTGGTCTACGGCATCAAGGAATACGCCACCAAGGGACCGGCACCCCTGGCCCTGGGAAGCATAGCCTTCGGACTGGCCATGGGCGCCGCGTTCGTCCGCCGGCAACAGCGGCTGGACAGCCCCTTGCTGGACATGTCCCTGTTCCAAAACCGGGTGTTCAGCACGGCCATCACGGCGAACGTCCTTGCCCTGTTCTCCTTCAACGGCTTTATCCTCTTCCTGGCCCAGCACCTGCAACTCCTCGAAGGCATGTCCCCTTCGGCCGCAGGAATGGCCATGATTCCGGCGCTGCTGGCTACCGTGGCGGCAGGCCTGGCGGTGGTGCCCCTGGTCCGCAAGGTCCGTCCCGGCTTTGTGGTGGCAGCCGGACTCGGCATGAGCGCCGGCGGGTACAGCCTGGTGACTTTCGGGAGCCATTCCAACGGGCCGGCGCTCCTGCTCGCAGCGCTGCTGGTCCTGGCGCTGGGCGTGGGGACGGCGGAGACCATCTCCAATGACCTCATCCTGGGCAGCGTGCCGGCGGAAAAATCCGGTGCGGCATCGGCTATCTCTGAGACGGGGTACGAGGTGGGCGCCCTGCTGGGCACCGCGGTGCTGGGCTCGATCCTCACGGCCTCCTACCAGCACAACCTGCATCTGCCGGCCGGCGTCGCGGAAGCTGCCGGCGGCCAGGGCACCGCCCATGCCGGCGAGACTCTGGCCGGAGCCATGGACCTGGCAGCGGGACTGCCTGCTCCCCTGGCGGATGCCGTCCGGCAGGCCGCCGGCTCAGCCTTCGACTCGGGTGTGCACGTCACTGCGGCGATCGGGCTGGTGCTGATGGCGACGGCGGCAGTACTTGCCGCCGTCGTCCTGCGGCAAGTGCCCAAGGCCGGATAAGGCAGCACGCCGCCTGAATACTTCCCGGCAAAACGCAGCGCCCGGGTCCGGACAGGAAGTCCGGAGCCGGGCGCTGGATAGCTACGTGCGCCGGAACGGGCTACTGCGCGTCCGGGGCGGTGACGCTCGCGGTGGCCTTCATGGTCTCGGCATTGACCATCCATGCGAACTGCTCGAGTTTGGCAATGAACTCGTGCAGGAGGTCCGCCGTCGTGGGATCCTCCTCGTCCACCTCGTCATGGACCTTGCGCATGGTGCCTACCGCAGCCTCAAGGGCGGCAACAATGCGCTCGATGGCGTCCTTGGTACTGATGAGGCCCTCGGGAAAAGGAGCGAGGCTGGTGGATTCAGCCACGGTGGAACTGCGCCCGTCCGGCAGGGCGTGCAGTGCCCGCATCCGCTCGGCAGCATCATCGGCAAACTGGCGGGCGGCGTCCACGATCTCATCCAACTGCAGGTGAAGGTCACGGAAGTTGGTTCCCACGATGTTCCAGTGGGCCTGCTTGCCCTGGATGTGCAGTTCGATCAGGTCCGCGAGCACAGCCTGCAGGTTGTTGGTCAGTGTCGGTGAAGCTTTCATGCATCCTCCTCGATTGGTCCAGTAATCCCGACGCTACCAGCCCTTCATCGAGCAACAGAGGGGCGTACGGCAATTTCTCAGTGAGCTTACTAACTCCCCATCAGCCGACATAAAAGAACGTGATTCATATTTCCCCTTGCATCCGCGCCCGTCGCACCTCATACTAAATGAACGTCATTCATTTAGTGACCGTCGTCTCACTGGAGTAGCAAACATGATTGAAATTTCCTGCCTCGGCGCACCCGCTTCCCTGGCCCGGACAACGCCGTCCGCCCGGCCCTCCCTGCGCGTCGGCGTGGTCCAGCACCGGTGGCAAGCGGACAGCGCCGCCGTCGAGGCCGAACTGGACGAGGGCATCGGCCGGGCCGCACGGCTGGGAGCCTCCGTGGTCTTCCTGCCGGAGTTGACGCTTTCGCGCTACCCGGCAGACACCCGCCCGCACAACGACCCGTCCGAAGGCCCCACCCGAACCCGGCCCTCGGACACCGCCGAAGACCTGCTCACCGGCCCCACCTTCCGTTTCGCCGCCGATGCTGCCCGCCGCCACGGAGTATCCGTGCATGCGTCCCTGTACCAGCGCGCGGGAGACCCGGACGGCACGGACGACGGCCTGGGCTTGAACACCGCCATCCTGGTCTCCCCTGAAGGAGAGCTCCTGGCCCGGACGCACAAGCTCCACATCCCCGTCACCGCCGGATACTACGAGGACAAGTTCTTCCGCCAGGGACCGGCCGCCGCCGACGCCTATGAAGTCCACGCTCCCGCGGAACTTGGCGGCGCCCGGCTGGGAATGCCCACCTGCTGGGACGAATGGTTCCCCGAGGTCGCACGGCTGTACTCCCTGGGCGGGGCGGAAATCCTGGTCTACCCCACCGCGATCGGCTCCGAACCGGACCACCCGGACTTCGACACCCAGCCGCTGTGGCAGCAGGTCATCGTGGGCAACGGCATTGCCAACGGCCTGTTCATGATCGCCCCGAACCGGTGGGGCAGCGAAGGGACCCTGAACTTCTACGGCTCGTCCTTCATCTCCGATCCCTACGGCCGGATCCTTGCCCAAGCGCCGCGGGACGAGTCCGCGGTCCTCGTGGCCGACCTCGACCTGGACCAGCGGAAGGACTGGCTGACCCTGTTCCCGTTCCTGGCCACCCGCCGCCCGGACACCTACGCCCGCCTCACCGAACCCGTCCGCCCGAACGAACTCCTGGGCGGCGAGCGCGGCTTCGCAGAGGCCTGCTCATGACCGCGCTGCAGCAGGCCGCAGCCAGCACCGGGCAGTGGCGGATGCCTGCCGAAACTGCCCGCCAGGAGCGGCTGTGGATGGCTTTCCCGGCTGGCGGCTACACGCTCGGCGAATCCGCGGAGGCCGCCCATGCTGCCAGGTCCACCTGGGCTGCCGTGGCGAACGCCGCCGTCGAGTTCCAGCCGGTCACCATGGTGGTGGATCCCGACGACGTCGGCACGGCCGCCGCCTACCTGCACCCTGACGTTGAGGTGCTCGCCGCCCCGCTGAATGATGCATGGATGCGCGACATCGGGCCCACGTTCGTCCTGGACGGCGACGGCCGGCTCGGTGCCGTGGACTGGGTGTTCAACGGCTGGGGCGGCCAGGACTGGGCGCAGTGGGACAAGGACGCGCTGATCGCCGGCGAGGTGGCCGGCCGCTCCGCAGCCCGGCACATCGTGTCAGCACTGGTCAACGAGGGCGGCGGCATCCAGGTGGACGGCCAGGGAACGGTGCTGGTGACGGAAACCGTGCAGCTGGATCCCGGACGCAATCCGGACCTCAGCCGGGCCGACGTCGAGCGGGAACTTGCCCGCACCATCGGCGCCACCCATGTGGTGTGGCTGCCGCGCGGCCTGACCCGGGACTCGGAGCGGTTCGGCACCCGCGGCCACGTGGATATTGTGGCCGCGATCCCCTCGCCCGGCACGCTCCTGGTCCACTCCCAGGAAAACCCGGAACACCCCGATTTCGAGGTCTCCCGGGAAATCATCGACTTCCTCCGGGGCACCACCGACGCCGCCGGCCGGCAGTGGAAGATCATCGAGGTCCCCGCCCCCGAAACCCTGCGGGACGATGAGGGCTTTGTGGACTACAGCTACATCAATCACGTGGTGGTCAACGGCGGCGTCATCGCCTGCAGCTTCAACGACCCCCAGGACGACAAGGCCCTGCAGATCCTGGCGGAGGCCTACCCCGGACGGCGTATTGTCGCCATCGACGCGCGCAAGCTTTTTGCCCGCGGCGGGGGGATCCACTGCATCACCCAACAGCAGCCCGCTGCCTCCCAGAAAGTGGTGTCATGACAGAAACCATCCGCACCGGTACCCCCGCCGCAGGCGGGCATGCCTCCGGCACCGCCCACGGCATTAGCCCCAAGGGCCTGAAGGGCGGGCAGCTGGGACTCCTCGCCGTCGTCGTCCTTGGTATTTCCACCATCGCCCCGGCCTACACGCTCACCAGCGCGCTGGGCCCCACCGTCAACGAAGCAGGGCTGCAACTGCCCGTCATCTTCCTCATTGGGTTCATCCCGATGATCCTGGTGTCCCTGGCCTACCGGGAGCTCAACGCCGACTCCCCGGACAGCGGCACCACCTTCACGTGGGTCACCAAAGCGTTCGGCCCCTGGGTGGGCTGGATGGGCGGATGGGGCCTCCTCGCAGCCAACATCATCGTCCTGTCCAACCTGGCCGGGGTCGCCGTCGACTTCTTCTACCTCTTCCTCTCCCAGCTCACCGGTTCACCCGAACTGGCTGACCTCGCAGCCAACAAGCCGCTGAACGTGCTCACCTGCTTCGTGTTCGTGGCCCTTGCAGTGTGGGTCAGCTACCGCGGCCTGCACACCACCAAAGTGGTGCAGTACGGCCTGGTGGGGTTCCAGCTGCTGGTGCTGGGCCTGTTCGTGGGCATGGCGTTCGCCAACTGGTCCGCGTCTGAAACGGCGATCCCGTTCAGCTGGGACTGGTTCGACGTCACCAAGATCGAAACCTTCGGCCAGATCGCCGCCGGCATCTCCCTGTCCATCTTTGTGTACTGGGGCTGGGACGTCTGCCTGACGGTCAACGAGGAAACCGCCAACGGCAAGAAGACCGCCGGCGTGGCCGGCACCCTGACGGCTGTCATCGTCCTGGCCATCTACCTCCTGGTCAGCATCGCCACCATGATGTTCGCCGGCGTGGGTGATACCGGCAACGGCCTGAACAACGTCGAAAACCACGAGAACATCTTCACGGCACTGGCCTCGCCCATCATGGGACCGTTCGCCATCCTGATGTCCCTCGCCGTGCTCTCCAGCTCCGCGGCTTCCCTGCAGTCCACGTTCATGTCGCCATCGAGGAGCCTGCTGGCCATGGCCCACTACGGGGCGCTGCCGGAACCGTTCAGCCGCGTGAGCAAGCGCTTTGCGACACCGGGCTACGCCACCATCGCGGCCGGCATCCTGTCCGCGGGGTTCTACGCGGTGATGCACGTGCTCAGCGAAAACGTCCTGAACGACACCATCCTGGCCCTGGGCCTGATGATCTGCTTCTACTACGGCCTCACCGCACTGGCCTGCACCTGGTACTTCCGCCACAGCCTGTTCAACAGCGTGCGCCACTTCGTGCTCCGGCTGGTTTGCCCGGTGGTGGGCGGCGTGGGCCTGTTCGTGGTGTTCGCCCAGACCGCCGTGGACAGCCTGGCGCCGGAGTTCGGCAGTGGTTCCGAGGTCTTCGGCGTGGGCCTGGTGTTCATCCTGGGCATCGGCATCCTGGCCTTGGGCGCCGTCGTCATGCTCGTCATGTCCCGCACGCACCCCGGCTTTTTCCGCGGCGAGACCCTGAAGCAGGACACCCCGGCCCTGGTGGTGCCGGAATAGGGCCTAGCAAGCGCACGGAAAAAGGTGCCGCATCCCGGATCAGCGGGGTGCGGCACCCTTTTTTGCGGTTACCGCTGCACGGTTGTCGCCGTGCAGTGATCGTCACCAGAAGTGGGCCACGTCCACTATCAGCCGGGACCCCGAACCCGGGCCGTCCAGTGTCAGGACCCGGAACGGCAGCCGGGCGCGGACGCCCATACCGATACTGGTGTAACCCTCGAAGCTTCCGGCGTAGACCACCTGCCGGAAGGTCTGGTAGCCGGCCACGTTGGACAGCTCGGCCTTGGCGGCGGGGTTGTAGGTGACGTTGCCGTTCTGGTCGTAGGAGGGTGCGTTCACGGTGACCTGCAGGCGAGCATTGCCCTGCACCGGAATGGTGAAGCCGGAGCCGTCCTGGACGATGTCCGGGACGTAGCGGACGGTGTAGCCCTTGACGGGGCCGTTGAGGTCGACCACCATCCGGTCGAAGCAGTAATGCTGCCCCGTGCGGACGTTGGTGACGGAGGCGGTGCTCAGATCCGGCCCGGTTTTGGCCAGGGATCCCCATGTGAGACCGCAATACGATGTGGCTGCCGAGGCGGGCCCCGGTGCCAGGATTCCCAGCCCGACGGCCGCGAGGAGCGCCGTGAGCCAGAGGAGGAGCTTTTTCATTGTGGGTGCCATCCAGAGGAAGTGGTGCGGTTGGATAGCTCAAGCGTAGGAGTGTCAGGTGCCCGAAACGAGGGTTGTAGCCGCTTCGGCGCGCAACCGTAAGGAACACCGGATCCGTGTCACGCGGCTGTAAATCCAGGGGCCATTTGCGGCTGTCCTTAACCGTTCCGGTGCCGTTTCTGGACCCGGCCGTTATGCCGGATAACGGCGCGGCGGAAAGACGAAACAGCGCCGGTCACCCGAAGGGGTGGCCGGCGCTGTCTTGCCCTTGAAGTTTCAGCCTTCGCACTCGCGGCAGTACTTCATGCCGTTCTTCTCGCGGGCCACCTGAGAGCGGTGGCGGACCAGGAAGCACGATGAGCAGGTGAATTCGTCTGACTGCTCGGGAACAACGATGACCGTCAGTTCCTCGTTGGAAAGATCGGCGCCGGGCAGGTCAATGCCCTCGGCCGTGTCGTTTTCGTCAACGTCGATAACCGCGGTCTGGGCGTTGCCGCCGCGGGAGGCCTGGAGGGCTTCGAGTGAGTCGCCGGGAGACTCTTCTTCTTGCTTGCGTGGAGCATCGTAATCGGTAGCCATAGCGTGTTCACTTTCGTTGCTGCACAGCGCCATTTCAGGCACCTCAGTGAAGCAGTTTAGGTCATAATGCCCTTACCCGCGCAATAGTGTGCTCAACCGGACAATCCAGCCTCTTGTGATGCGGTTTCTGAGTGCTTTCCGCGGGCCTGATCCGCCCCCGCCGCCACTCCGCTGAGCGCCGGCAGCCACCCCCAACGGGTGGCATCGGCCATAGCGTCGGCCGCCTGTCCGGGGGTCTCGTAGTAGAAGGCATCCGCCAGCCAGGTCCGGACTCGGGCGGGAAATCGGGTTGTCATGCCTGCGAGGCTACGCAGCCATTGTTGTGGGTGCGTTTCGTCCTGGTCTCGCCCAGATTAATCCGGTGCGGTAATACCCGGGTGGGCTCCTGCAAAAAGAAGTTGTTGACCCGTTCAAGGGCCACTCCTAAACTCAGGCATCGGTATTCCCGGTGGATTCTTTTCGCCCTTGATCTGGAAGTATCAGCGATGGCCACTGTTCATGAACACCAGGCGGAACCTGAGCTCCAGCAGTCCCTGCACGAGTTGCGCGGGCGGCTGCAGGGATCGTTGATCGAGCCGCAAGATGCCCAGTATGAGGAAGCCCGTGCGGTATGGAACGGCATGATCGACCTGCGTCCGCGTGCCATCGCAAGGGCAGGGGCCGTAGCGGACATCGACGTCGTCCTGGAGAGCGCGCGGCGCACAGGCCTCGCCCTGGCCGTCCGCGGCGGCGGGCACAACATCGCCGGCCACGGCACTGTGGAAGGCGGCCTGGTCCTGGACCTGGGATCGCACCGGGGCGTTAGCGTCGACGCCGAAAGCCGGCTTGTTGCCGTCGAACCCGGAGCGACCCTTGGGGACGTGGACCGGGCCACCGCCGCGCATGGCCTGGCAGTACCCCTAGGGGTCATCAGTGGAACGGGAGTGGCAGGACTCACCTTGGGCGGCGGGGTGGGCTGGCTGACCCGGAGCGGAGGCTTGAGCCTGGACAACCTGGACGCTGTGGAGGTGGTCACTCCCGCCGGGGAGCATGTCCGCGCCAGCGCCCAGGAGAACCCGGAGTTGTTCTGGGGAGTGCGCGGCGGCGGCGGAAACTTCGGCGTGGTGTCCTCCTTTACCTTCCGCGCCCTCGCGTTGCCGGCCGCGCCGTTGGGTGGGAATCTCTTCTACCGCCCGGACAACTGGCGCCATGCCCTTCTCGCTTTCGATGCGTGGACCAGGGATCTGCCCGACGAGATGAACTCCATCATCTCGTTCGTGGTACTCCCACCAGAGTTCGGCATGGGCAGCGAGCCCTGGATGAGCATTGGATTTGCGTGGGTAGCCGAAGACCACCAGGCAGGTCTGCGGCTCGTGGACCAGCTCCGCGTCGCTGCTCCGCCGGACGGCGAGGAGGTGGGACCGACGTCGTGGCCGGACTGGCAAAGCGTTATGGACGCCGTGTTCCCCAAGGGTTCACGCGGCTACTGGAAGAACCTTTCGTTCTCCCGCCTGGACGAGGAGGTGGTGGATGTTGTGGTTGGCTTCGCTTCCGGGCTGGCATGGGAGGGAACGGGCATCGATATCCATCACCTGGAGGGCGTGTTCGGGCGGGTGCCGGAAGACGCCACGGCGTTCCCGAACAGGTCCGCGCGGTACTGGCTCAACGTCTACGGATTCTGGCGCGATCCCGCCGAAGACGAACGGCTCACAGCATTCGCCCGCAAAGCCTACGCGGTGATGCAGCCGTTCGCGGAGCAGGGCGAATACGTCAACTTCCTGGGGGCGGAGCTGGGAGTGCAGGCGCCGGACGCCGCGCGCAGCGCCTACGGACAGGAAAAGTACCAGCGCCTCGTGGCCCTTAAGGACCGCTACGATCCGCAGAATCTCCTGCGCCTGAACCACAACATAGCGCCGTCGGGCGGTTAGCAGGCCGGGCAGGGCCGGGATCGGGCAAAAAAATAGAGCCCCCTGTCGGATTCGAACCGACGACCCCCGCTTTACAAGAGCGGTGCTCTGGCCAACTGAGCTAAGGAGGCGTGCCCTTGCGGGCGGGCGCCTGAACGACGCTAGATAAGGTTAGCCCAAGTCCTCCCGGTGGTAAAAACGCCGGCCTCGTTGGCGGTCAAGACAGGGGGGCCAAAGGAAAGAGCCCGCCTCCGGAATTGATCCGGAGGCGGGCCCTGTACAGAACCCTTAGGCCTTGGCGTCGATCGCGGCCTGGAGGAACTCGGGGAACGGGGTCTGGGCGCTGGCGCCCTTGCCCCACTGCCTGCCTTCCACAAAGACGCTCGGCGTGCCGGTGACTCCGATCGCTGAGGCCTCCTTGGTGGTGAACTTTACGAAGGGCCGGTAGGTCTTTTCGTCCACACAGCTGTTGATGTCAACGCCGATGTCCGAGGCCATGCTCTTGAGCTTGTCGTCTGAGAGCCCTGCGCCGCCTTCTGCAGGCTGGTTGGCGAAGAGTGCGTCCACAAACTCCGCGTACTTCTCCGGCGATTCGTTCACAACACAGGCGGCGGCGTTGGCTGCCCGCGACGAGTAGTTCGTGGTGGAGCGGCTGTCGAGGAATCCGAGCGCGCGGTATTCGACCGTAATCTTGCCTTCGTTGCGCAGGGACGTGAGCTGTTCGTTGTACTGGGCCTCGAAATTCTTGCAGACCGGGCAGATGAAGTCGATGTAGAGGACAACCTTCACCGGTTTGCCTGCTTCGGCCTCGGCGCCCGGAGCCACCACTTCGGCCGGCGCAGCCTGCGGGGGTTCGCCAACAGCGGCTGCGTCAACCGTGGCAGGGTCCAGCTTGGCAACTTCCGTGTTGGCCAGCAGCGTAACGCCGCCGTGGGCGTTGCCGTTGGCCGGCGTCGGGCCTTGGTCGGCAACCGGTCCGTTCTGCTTCATCGACGTGGTGACAACCAGTGCCACCACCACCAGGATGGCCACCACGGCAGCCACAATCCCCCACCCGATCAGCAGCTTGTTGCGCTTGTCCTTTTTCAGCTGCTCTTCGCGGATCAGCCGCGCTTTCTCGCGGGCGTCCGCGGTGCGCTCAGCCTTGGACTTACGTACTTCGTTTGCGGGGCTCATGTGTTCCTTGGGTCGATCGACGAGGGGGACCATTTCGTGGCAACCCCCTCATTTTAGGGGAGAAATCTGAGAGCTTGCTGGTTCAAGTATTCTTACGGGCCGGCCAAAAGACGAATAGCACCGAAGATTCCCTCCCGTTAGGGTGGGCTAAGAGGCACAAGCAACCCCAGGGGGCCGCAATGCAAACACCTGTCCAGGAAAATTCCGCCGCCGCAGCCGCACCAGGCGCCGCCGGCGCGGGCGAAAGCGCGGAGACCAAGTATGACTTCATGGTGGTCTCGAACAGGCTGCCCGTGGACCGCGTCGCTCCCGGCGAAAACGGCGACGACGGCTCCGGGTGGCGGCGATCCCCCGGCGGACTGGTGACGGCGCTGGCACCCATGATGACCAAGACCGACGGCGCCTGGGTGGGCTGGCACGGCGCCCCCGACGAGACCGTGGAACCCTTCAGCCACGGCGGCATGGACCTGGTGCCCGTCCAGCTCAGCGCGGACGACGTCGAGCTTTACTACGAAGGCTTCTCCAACGCCACCCTTTGGCCGCTTTACCATGACGTGATCGCCCCGCCGGAGTTCCACCGCACCTGGTGGGACGCCTACCGCATGGTGAACAAAAGGTTCGCCGACGCCGTCGTACGCCATGCCGACGACGGCGCGACGGTATGGATCCAGGACTACCAGCTGCAGCTGGTGCCGCGGATGCTCCGGGAAGCGCGGCCCGACCTCAAGATCGGCTTCTTCAACCACATCCCCTTCCCCCCGCCCGAGATCTTCGCCCAGCTGCCCTGGCGCCAGGCCATCATCGATGGCCTCCTCGGTGCTGACCTGGTGGGCTTCCAGCGGCCCAGCGACGCAGGCAACTTCATGCGCTCGGCCCGCCGCTTCCTGGGCGCCAGCGTCAAGCAGCAGCAGGTGCACGTCAAGGGCCAGGACGGGGAAATCACCCACATCGCCAGGGCCCAGGCGTTCCCCATTTCCATCGACGTGCGGCAGATCAGCGAGCTGGCCGCCAAACCGGAAATCATTGAGCGGGCACGGCAGATCCGCCAGGACCTCGGAAATCCGAAAACCATCCTGCTGGGTGTGGACCGCCTGGACTACACCAAGGGCATCCGGCACCGGCTGAAGGCGTTCGAGGAACTCCTGGCCGACGGCAAGCTGTCCGTCAGCGACGCCACCCTGATCCAGGTGGCCAGCCCCAGCCGTGAACGCGTTGAGCAGTACCGGCTCCTCCGTGAAGAGGTGGAGGGCACGGTGGGCCACATCAACGGTACCTACGACACCCTGGAGAACACGGCCGTCCGCTACCTGCACCACAGCTACCCGGTGGAGGAAATGGTGGCCCTGTACCTGGCGGCCGACGTCATGCTGGTCACCGCACTGCGGGACGGCATGAACCTGGTGGCCAAGGAATACGTCACGGCGCGCACCAACAACGACGGCGCGCTGGTGCTCAGCGAGTTCGCCGGCGCAGCGGACCAGCTCAAGCAGGCCCTGCTGATGAACCCGCACGACATCGACGGCCTGAAAAATGCCATCATGCGCGCCGTCGAGATGTCCCCCCGGGATGCGTCGCGGCGGATGCGGGCCATGCGGAAACAGATCCTGGAGCACGACGTGGACCACTGGTCCGCGGACTTCCTGCAGGCGTTGAAGGAGAAAGTGGTCCGCGATGACACGTGAGAACCGGACCGGAAACGGCAAGCTGGCGCTGACGCCGGAGCTCCGCCAAGCCATCCGCGCCATCGCCCGGACAGACCACCTGCTGGTGGCGATGGACTTTGACGGAACCATGGCGCCCATCGTGGGGCATGCCGACGACGCGCGGCCGCTTCCCCGGGCGGCCACAGCTTTCGCCGGGCTCGCCGTGCTGCCGCGCACGACGACGGCACTCATCTCCGGGCGCGCCCTCGCCAGCCTGCGCCAGGTCGCTTCGCCACCGGTGGACACACTCCTGATCGGCAGCCACGGGGCAGAAGCGTGGCTCGGCCCCGGGTCGGCCGGGCTGACGCTGGAAGATGAGCAGAAAGCACTCCTCGCCGAGGTGCGCAGCATCCTCGCCGACATTGTTGCGGAAGCGCCGGGCACCATGCTGGAGGACAAGCCGGCGGGCGTGGTGCTGCACACCCGCCAGGCCGCGGACGACGTGGCCGAGGATGCGGTGGCAGCTGCACGCTCGCTGCTGCAGGACCGCAAAGGCGTTTTCCTCAAGGACGGAAAGCGGGTCCTGGAAACCTCTGTGGTGAACGCGTCCAAGGGCGAGGGCGTCACGTTCCTGCGGCAGATCAGCGGTGCCAGCGCCGTCCTGTTCGCCGGCGACGACACCACTGATGAGGATGCGCTTGCCCGGCTGGAGCCCGGCGACGTGGGCATCAAAGTGGGCCTTGATTTCACCCAGGCGCAGTACCGTGTGGAAGCTCCTGTCCATGTGGCGGAGATGCTCGAAGTCCTGCTCCAGGAACGGAGCCTCGCCGTCGCGGAGGAAGACCCGCAGGGGTGACAGTTACGAAGCTCACTTGTGACGTTCGTAACATTCGCACCAATTCGAACAGTATCTGACATACTCTTCTTTGTGATGTGGCGCACAAGTACCGTGCGGCGTCACATGATGCTCTCTGGCCTTGGCCGGGGAGCATCTGCACCACAAAACTGAACAAACATGAACCATTCACAACGGATCGTCCGGCACGTACCTGCCGGTGAAGGGATTGATAACTGTGGCTACAGTTACTTTTGATAACGCTACGCGTCTGTACCCGGGCACAGAAAAGCCCGCCGTCGATAAGCTCAACATCGACATCGCCGATGGCGAATTCCTAGTCCTCGTTGGACCCTCCGGTTGCGGTAAGTCCACCTCCCTGCGCATGCTCGCAGGCCTCGAGGACGTCAACGCAGGCCGTATCCTCATTGGCGACCGCGATGTCACCGACGTTCCGCCGAAGGACCGCGACATCGCGATGGTTTTCCAGAACTACGCGTTGTACCCGCACATGACTGTGGCCGACAACATGGGCTTCGCCCTGAAGATCGCAGGCGTTTCCAAGGAAGAGCGCGCCGAGCGCGTCCGTGAAGCTGCAAAGCTCCTTGACCTTGAGCCCTACCTGGACCGTAAGCCGAAGGCACTCTCCGGCGGTCAGCGCCAGCGTGTTGCTATGGGCCGCGCCATCGTCCGTAACCCGCAGGTCTTCCTCATGGATGAGCCGCTGTCCAACCTGGACGCCAAGCTCCGCGTGCAGACCCGTACGCAGATCGCATCCCTGACCCGCCGCCTCGGCGTCACCACGGTCTACGTGACCCACGACCAGGTCGAGGCCATGACCATGGGTGACCGCGTCGCTGTGCTGAAGGACGGCCTCCTGATGCAGGTTGACACCCCGCGCAACCTCTACGACAAGCCCAAGAACGTCTTCGTTGCCGGCTTCATCGGCTCCCCTGCCATGAACCTGCTGGAACTGCCCGTCGTCGACGGCGGCGTCCAGTTCGGCGGCACGGTTTACCCTGTACCGCGCGACGTCCTCGAAGAAGCACACGGCTCCACCGTTACCCTCGGAAGCCGTCCCGAAGACCTCGAGACCGCTCCCCACGGCGAGGGCCTGAAGGTAGAGGTCGACGTCGTCGAAGAGCTGGGTGCCGACGCTTACGTGTACGGCCACACCACGCTTGACGGCAAGGACCACGACATCGTGGCACGCGTCGACGGCCGCCGCCCTCCGATGAAGGGCGAGTCCATCTACGTCCGTCCGCAGTCGGGCCACGTGCACCTGTTCGACACCAAGACCGGCCTGCGCCTGGGCGACTAATCCCCACCGGCGCCCTAACCACCGGCGCTGAATTACCGACGGCGGCCTCCTTATTGGACGGCCGCCGTCGGCCTTTTAACCGTTCCTGCAGAAGAATTAGCTGGCCGCGCCCATGTACGGAAGAATTGAAATATGACCGAGGAATACAGCGCCCAGTGGCACGACGAACCCACCGACTATGCGCAGGTGGGCAAACTGCCCCGGTTCGTTGCGGCGAGTGCCGATGACGGCAAGATCGCCTCGGTCTCCAGCTCGCTGAACATCACGGCAGCAGCGGCTGATCCTGAACTGCTTGACCTGCCGTGGCACATCGCGCTGGAGGACTGGCCGGCAGAAAACCTGGCCGCCCTTCCCCGCGGCATCTCCCGGCACATCGTCCGGTTCGCCCACCTCGGCGGTTCGGTGATCGCCATCAAGGAAACCTCCGAGCACGTCGCCCGGCATGAGTACCACATGCTCCGCAAACTGGCCCGGCTGGACGTTCCGTGCGTGGAGCCGGTTGCCGTCATCACAGGCCGCACCACGTTGGATGGAAGGCCGCTGAACCCAGTGCTGGTCACCCGGCACCTGAAGTTCTCCATGCCCTACCGCGCCCTCTTCTCCCAGATGCTCCGCAAGGACACCCTCACCAGGCTCATCGACGCGCAGGCGCTGCTGCTGGTGCGGCTGCACCTGATCGGCTTCTACTGGGGCGACGTCTCCTTGTCCAACACGTTGTTCCGCCGCGACGCCGGCGCCTTTGCCGCCTACCTCGTGGACGCCGAAACCGGTGAGCTGTATCCGGACCTTTCCATGGGCCAGCGCGAGTACGATCTGGAAATTGCCCGCGTGAACATCGCCGGAGAGCTGATGGACCTGCTGGACGGCGGGCTGATCGAGGAAAAGGTGGACCCCGTAGCCACCAGCGAGCTCATTATGGACAGCTACCGCCGCCTGTGGGCGGAACTGACGGAGAAGGAATCCTTCGAACTCGGCGAACGCTGGCGGGTGGGAGCGCGCATCCGGCGGCTCAACGAACTCGGCTTCGACGTCGAGGAGTACGCCATCAAGACTACCCAGAACGGGACCACCATCCAGCTCCAGCCCAAGGTGGTGGACGCCGGGCACCACATGCGGCGCCTGCTGCGGCTGACCGGCCTGGACGCCCAGGAGAACCAGGCGCGGCGGCTGCTCAATGACATGGATTCCTTCCGGGCGGACAACAACCCGGACATGGACGAGGAATACAGTGCCCACCTGTGGGTCAGCCAGATTTTCGAGCCGATCGTCCGGTCCATTCCGCGCGACCTCTCCGGAAAACTGGAGCCGGCCGAAGCGGTGCACGAGGTCCTGGAGCACCGCTGGTACATGTCCGAAAAGCAGGAGCGGCACATTCCCTTGGCGGAGGCCGTCCAGTCCTACATCGACTCCATCCTGCGGCACCGCCGGGATGAAGCGGCCATCATGCTGGACCCGCCCACCGGGCTGCTGAAGATCCTCGAAGTGGAGACTGAGGAGTCGCGGTACGGCGACGACGAGGACGTCGACGAATACCCGGACTCTGACGACTAAACGCTAGATCGCCTTTCCGGGGTTCAGGATCCCTGCCGGATCGAACAGGTCCTTGATCCGGCGCTGGAGTTCCCGGAGCGGTTCGGGCTGTTCCTGGCCCAGCCACCGCAGTTTGTACTGGCCCACGCCGTGTTCGCCGGTGATGGTGCCACCCATGCCCAGGGCTGCCGTAATGGATTCGTCCAGTACCCGATGGAGCCTCCCCAGCGCCTCGCCGTCCACCGCGTTGTCCTTGCGGTCGATCCAGAAAGTCGGGTGCAGGTTCCCGTCGCCGGCGTGTGCCACCACTTTGAGGTGCACGTCGTGTTTCACGGCCATGACCTCCAGGGCGGCCACGTAGTCAACCAGGCGCGAGCGGGGAACGGCAACGTCCTCCCCCACCCGGAACTCGTCGTCCACTTCCACGCCCCGGCTGTGGCGCCTCAGTTCCACGAGCCGTTCCGCTTCCGCACTGGCTTCAGTGGTAACAGTTGCCCCGCCGGCTGCCAGGACTTCCCGGACCATCCGGGCCTCGGCCGCGGCGCCGAAGCCGTCCGTCTGGATCAGCAGCAGGGAGCTTCCGCGGGCGGTCAGGTCCGAGCCGTGGATGCTGTCCAGCTGGGCCAGCGTGCCGCCGTCGAGCAGTTCCATAATGGCCGGCTGGACCCGTGCCCTGCCCACGGCCAGGACCCCGGTTGCGGCTTGGCGGAAGTCCGGGTAGAAGGCGGCGACAGTGTGCACGTCCCGGGGTAGGTACTTCAGGCGCACGGTCACGCCCACCACGATGCCCAACGTCCCTTCCGACCCCACAAAGAGCCCGGTGAGGTCGTACCCGGCAACGCCCTTGAAGGTCTGATGGCCGGTGTGCAGGAGCGAGCCGTCCGCGAGGACGACGTCCAGCGCCAGGACGGAGTCCCGGGTGACGCCGTACTTGGCGCAGCGCAGACCGCCGGCATTCGTCGCTACGTTTCCGCCGATGGTTGAGCTGCGAAAGCTGGCGGGGTCCGGCGCGTACATCAGCCCATGTTCCGCGGCAGCCTCATTGAGCACGGCGTTGATGACGCCCGGCTCCACCACTGCTGTTTCATCGTCCGGGCTCAGCGACAGGACCCGGTCCATCCGCTCGAGGGACAGGATGATGCAGTCTTTTGTGGCATGGGCGCCGCCCGACACTCCCGTTCCCGCTCCACGGGGCACAATCGTCACCTTGCGGGCCGCACAGATCCGTACCACTGCCTGCACGTCTGGCACGGACTCGGGAAACACCACCGCCAAGGGGAGCTGATAATCAAGGACGGGTGCCTGGTCCACCGCATACCGGCGAAGGGTGATCTCTTCCCGGTCCACCTGGCCAGCCGACAGGATGGTCTCCAGCTCCTCGATTGCCACGCTTCCCACAAGGCCTCCATCCGCCGTCGCACGTTTTCCATCAGTCTATTGGCCGGAGCCTGTAACACTCATGCAAGCGCTTCCAGTCCTGACCAGCAGAAACAGTGATATGGACGCGAAGGCGGCTCTAAGCAATCGTGGAAGCGTTTCCATAAAGGCGGTAACGCGACCTAAGCTTGGGCTCATGTCTGTTGAAACCCTGACACCCGCCGCGGGTCCGCTGACCCTGATCCACCCTGCCGACAACCTGCCGGGCTGGTGGCGATCTGCCGTGATCTACCAGGTGTACCCCCGCTCGTTCCGTGACCTGAATGGCGACGGCGTGGGAGACCTTGCGGGCATCACGGAAGAGTTGCCCCATCTGGCGGACCTCGGGGTGGACGCCGTGTGGCTGTCCCCCTTCTACCGTTCCCCCCAGCGGGATGCCGGATACGACGTCAGTGACTACTGCGACGTGGACCCGATCTTCGGCACGCTCGGGGACTTCGACGTGATGATGGCCGAATCCCACCGGCTGGGCCTGCGGGTCATCGTGGACCTCGTTCCCAACCACTGCTCCGACCAGCACGCCCTGTTCCAGGCGGCCCTCGCCGCACCTGCCGGCAGCCCTGAACGGGACATGTTCATTTTCCGGGACGGCACCGGCCCCGAGGGCAACAAGCCGCCCAACAACTGGCAGTCCCACTTCGGCGGGCCCGCCTGGACCCGGGTGACCAACCCGGACGGCCGGCCGGACCAGTGGTACCTGCACCTCTTCGACTCCTCCCAGCCCGACTTCAATTGGGACAACCCGGCCGTCCACAGCGAATTCGAGCGGATCCTCCGGTTCTGGCTGGACCGGGGTGTCTCCGGCTTCCGCGTGGACGTAGCGCACGCGCTGGTGAAGGCGCCCGGACTCCCCGCCTGGGGCGGGCGGGCCGACGGCGGAAGTTCAGACGGCTTCCCCGGCCATGAGGCCCCGATGTTCGGCCAGCCGGCCATCCACGACATCTACCGTAACTGGCGCAGGATCCTCGACGAATACGGCCCTGACCGGATCCTCTGCGCGGAAGCCAGCGTCGACCTGCCCCGCCTCGCCCACTGGGTCAGGCCGGACGAAATGCACCAGGCATTCAACTTTCCGTACCTGCACGCGGGACTGGACGTGTACCGGCTTCGCTCGGTCATCACGGACTCCTTGACCATCCTGGACGGCGTGGGTGCTCCCAGCACCTGGGTGCTGTCCAATCACGACGTCGTCCGGCATGCCAGCCGCTTCGGCTACAACGGGCAGGGGCCACGGGATGGCGACGGCATCGGCCCGGCAGATCCACAACCCGACACCGATCTGGGAAGACAGCGGGCCGCAGCCGCATCGCTGTTTATGCTGGGGCTGCCCGGTGCGGCGTATCTCTACCAGGGCGAGGAGCTTGGCCTGCCCGACGGCATTGATATTCCCGGGCACCTCCGCCAGGATCCTACGTTCGCGCGTACCGGCGGGCAACGTCTGGGCAGGGACGGCTGCCGGGTTCCCCTCCCGTGGCGCGCCGCCGAAACCCACCTCGGCTTCGGCCACGGTGACGACCCCTGGCTGCCCATTCCTGCCTCATTTGGGGAATTGGCGCGGGACGTGCAGGCCACTTCGCCGTCGTCGCACCTTGCTCTTTACCGGACCATGCTCGCGGTGCGCCGCGAGCTGGACCTGGGGCGGGGGTCCCTGGCGTGGGCGGAGGACTGGTGCACATGTTCGTCCTTGGCGTATGTCAACGGCGCTACGCTGGTGCTTATGAACCTCAACCACGAGCCGCTGGAGATGCCTTCCGGGCAGGTCCTCGTCCGCAGTACCTCCTCGCATTCGGAAGGCCTGCTGGGGTCGGGCGAAACGGCTTGGATCCGCATCTCTTCCGCAGGGTGAGCATGGCGGGCATCAAGGACGTCGCAGACAGGGCCGGGCTATCCATCGCCACTGTCTCGCGGGCGCTGAGCGGAAAGTCCAATGTCTCTGCGAAGAGCAAGAAGCTGGCGCTGGAGGCGGCGGGGGAACTGGGGTTCGTCCCGTCCTACCATGCCTCCAGCCTTGCTTCCGGCCGGAACCACAACATCGGCCTGGTGGTACCGTCCATCCACCGCTGGTACTTCTCCTCCGTTCTGGAGGGTGTGTCTGAGACGCTGCTGGATGCCGGCTACGACCTGACGCTGTACAACGTAGGCGACCAGCCCGAGCGCCGCCGCAGCGTGCTGAACGATTTCCTCCTCCGGAAGCGCCTGGACGCGGTCATCGCAGTGGCCCTGGTCCTGAGTGACGCCGAAATCCAGCAGCTGCTGGCTGTCCACCGTCCCATCGTGGGTATCGGCGGCACCCTGCCGGGGGCTTCCACCATCAGGATCGACGACGAACGGCTCGCCCGGATGGCCACTGACCACCTGATCCGGCTTGGACATACGCAGATAGCCCATGTCACCGGTGATGCGGCCCTGAACCAGGACTTCAAGCTGCCCGGCATCCGCCAGGGCGGTTATCAGAAGGCCATGACGGCGGCCGGTTTGGAGATCCGGCCGGAATGGCAGATCAGTGCGGATTTCACCGTCCAGGGCGCGTACTCCGCGGCTCGCCGCCTTTTGGGCAGCGCCGCAGAACGGCCAACCGCTGTCTTCGCGGCCTCGGACGAAATGGCAGTTGGCACCATCCTCGCGGCCCGGGACTTCGGGCTGCAGGTACCGCAGGATCTCTCGGTGGTGGGAATGGACGGGCACGAGCTAGGCGAGACGTTCGGCTTGACCACGGTAGACCAGGCTCCCCGCAGGCAGGGCGTTCTGGCGGCTGCCACTGCGCTGCAGCTGCTCGAGGCCGGCACGAAGGATGCCGCCGATGGATCCATCCCGCAGGAAGCCGACCAGGAGTTCCCCACGGAGTTTGTGATCAGGACAAGTACAGCCGTCCCCCGGGCCCCGCGCGGCCGTTAGCGGCCCTCACTCCCGCCTGCATCCGGGGCGCCCATAAAGCGGGCATACCTGGCGAGAATATCGGGCCACGCCTCCACGTACCGTTGACGCTCCGCGCCGGGGTTCTCGGCCCCCTCCCAGCCGTCGTGGAAGACACGCACCTCCGTGCCCTCCCCTACCGCGCGGAAGGCCACCCGCAGCTCGGTTGACCAGAGCGCCGTGGAGCCCGGGTGCCAGGTCGCGTGGAACGACAATGGCGGCTGCCAGTCGTCGAGTGTTCCCCAGGTGCTGGTCCGGCCGTCGTCCGCCGTCTCCAGGATGAGGTTTTCCTCAAACTCAACATACGAACCGGCGCCGTAGATGCCAAATGACTCCAGGGGCCACCAGAGGTGCGTATGGTCGGTAAACCCGGCGAAGGCGTGGGCAACGGACCCGGGCACGATCACTGTGTTGACCACCGGTTCGAGGAGCCCGGCGGGCGCTTGATCGTCGCTTCCGAAGGGCTCGGCACCGTGGCTGAAGAGGCTGTTCATGGTGCCCAACTCTACCCGTGCAGCCCCTTCCCACAACGCTCCATCACGTCCTGCAGCTTTTGAGGCGACGCGCCATCACGTCCTGCAGGCTCCGACCCAACGCCCCATCACTTCCAGGAGTTCGACGGCGGCGCTGCTCCCCCTGGTGATAGTGCGTTCGCCCGGTGGGCTCGGGAGCTGATGGGGCGTTCCGGGATGTGGCGCGGGACGTGGTGGAGGGTTTCGCGGATCGGTGCGGGAGGTGATGGGGCGTTCCCTGGATGGGTGCGGGAGGTGATGGGGCGTGTTGGTGGTTTGGGGGGTTAAAGCAGAGTAGGGCCCTGACGTCGTTTGTCAGGGCCCTACTCTTTAATTTATGTCCGGCGGTGACCTACTCTCCCACACCCTCCCGGGTGCAGTACCATCGGCGCTGTGGGTCTTAGCTTCCGGGTTCGGAATGGGACCGGGCGTTTCCCCCACGCTATGACCGCCGTAACCCTTCTACCCGTCACACACCCTTTGCGGGGTGGTGTGGGAAATCTGTGGTTACAACATGTTCTGCAGTGATGCAGCAGTGGTGTTGTTATTCAATTGTGTGTTCCTGTGGCAACGAAACCATTGGTTTGGTTTGTTGTTTGGGAACCACATAGTGGACGCAAGCAGTCTTGTTTCTTTTTACCATCACCTGGTGTGAACGTCTTTGAAGAGTCCGTTCACGGTGGATGGTGTGTGGTGTAAGTTATCGGCCTATTAGTACCGGTCAGCTTCACGAGTCGTTAGTCCTCGCTTCCACATCCGGCCTATCAACCCAGTGGTCTGGCTGGGGGCCTCTCACACACAAGGTGTATGGAAATCTCATCTTGAAGCGAGCTTCCCGCTTAGATGCTTTCAGCGGTTATCCCATCCGAACGTAGCTAATCAGCGGTGCACTTGGCAGTACAACTGACACACCAGAGGTTCGTCCGTCCCGGTCCTCTCGTACTAAGGACAGCCCTTCTCAAATTTCCTGCGCGCGCAGCGGATAGGGACCGAACTGTCTCACGACGTTCTAAACCCAGCTCGCGTACCGCTTTAATGGGCGAACAGCCCAACCCTTGGGACCTACTCCAGCCCCAGGATGCGACGAGCCGACATCGAGGTGCCAAACCATGCCGTCGATATGGACTCTTGGGCAAGATCAGCCTGTTATCCCCGAGGTACCTTTTATCCGTTGAGCGACGGCCATTCCACAATGTACCGCCGGATCACTAGTCCCGACTTTCGTCCCTGCTCGAGATGTCTCTCTCACAGTCAAGCTCCCTTGTGCACTTACACTCGACACCTGATTGCCAACCAGGCTGAGGGAACCTTTGGGCGCCTCCGTTACTTTTTAGGAGGCAACCGCCCCAGTTAAACTACCCATCAGGCACTGTCCCTGACCCGGATTACGGGCCGAAGTTAGATGTCCAAAGTGACCAGAGTGGTATTTCAACGATGACTCCACCCGAACTGGCGTCCGGGCTTCAACGTCTCCCACCTATCCTACACAAGCCACTCCGAACACCAATACCAAACTATAGTAAAGGTCTCGGGGTCTTTCCGTCCTGCTGCGCGTAACGAGCATCTTTACTCGTACTGCAATTTCGCCGAGTTTATGGTTGAGACAGCGGGGAAGTCGTTACTCCATTCGTGCAGGTCGGAACTTACCCGACAAGGAATTTCGCTACCTTAGGATGGTTATAGTTACCACCGCCGTTTACTGGGGCTTAAATTCTCAGCTTCGCCGTGAGGCTAACCGGTCCTCTTAACCTTCCAGCACCGGGCAGGAGTCAGTCCGTATACATCGTCTTGCGACTTCGCACGGACCTGTGTTTTTAGTAAACAGTCGCTTCCCCCTGGTCTCTGCGGCCCCGATCCCCTCCGGACAGCTTGTGTCCATCAAGGTTGGGGCCCCCCTTCTCCCGAAGTTACGGGGGCATTTTGCCGAGTTCCTTAACCATAATTCTCTCGATCGCCTTAGTATTCTCTACCTGATCACCTGTGTCGGTTTGGGGTACGGGCGGCTAAAACCTCGCGTCGATGCTTTTCTCGGCAGCATAGGATCACCAAATCCCCCCAAACGGGGGTCCCATCAGATCTCAGGCATCATGAACAGCGGATTTGCCTACCGTTCGCCCTACATCCTTAGACCGGGACAACCATCGCCCGGCTCGGCTACCTTCCTGCGTCACACCTGTTAATACGCTTGCCTCCCAGGATCAGGTCCTGCGCTCCACCAAAACCCTCACACCACAAGGGTGATCGGGCAGGTCTCGGGCAGTTAGTATCCCCTGTTCAGCATGGGCGGTTTTTCGCCGGTACGGGAATATCAACCCGTTGTCCATCGACTACGCCTGTCGGCCTCGCCTTAGGTCCCGACTTACCCAGGGCAGATTAGCTTGACCCTGGAACCCTTGATCATTCGGCGGACGGGTTTCTCACCCGTCTTTCGCTACTCATGCCTGCATTCTCACTCGTGTAGGCTCCACCGCTGGTTTACACCGCGACTTCACCGCCCACACGACGCTCCCCTACCCATCCAGACGCCTGAACCACAAGGGCTTAGCAAAAATCTGAATGCCACAACTTCGGCGGTGTACTTGAGCCCCGCTACATTGTCGGCGCGGAATCACTTGACCAGTGAGCTATTACGCACTCTTTTAAGGATGGCTGCTTCTAAGCCAACCTCCTGGTTGTCTGGGCAACTCCACATCCTTTCCCACTTAGCACACGCTTAGGGGCCTTAGTTGGTGGTCTGGGCTGTTTCCCTCTCGACTATGAAGCTTATCCCCCACAGTCTCACTGCTGCGCTCTCACTTACCGGCATTCGGAGTTTGGCTGACGTCAGTAACCTTGTAGGGCCCATTAGCCATCCAGTAGCTCTACCTCCAGCAAGAAACACGCAACGCTGCACCTAAATGCATTTCGGGGAGAACCAGCTATCACGAAGTTTGATTGGCCTTTCACCCCTACCCACAGCTCATCCCCTCCATTTTCAACTGAAGTGGGTTCGGTCCTCCACGACGTCTTACCGTCGCTTCAACCTGGCCATGGGTAGATCACTTCGCTTCGGGTCTAGATCACGCCACTGCAACGCCCTATTCAGACTCGCTTTCGCTACGGCTTCCCCACACGGGTTAACCTCGCGACGTAACACTAACTCGCAGGCTCATTCTTCAAAAGGCACGCCGTCACAACTACTAAGGTTGCTCCGACGGATTGTAAGCACACGGTTTCAGGTACTGTTTCACTCCCCTCCCGGGGTACTTTTCACCTTTCCCTCACGGTACTGGTCCGCTATCGGTCATTAGGGAGTATTTAGGCTTATCAGGTGGTCCTGACAGATTCACACGGGATTTCTCGGGCCCCGTGCTACTTGGGATACTCTCCAGGCGGTACACAACATTACGGTTACGGGGCTCACACCCTCTCTGGCCGGCCTTTCAAGACCGTTCACCTATGCCTGCACATCACACCCCACTGTCCCGGCAGAGACAGAACGGAAAGTCCCACAACCCCGACCATGCAACGCCCGCCGGCTATCACACATGGAACGGTTTAGCCTGATCCGCGTTCGCTCGCCACTACTAACGGAATCACTATTGTTTTCTCTTCCTGCGGGTACTGAGATGTTTCACTTCCCCGCGTTCCCTCCACGCACCCTATGTGTTCAGATGCGGGTCACCAGATCACTCGCGCGTCTGGCGGGGTTTCCCCATTCGGACACCCTGGGATCACAGTCCGGTTATCGACTCCCCCAGGCTTATCGCAGATTCCTACGTCCTTCTTCGGCTCCTAATGCCAAGGCATCCACCGTGTGCTCTTAAAAACTTGACCACAAAAGATCAAAAAACTAATTCACGAGAGAACCACGAAAACCAACCACACCCAACAACCACCAACCCCCAAAAAGAGGCCAGTCATCACCAAGCGCAGCCAGATCCAGGTTCATATTCTTGGAAATTGCTTCTTATAAAAGATGCTCGCGTCCACTATGTAGTTCTCAAACAACAACCCCAAACCACACACCCCACACAACAACCCCCGAAAGGGCCTCCGCGCATGATCGGTGCAGCCAGGAAACCAGAAACAAACAAACCCAGGGGAACCACAGCCAAAGCCACGAACAACCCCCGGCCCTGTTGCCTCAGGACCCAACAGTGTGCCAAACACTAAACCACCCGCACCCCAACCCCGCCGTTCCAGGACACCAAAGCATCCGTACTAGACAAGAAAGAAACACAAGCAGCCGCTATTCGTTGATATTCCACCCATGAGCACCCGCCGCAGAACTTGCGTCTGCGCAACGGGCTTTTACTCCTGACAAACCCCCACACCACATACATGGCATGAACAATCCGTAGGTGCTCCTTAGAAAGGAGGTGATCCAGCCGCACCTTCCGGTACGGCTACCTTGTTACGACTTAGTCCCAATCGCCAGTCCCACCTTCGACAGCTCCCTCCCACAAGGGGTTAGGCCACCGGCTTCGGGTGTTACCAACTTTCGTGACTTGACGGGCGGTGTGTACAAGGCCCGGGAACGTATTCACCGCAGCGTTGCTGATCTGCGATTACTAGCGACTCCGACTTCATGGGGTCGAGTTGCAGACCCCAATCCGAACTGAGACCGGCTTTTTGGGATTAGCTCCACCTCACAGTATCGCAACCCTTTGTACCGGCCATTGTAGCATGCGTGAAGCCCAAGACATAAGGGGCATGATGATTTGACGTCGTCCCCACCTTCCTCCGAGTTGACCCCGGCAGTCTCCTATGAGTCCCCACCATCACGTGCTGGCAACATAGAACGAGGGTTGCGCTCGTTGCGGGACTTAACCCAACATCTCACGACACGAGCTGACGACAACCATGCACCACCTGTAAACCGACCGCAAGCGGGGCACCTGTTTCCAGGCGTTTCCGGTTCATGTCAAGCCTTGGTAAGGTTCTTCGCGTTGCATCGAATTAATCCGCATGCTCCGCCGCTTGTGCGGGCCCCCGTCAATTCCTTTGAGTTTTAGCCTTGCGGCCGTACTCCCCAGGCGGGGCACTTAATGCGTTAGCTACGGCGCGGAAAACGTGGAATGTCCCCCACACCTAGTGCCCAACGTTTACGGCATGGACTACCAGGGTATCTAATCCTGTTCGCTCCCCATGCTTTCGCTCCTCAGCGTCAGTTAATGCCCAGAGACCTGCCTTCGCCATCGGTGTTCCTCCTGATATCTGCGCATTTCACCGCTACACCAGGAATTCCAGTCTCCCCTACATCACTCTAGTCTGCCCGTACCCACCGCAGATCCGGAGTTGAGCCCCGGACTTTCACGGCAGACGCGACAAACCGCCTACGAGCTCTTTACGCCCAATAATTCCGGATAACGCTTGCGCCCTACGTATTACCGCGGCTGCTGGCACGTAGTTAGCCGGCGCTTCTTCTGCAGGTACCGTCACTTTCGCTTCTTCCCTACTGAAAGAGGTTTACAACCCGAAGGCCGTCATCCCTCACGCGGCGTCGCTGCATCAGGCTTGCGCCCATTGTGCAATATTCCCCACTGCTGCCTCCCGTAGGAGTCTGGGCCGTGTCTCAGTCCCAGTGTGGCCGGTCACCCTCTCAGGCCGGCTACCCGTCGTCGCCTTGGTGAGCCATTACCTCACCAACAAGCTGATAGGCCGCGAGTCCATCCAAAACCACAAAAAAGCTTTCCACCAACCACCATGCGATGATCAGTCATATCCGGTATTAGACCCAGTTTCCCAGGCTTATCCCAGAGTTAAGGGCAGGTTACTCACGTGTTACTCACCCGTTCGCCACTAATCCCCCCAGCAAGCTGGAGATCATCGTTCGACTTGCATGTGTTAAGCACGCCGCCAGCGTTCATCCTGAGCCAGGATCAAACTCTCCGTTGAAGAAAAACAGACACAACCCCCAGCCCCGGGAAAACGGGACCAAAAGCTGCACAAAATTTGAAACCAGCTGTAAAAACCAGACCACCCACAGGGGCGGGCAGCCCGGCAAATCCAACCAATTTAATAAAAAATCGGTATCAACAAACTTGGCACACTATTGAGTTCTCAAACAACAGACACACCCGACACCACCCAAACCAAACATTCAGGATCGCTCCGGAGCAACTTTTCAAACTTACCGGCTGGCTTCTCACTTGTCAAACCGGCCTCCGCGACCCTCATCAACTTGAGGTTTGAGGGTCGGTTTTTCCGTCTGACTCCGTGGAGCAGCGCGGAAATAAACTCTACCACCACTCTTCCGGGATGGCCAACCGGCCCTGCCCGCAGCGCCTCTGGGTAGGGTATCTGGCCACGAAAAAGCCCGGAATCACAAGGATCCCGGGCCCTTCCGGCACAAATAAACCGAGGGTCAGCCGGCGGTCGGCGCCGCCGGCTTGAAGTACGCAGCACCCAGCGGCGGCAAGGTGACGCTCAGCGTGGCCGGCTGTCCGTCCTGCCCCTCCCCGGTCGCCTTCAGTTCACCGTTGTTGAGCACACCGGATCCGCCGTAGGTGGTGGCATCGGTGTTAAGCACCTCAGTCCAGGCACCGGCCTCCGGGACTCCGAGTGTGTAGCCGGCATGCGGTGCGCCGGAGAAGTTGATGGCACAGACCAGGGGGTTGCCCTCCTTGTCCCAGCGGAGGAACGACAGGACGTTGCGGTCCGCGTCTCCCCCGTTGATCCACTGGAAGCCGCCCGGTTCGTTATCGCGGCTGTAGAGCGCCGGCGTGGAGGCGTAGAGCTCGTTGAGGTCCTTGGTCAGCAGCTGGATTCCCTTGTGGGCCGGAATATCCGCAAGCCACCAGTCGAGCCCGTGCTGTTCGGACCATTCCGCTTCCTGCCCGAATTCCGTGCCCATGAAAATGAGCTGCTTGCCGGGGTGGGCCCACTGGTATGCCAGGAAGGCGCGCAGGTTGGCCAGTTGCTGCCAACGGTCGCCGGGCATCTTCCGGAGCATGGAGCCCTTGCCGTGGACTACCTCATCGTGGCTGATGGGCAGCAGGAAGTTCTCCGTGAAGGCGTAGACCAGGGAGAACGTGACGGTGCCGTGGTGCCACTTGCGGTTGACCGGGTCCTCGGAGGCGTACTTGAGGGAGTCGTGCATCCAGCCCATGTTCCACTTCAGGCCGAACCCCAGGCCGCCGTGCGCGGTGGGAGCAGTCACGCCCGGGAAAGCCGTGGATTCTTCCGCGATCATCACCGCTCCGGGGTGCGTCTTGTACACGGTAGCGTTCACTTCCTGGAGGAAGGAGATCGCTTCCAGGTTCTCCCGGCCGCCGAAGCGGTTGGGCCGCCACTGCCCCTCCTCACGGGAGTAGTCCAGGTAGAGCATGGAAGCTACCGCATCCACGCGCAGGCCGTCGATGTGGAACTCCTCCAGCCAGTACAGCGCGTTGGCCACGAGGAAGTTGCGGACCTCGGTCCGGCCGAAGTCGAAGATCAGCGTGCCCCAGTCCGGGTGTTCACCCAGGGAAGGATCTGCATGCTCATAGAGTGGCTCGCCGTCGAACTGGGCCAGGGCCCAGGCGTCCTTCGGGAAGTGCGCGGGCACCCAGTCCAGCAGGACACCGATCCCGGCCTGGTGGAGTGCGTCCACCAGGAACCGGAATTCGTCCGGGTGGCCGAACCGGGAGGTGGGTGCGAAGTACGAGGTGACCTGGTAGCCCCACGAGCCGCCGAAGGGGTGCTCTGCCACCGGCATGAACTCCACGTGGGTGAACCCCAGCCACTTGACGTAGTCCACCAGTTCCTTGGCCAGTTCCTTGTAGCCCAGCCCCAGGCGCCAGGAACCGAGGTGCACTTCGTAGACGCTCATGGCCGAGTTGTGCGGATCCCGCTTGGCCCGGGCCTCCATCCACTCGTCGTCCTTGAAGGCGTACGAGGGCTCCACAACCCGCGAGGCCGTCAGCGGCGGGACCTCGGTTCCGAAGGCGAGAGGATCGGCTTTTTCCACCCAGTAGCCGGACCTGGTGCGGATCTCGAATTTGTAGCACGCCCCCGCTGTTACACCGGGAATGAAGATTTCCCAGACCCCGGAGGAGCCGAGGGAGCGGAGCGAATTCTCGCGCCCGTCCCAGGCGTTGAAATCGCCCTTGATCCGCACGGCCTGGGCGTTGGGCGCCCAGACGGCAAAGGACACGCCGTCCACGTCGCCGAGTGAGGACTTGTAGTGCTGGACGTGCGCGCCCAGCACCTGCCACAGCTTCTCGTGCCGGCCTTCGCCGATGAGGTGAAGGTCCACTTCACCCACGGTGGGCAGGTACCGGTACGGCTCGTCCACGGTGACGGGTTCGGCACCCGGGTAGGTGACGGCAAGGCGGTAGTCCGGGACGTGGCCCTGCTGCAGGGGCTCCATCACGGCCACCCAGACACCGTGGGCCTCATGTTCCATCGGAATTTCACCCGCGGCGGTGATCACGGTGACGGACTCGGCCAAATGCTTCACGGTACGGATGGTGACGTGGCCGTAGTCGTCGAGGTGCGCGCCAAGGACGGAGTGGGGGGCGTGGTGTTCGCCGTTCGCGATCCTGCCAAGGATGCCTGCATCCACATGCAGCGGCACCCCCGGATGGTCGGTTCGTGCTGAGCCTGTCATTTCGTTACCTTCCGATGCTGCCCCGGCCTGGTCGCCGGCGCCGTTACCGCTGAGGAGCCGCCTGGCGGCGTTCACGGGGATCGCCAGCCAGTCGGGCCTGTTACGCATTTCATAAACTACTTCGTAGAGTGCCTTGTCCAGCCACAATGCCACAAAGAGGGGCGAGTCCTTGTCCACGGTGCCGGGCGTGACCTCCGCATAGCCGGCAAGGAACGCGGCGGCGCACTCGTCAACCCAGGAGGCGGGCACCTGCGCGCCTTCCTGCTCGCGCTGCGCGGCCCCTGCCGCATAGTCGAAGGACCGCAGCATCCCCACCACGTCGCGGAGGGGAACGTCGGGGAAATTCCGTTCGGCGATGGGACGCAGCGGTTCGCCTTCAAAGTCGAGGATTGCCCACCGGGGCGGTTGTCCGGCCTGCCCGGGCACCTGGAGGATCTGGCCCAGGTGGAGGTCTCCGTGGATCCGCTGCAGCGGACCTGCAGGGACGCCGTCGAGCCCGTCCAGCAGGTTGTCCAGGGCTGCGTCGTAAGGCCCGACGGCGGAGGCGGCTTCCGCCCAGGCCTGCCGGACCCGCTGGGCTACTCCCGGCGCGATCACCTTGCCGGGCTCGGCCTCCTTGGATTGGCCAAGTGCTTCGGCCAGCCGGCGGTGCACCGTTGCGGTGGCGGCGCCGAGGGCGCGCGCCTCCGCCGTAAAGTCGATTCCGGACCGCGCCGCATCAACAGCAAGGCGCCAGGCATCAAGCCCGCCGGCCAGGAACTCATGCGCTACGGCCAACTCCCCCTCCGCGTGCCGGGAACCCGTAGCAGTCCCATCCGGGGAAGGGACGCCCTGCGCCAGCCACTCGCCGCGGACCCAGCCGAGGGTGGCCGGGACTTCAGCAGTACCCGCAGAGGTGAGGGCGGCCCCCACCTCGACTTCGGGGTTGGTCCCTTCTGACAGGACGCGGAAGAACTTCACGATAGTGGCAGCTTCGCCGTCGTCCACGATCACTGAAGTGTTGGACTGCTCCCCCGAAAGGACTTTGACCACGCCCCGGGCGGTGGGCAGCTTGTGGTCCCCCGGACTGCGGAACCCGGCGGCCGTGCCGCTGGGCGCTTTCTCCCCGCCGCGCATCAGTTCAAGCCACGCCCCCACAAAGTCCGGATCGTGCACTGCGTCGTAGATCCAGGGCCTGGAAGGATCCGTTCCCGCGGCTTCACCGATGAGCGCCCGTTCCATGCCCGCCGCCGGTGCCGGCCGGAAACTCAAGGGGACCTGCACCACTTCGGTGCGCCGGCCGCCGTCGGCCCCCTTGGTGGTGACCTTCAGCAGGAACACTGCGAGCGCCGCATGGCCGGAAGGATCCTCCAGCCCCAGGCTGCCCGCCTGGGCCACCTCGAAGCCGGGTGTCTTGACGGGGAACCAGCGTTGCCTCGGAAGCCATTCCTGAAGCAGCGCGGTCAGGGCGGGAGTAAGGATGGGCTGGTTCATGTCAGTTCTCAATCGAGAGGATCGGCATTGCCTGCGTATAGGGGGACGAAGGATTGGACGCTGCCGACCGGACGCGCAGCCAGAAGAAATCGTGGCTGCCCAGGGTCAGCGTCAGCGTCCCGTCCTCGTTGATGCCAGGAAATGGCTGGCCGCCGAACACATCCCGAAGGCCGCGCCCGGCGTAGTCGGGAACGCGCAGCCTGGCGGCCACTGGATGCTGCGAGAGGTTGAAGGCACACAGGACTGTTTCACCGTCCACCCCCGCGGAATTGCCGTTCGGCAACTCCCGGAGGTATGCCACGACGGCGTCATGGTCGGCCTCGACGTGCTTGAAAGTACCGAGGCCGAAAGCCGGATGGTTCCTGCGGACGCTGAGGATCTGCCGGGTCCAGCGGAGCAGGGAGCCCGAGTGCGCAGCCTCAGCCTCGACGTTGGCCATGTTGTAGTTATAGACCAGCGACTGGATCACCGGCAGGTACAGCTTGCCGGGGTCTGCGTTGGAGAAGCCCGCGTTCCGGTCGGGGTTCCACTGCATGGGTGTGCGGACGGCGTCGCGGTCCTCAAGCCAGATGTTGTCCCCCATGCC
The DNA here is from genome assembly GCF_030823375.1 of Pseudarthrobacter siccitolerans. Lineage (NCBI taxonomy): Bacteria > Bacillati > Actinomycetota > Actinomycetes > Micrococcales > Micrococcaceae > Pseudarthrobacter > Pseudarthrobacter siccitolerans. The sequence goes on along the minus strand of NZ_JAUSXB010000001.1, from coordinate 3,633,493 downwards.
GATTTCGTCCCCGTAGTACAGGAACGGGCTGCCGGGAAGCGACAGGAGCAGGGCGTTGATCAGTTCGATCTCCGCCCGCGAATTGTCCAGGAGGGGCGCGAGCCGGCGGCGGATTCCGATGTTGGCCCGCATCCGCGGATCCGGCGCATACCAGCCCAGCATGGCTGCGCGCTCATCGGCGGTGACCATTTCCAGGGTCAGTTCGTCGTGGTTCCGCAGGAAGGTGCCCCACTGTGCGCCCTCGGGAATGTCCGGCGTGTCCTGCATCGTCTCGATGATGGGCGCTGCCTTCTGGTCCCGGAGGGCGTAGTACAGGCGCGGCATGATCGGGAAATGGAAGGCCATATGGCACTCGGGCTGCTCTTCCGTGCCAAAGTACTCCACCACCTCGTTGGGCGGCTGGTTGGCTTCGGCAATGATGACGCGCCCGGGGTAGCTCTCGTCCACCATGGTCCGCAGCTTCCGAAGGAAGTCGTGGGTGGCGGGGAGGTTCTCGCAGTTGGTGCCCTCCTCCTCAAAGAGGTACGGGATGGCGTCCGCGCGGAATCCGTCGATCCCCTGGTCCAGCCAGAAACGCACCACGTCGAACAGGGCCTCGATAACCTTGGGGTTCTCAAAATTCAGGTCCGGCTGGTGGCTGAAGAACCGGTGCCAGAAAAACTGCCGGCGGATGGGGTCGAAGGTCCAGTTCGATTCCTCGGTGTCCACGAAGATGATCCGGGCGTCCTGGTACTTCTCGTCGGTGTCGCTCCAGACGTAGAAGTCGCCGAACGGGCTGTCCGGGTCCTTCCGCGATTCCTGGAACCAGGGGTGCTGGTCGGAGGTGTGGTTCAGGGGCAGGTCGATGATGACCCGCACACCCCTGGCATGCGCTTCGGCCACCAGCCGCTTGAAGTCGGTGATGGTGCCAAACTCGTCCAGCACCGAGTTGTAGTCGGAAATGTCGTAGCCGCCGTCGCGCAGCGGCGACTGGAAGAACGGGGGCAGCCAGAGGCAGTCGACGCCCAGCCACTGCAGGTAGTCAAGCCTGTCGATGAGGCCCGAGAAATCTCCGGAGCCGTCACCGTTGGAATCCGCAAAAGCTCTGACGAGGACCTCGTAGAAAACGGCCTTCCGGTACCACAGAGGATCGTGCTGCAGGCCTGGCGCATTCAGTTCGAAGGTGCTCTTCGGCGTGAAGTGCTGGCCCGAGCTTTGCGGATTAAAACTCACTGATGCGCTCTCCTGACACTCAGGATGTGCGCGGGCTCAATGTGCGGGTCGAGCCGGACGTAGTTGAACTCGCCCCATTCCCAGCTTTCCCCGGAAATGAGGTCGTCCACATAGAAGCCGCCGTTCGCCGTGAGGTCATCCGGGTCCAGTTCCAGGGCCGCGAGGTCCAGCGAGACGCTGCACTCCTTGGTGACGTGGGGATCGATGTTCACCACCACAATGATGGTGTCCTTGGATCCGTCGGGGAGCGTCTTGTGCTTGGAGTAGACAACGGTGGAATCGTCAGTGCTGTAATGCACTGTCAGGTTCTGCAGGTCCTGCAGGGCAGGGTGCGCGTGCCGCACGGCGTTCAGCCTGGTGATGTACGGGGCCAGGGTCCGCCCGGAACGGTCCGCGGCATCCCAGTCGCGGGCTTTGTACTCGAACTTTTCGTTGTCGATATACTCCTCGGCGCCCGGCCGGGCCACGTGCTCGTACAGCTCGTAGCCGGCGTACACGCCCCACAGCGGGCTTGCCGTGGAAGCCAGCGCAGCCCTGATCTTGAAGGCCGCCGGGCCGCCGAACTGGAGGTATTCGGTCAGGATGTCCGGGGTGTTCACAAAGAAGTTGGGCCGGAAGAAGGCTGACGACTCATGGCTGACTTCTGTGAAGTACTCCGTAATCTCCTTCTTGGTATTGCGCCAGGTGAAGTAGGTGTAGGACTGCTGGAAGCCCGCGCGGCCCAGCGCGTGCATCATGGCCGGGCGGGTGAAGGCTTCAGCGAGGAAGACGACGCCCTGAACTTCTTTGTTCACCTGTTCGATGAGCCATTCCCAGAACCACACCGGTTTGGTATGCGGGTTATCCACGCGGAATATCTTGACCCCGTGGCTGACCCACAGCAGGACAATGCGGAGAATTTCGTTGGAGAGGCCTTCCGGATCATTATCGAAATTCAGCGGATAAATATCCTGGTACTTCTTGGGCGGGTTTTCGGCATAGGCAATGCTGCCGTCCACGCGGGTGGTGAACCATTCCGGGTTCGACTGCACCCAGGGGTGGTCCGGTGCGGCCTGCAGCGCCAGGTCCAGGGCGACCTCGAGGCCGAGTTCGTTGGCGCGGGCCACAAAAGCGTCAAAGTCCTCGAACGTGCCCAGGTCCGGATGGATGGCATCGTGGCCGCCCTCCTTGGCGCCAATGGCCCACGGCGAACCGGGATCGTTGGGACCGGCGATCAGGGTGTTATTGGGACCTTTGCGGTGCTGGATGCCGATGGGGTGGATGGGCGGCATGTACAGGACGTCGAAGCCCATGGCGGCAACGGCGTCAAGGCGGTTGGCGGCGGTGCGGAAGTTGCCGGAGGTCCACGTCCCCGTTTCGTGGTCGCGGACGGCGCCTTCGGAGCGGGGGAAGAATTCGTACCAGGCGCCGCGGCCGGCGAGGTCGCGCTCCACCAGCAGCGGGAACTGCTCGGAGACTGTCACCAGTTCGCGGATGGGCTCGCGCCCCACGATGTCGGCCACTCCCTGGCTGAACCCGGCGGCGAGCCGCTCCTCCGGGCTGAGGGAGCCGTCGGCCAGCCGCTCGGCGACCCAGCGCAGCGTTGCCCTGTCCGCCTCGCTGCGGGAGCCGTCCTCGGACGCTTCACCCAGCAGGGCCGCACCCTCGGCGAGCATCAGCTCCACGTCAATTCCGGCGGCCACCTTCACCTCGGCGTTGTGGTGCCAGGTGCCGTAGCGGTCGTGCCAGGCTTCGATGACGAAGGACCAGTTGCCAACGTCCGACGGCGTGAGGATGCCTTCCCAGCGGTCCGTTCCCATGCCGCGTTCCCCTCGGGGGGCTGCGAGCCGCACGCGCTGGCGTTCGTTGCCTTCCGGATCCAGGAGCACGGCGCTGACCCCAAGCTGGTCATGCCCTTCCCGGAATGCCGTGGCTCCAACGACTATTCCCTCGCCCGGCAGGGCCTTCGCGGAGAACTTTCCTCCCTCGACCACCGGCTCTACGGCGGTGATGGGAAAACGTCCAAACCGCAGGCCGTCAGTGATGCGGCCCTTCGGCTTATTGTCCAATGCGGCCCTGGTTCCTGAGTTAGTCGTCACAGCCTCGACGTTAGCGAGAAATGACGGAGATTGCTAAGCCTGCTCACTAATTTTGTTGCGGTTCGCGTCATTTCCTGGACGCCAACAGTCATTTACCCAAAAGAAACCCAAAGCTGGTTCCGGCTGTGCATGTTGTCCGTTAGTGTGACGCAGGTGAAGGCAATCCGCAGATTTACGGTCCGTACAGTCCTCCCTGAGCCGATCCGCCCGCTGGCCCGGCTGGCCAGCAATTTACGCTGGTCATGGCACCGTCCCACCCGTGATCTCTTTGCCGGGCTGAACCCCCGCCTCTGGACCGAAAGCGGCGAGGATCCCGTCGGCTTCCTGGGCCTGGTCAGCCGCGAAGAGCTGCAGCAGCTTGCCGCGGACCAGTCCGTGGTGGAACGCGTCCGGGCCGCCGAAGAAGATCTTGACCGGTACCTTGAGGAGCCGCGCTGGTATCAGGGCCTGGGCCCGGACGCGCCGGCTGCGATTGCCTACTTCTCCCCCGAGTTCGGCATCACCGAAGTCCTTCCGCAGTACTCCGGCGGCCTGGGCATCCTGGCCGGCGACCACCTGAAGGCGGCGTCGGACCTGGGCGTGCCCCTGATCGGTGTTGGCCTGCTGTACCAGGCCGGATACTTTAAGCAGTCACTCTCCCGCGACGCCTGGCAGCAGGAAACGTACCCGGTCCTGGATCCGGACGGATTGCCGCTGACCCTCCTCCGCGAGCCTTCCCCGGACGGCAACGGCCGGCCGCTGCAGGTCTCGTTGCCCCTTCCCAACAACCGCCGCCTGCTGGCTCACATCTGGCGTGCCGACGTCGGGCGTGTCCCGCTGTTGCTCCTGGACTCCAACGTCCCTGGCAATGACGAAGCGGCCCGCAGCATCACCGACCGCCTCTACGGCGGCGGCGGGGACCACCGGCTGCAGCAGGAACTCCTGCTGGGCATGGGCGGGGTCAAGGCACTCCGCGCATTCCAGAAGCTGACGGGGACTGTAGCCCCGGAGGTGTTCCACACCAATGAGGGCCATGCCGGTTTCCTGGGCATCGAACGCATTCAGGAACTGATGGCCGGGGACGAGAAGCTCACCTTTGATGAGGCACTGGCGGCCGGCCGCGCCTCCACCGTCTTCACCACCCATACGCCGGTGCCCGCGGGCATTGACCGGTTCGAAATCGCCCAGATCCACCATTTCTTCCAAGCTGGCCTGGCACCGGCCGTGCCCGTGGACCGGATCCTGGAACTGGGCCGGGAAAACTACGCCGACGGCAACCCATCAGTATTCAACATGGCAGTGATGGGCCTCCGGCTGGCCCAGCGGGCGAACGGCGTGGCGAAGTTGCACGGTGAAGTGTCGCGCGGCATGTTCTCGGCCCTGTGGCCCGGGTTCGACCACTCCGAGGTGCCCATCACGTCCGTGACCAACGGCGTGCACGTGCCCACCTGGGTGGACAGCCGGATTTCCAAGCTCGCCCGGGACCAGTTCGGCAGCGAAGCGGAAGCCCACGGCCGCTGGGACCTCGCCTATAACGTCAGCGACGCCGATGTCTGGGCGCTGCGCCGCGAAATGCGCGCCGCCCTGGTGGAGGACGTCCGCAAGCGGCTGCGCGCCGCTTGGAAGAAGCGCGGCGCCGCCGACGCCGAGTTGGGCTGGACGGACAACGTGCTGGACCCGGACGTGCTCACCATCGGGTTCGCCCGCCGTGTTCCCACGTACAAGCGCCTCACCCTGATGTTGCGCGAGCCCAAACGGCTCAAGGCACTGCTCCTGCACAAGGAACACCCCATCCAGCTGGTCATTGCCGGCAAGTCCCACCCCGCTGACGATGCGGGCAAGAAGATGATCCAGGACCTGGTCCGCTTCACGGATGATCCTGAGGTCCGCCACCGCATCGCCTTCCTGCCAAATTACGACATCGCGATGGCACGCACCCTGTTCCCGGGGTGCGACGTGTGGTTGAACAACCCGCTCCGGCCGCTTGAGGCCTGCGGAACGTCCGGCATGAAGGCCGCCCTGAACGGCTCGCTGAACCTTTCCGTCATGGACGGCTGGTGGGATGAGATGTACGACGGCGAGAACGGCTGGGCGATTCCCACCGCCAACAACGGCGCGTCGCCGGACGAACGTGACGATATCGAGGCCGCGGCCCTCTACGAGCTCCTTGAGACCCAGGTTGCTCCGCGCTTCTACGGCAACACGGTGTCCGAAGACGCGGGGGCCGCAGGTCCGTCCACGACGTCGGCCACAGAGAAGGTGCCCACACACTGGGTATCAATGATCAAGCACACGCTTTCGCACCTTGGGCCGCAGGTTTCGGCCGAGCGCATGCTGCGCGACTATGTGAACATCCTCTACCGCCCGGCGGCGGAGGCAGGCCGGAGTGCCGGCGCGAACTCGTACTCGCAGGCGCGCAGCCTCGCAACCTGGACGGCAAACGTCCGCTCCGCCTGGCCTCACGTGCATGTGGAGCACGTTGACTCGGTGGGTGTTTCCGAAGACCCGCAGATCGGCGACACGCTCCAGGTCAACGCCTACGTGGCCCTGCACAGCCTCACTCCCGAGGACGTGAGCGTGGAAGTAGCCTACGGCCGGGCCGAGGAAAGCGACACGCTGGCAGAGATCACCGTGATGGAACTCAAGGTCCAGGAAGACCTGGGCAGCGGCCGGCACCTGTTCAGCGGCTCGCTGGTGATCGACCGCTCAGGGTCCTTCGGCTACACCGTGCGTGTACTGCCGCAGCATGACGCGCTCGCGTCCAAGGCCGAACTGGGACTGATCGTCAACGCGTAAGACCTAAGCCCGACCCGCAGGGCTGAACGCAGCAGGAGGAACCATGAACGACCGCACCGTGGCAGACCTGGTTGTGGAACGGCTGGAAACATGGGGCGTCAGCCGTGTTTTCGGTTACAGCGGCGACGGGATCAACGGTTTTATGGGCGCCCTCCGCCGGGCCGGAGGCCGCGTGGAATTCGTTCAGGCCCGGCACGAGGAAACCGCGGCCTTTATGGCGGTGGGCCACGCGAAGTACACCGGCGGGGTGGGAGTAGTCACCTCCACCCAGGGACCTGGGGCCGTCCACCTGCTGAACGGCCTCTACGACGCAAAGCTCGACGGTGTGCCGGTGGTGGCAATCGTGGGACAGCAAAGCCGGACAGTGCTGGGCTCGGCCTACATGCAGGAAATCGAGCTCACCGTTCTCTTCAAGGATGTTGCCGCCCAGTACGTGCAGCAGGTCAACGCCCCGGAGCAGCTGCCCATGGTCCTGGACCGTGCCTTCCGGACGGCAAAGGCCACCTCATCCCCGTGCGTGGTGATCCTGCCCCACGACATCCAGTCCGCACCCGCGCCGGAGCTGCAGCAGGAACACGGCGTTGTGGTCACCGCCCCGTCCTGGAGCACATCAGCCAAGACCCCGCGCACCGAAGACCTGGACGCCGCCGCCGCGATCCTTAACGGTGCGGAGAAGGTGGCACTTCTCGTTGGCCAGGGCGCCCGGCATGCCGGCGCCGAAGTGGTGGCCATCGCGGAACAGCTTGGTGCCGGGATTGCCACCAGCCTCTTGGGCAAGCCGTACGTGGACGAGACCCTGCCGTTCGCCGTGGGCACGATGGGACATTTGGGCACCACGGCCAGCGCGCACCTGCTGGGCAACTGCGACGCCCTGCTGATCGTGGGATCGAACGATCCCTGGACGGAGTTTTATCCCCCGCCTGGCGCCGCCCGCGCAGTCCAGATCGACATCGACGAACGGAAGATCGGCAACCGGTACCCCGTTGAAGTGGGACTTGCCGGCGACGCGGCAGCCGCACTCCAGGCGCTCAGCTCCCGGCTGACGGCCCGTTCGCGCGGACAGTGGCGGGACGACGTCGAACAGGAAGTGGTCCGCTGGCGCGCCCTGGCGGAGGAACGCGCCGCCGTGCCGGCCAGTCCGGTGAACCCGGAGCGGGTGGTGCGGGAACTAAATGGCAGGCTGCCGGCCAATGCCCAGATAAGTGTCGACGTCGGCAGCTGCGTTTACTGGTACGCCCGCCAACTGGTGCTTCCGCCCGGTGTTCCGGCCCACCTGTCCGGCACGCTGGCCAGCATGGGCTGCTCCATCCCGTACGGCATCGCGGCGAAGCTTGCGCACCCGGACCGGCCGCTGGTGGCGCTGGCCGGGGACGGCGCGATGCAGATGGCGGGGATCGCCGAACTGGTGACGGTGGCCCACCGCTGGCGGCAGTGGCAGGACCCCCGGTTCATCGTCTGCGTCTTCAACAACCGGGAGCTTACCGAAGTCACGTGGGAGCAGCGCGAGTCCGAGGGCGAACCGCGGTTCAAGGACAGCCAGGAGCTTCCGGACTTTCCGTTCGCCGGATACGCCGAACTGCTGGGCTTTACCGGGATCCGGGTGGAAGATCCTGAGCTGCTTGCGGATGCCTGGGAGCGCGCTTTCGCGGCAGACCGGCCGGTGGTGATTGACGTTCTGACTGACCCCGAGGTCCCGCTGCTGCCGCCCTTCCCGGGCGGCAAGGAGAAGGCGGAGAGCATGCGCAAGGCCCTTGCCGGGGAGGACGGCGGCGGCCGTGCCTTGGATCTGCTGGAAACCTACACCCGGCAAGAGGAACGCGGCTAAAGGCGGGCAGGGTTCAGAGCCGGGCTCACAGTAGGACCGGTTCAGAGCAGGACCGGTTCAGAGCAGGCTGGGTTCAGAGCAGGACCGGTTCAGAGCAGGCTGGGTTCAGAGCAGGACCGCGGTAACGGCCAAGTCCTTGCCGGCATAGCGCTCGGCGTCCTGGAGGATCTCGCAGATGATCCCGAAGGACCGGTCGCCGCGGAACGGCGCGGCCACCTGCCAGAGGACCGTGACCGGGGGGTTGCCGTTGTCCGTGATGCTGTCCGCGAAGTCGTGCAGGGAATCGTTCAGCGCATCCAGGTTGACCCCGTAGTGTTCCGGGAAGTTGAGGACCTCCCCGAAGGTTTCCAGGACGGCCTTCCGGCTGTCCGCGGCCGGGACCACCAGGCTGCGGCGCCCGGCGTCCACCACCTGTTCCTGCAGCTCTTCCAAGGTCCAGGTCTCACCGGAATAGATCTTCATGGTTTCGCCTAACTGCCTTCCGCTATGAATCGAAATGTCCCGTAGTGATCATCCGTGTAGTACTTCTCCCCGCCGTTGCCGGCCACGATGCGCCGGGCTCCACGGTCTGATTCGTCCGGCGTGGGCACGGTGTACTCCCGGTAGTAGCCCCGGTCCTTCCGCGGCAGGATCCGCTCGAAGTTCCCAAACGGCTGGCCGTCCTGACTGTAACGGAAGGGACCCCCGGCCCGGATCAGGGCGAGGGTGCCGCGGCCTTCGGCAGGAAGCTCTGACTCACGCACCTCCGACAGGTCCGACGGGTTCCCACGCGCGGACGCTTCAGGTGGCGCCGCTTGGGACACAGGCGGCGCCGGCACAGAAGACGTGAGGGTCGAGGGCGGGGCCTCGGCGCTCGAGGTGCCCCCCGGCGTCGTATTTTGCGTCAGCTGGCCCAGGACGCCGGTGCCGCCGAACGCCAGCAGCACCAGCACCAGGAGCGCACCCAGCAGCAAGGACAGGGTGTTGCGGTTGCGCATGGTGTTGTTCTCCGGTGGACTACGTGCGGTAAATGTTCATGGAGTTGGCTTCGACGAGGTCCTTCTCCCCCGACGAAACCCGGATCCCCTGCCGGAGCTCATGCAGCGGCGAGGTGGTCAGACGCAGCTCGAACATCCGGTGCGGAGCGCCCTCCGCAATGATCCGGGGCAGGGTGATCTCCACGTCGGACGTACTGCCGTTCACCACCACCAGGCCGGCCAGGGTGCCGTCGTCGGAGCCGAGCAGGAGCTGCATGACACGGTCCTGCGGATCGTGCCAGCGTTCCATGGACATGGGCTGGCCGGCCTGGTCGAACCAGTAGAGGTAGGACTGTTCGTCCCGCACCGGGAAGTCGCTGGGCTGTGCGGCCAGGAACTCCTTGCGCAGGCGGATGTACCGCTTGGTGCTCCGGAGCATCTCATGCGATTCCGGCGTCCTGGTCCAGTCCAGCCAGGCGATGGCGTTGTCCTGGCAATAGGCGTTGTTGTTACCCTGCTGCGTCCGCGCCAGTTCGTCGCCGGCCGTGATCATAGGGACGCCCAGGGAAACCATCAGCGAGGCCATGAGGTTGCGGCGCGACTGCGCACGCCTGGCCAGGACCAGGCCGTCCTCGGTGGGGCCTTCGAAACCGTGGTTGTAGCTGCGGTTGTCGCCGTGCCCGTCCCGGTTCTGCTCGCCGTTGGCCTCGTTGTGCTTCCGGTCATAGGAAACGAGATCATTCATGGTGAAGCCGTCGTGGGAGGCGATGTAATTCAGCGAGGCCAGGCGGGAACGGCCGGAGGCGGCAAAGAGGGCTGCGGAACCGGACAGGACGTCCGCGAGCCTGGAAACCGAACCACCCTGGCCGCCGGACTCCAGGGCAGCCCGGTCGGCCAGCCAGAAGGAGCGTACGGCGTCCCGGAAATGATCATTCCAGTCCGCCCAGCCCGCCGGGAACCGCCCGGTCTGCCACCCGCCGTAACCCACATCCCAAGGTTCGGCAATAAGCTTCACATCGGCCAAAACCGGATCCGCTGCGATATCAACCAGGAACGGGTGCTTCGGATCGAACTCGTTGGCCGCATTCCGGCAGAGCGTCACTGCCAGGTCAAACCGGAAGCCGTCGATGTGGAACTCATCCACCCAGTGCCGCAAGGAGTCCAGGACCAGCTGGACCACACGGGGCTGGGAAAAGTCCAGGCTGTTGCCGCAGCCGGTGGTGTCCACGTACTTGCCGTGCCCGTCGGTGCGGTAGTACTTGTCCTCCCCCAGGCCGCGGAAGCTGATCGCCGGGCCATCGGCGCCGCCCTCAGCCGTGTGGTTGTAGACCACATCGAGGATGACTTCCAGCCCGGCGCCATGCAGCGCCTTGACCATGCCCTTGAACTCATCCTGGACAGCCTGGGGGCCGGCTTCCTGCGCAGCCTTGGTGGCGTAGCCGGGGTGCGGGGCGAAAAAGGCGGCGGTGTTGTAACCCCAGTAATTGGTCAGGCCCAGGTCCTGCAGGTGCGGCTCATCCAGGTGGAAGTGCACGGGCAGCAGCTGGACGGACGTGATGCCGAGGCTTTTGAGGTGCTCCAGGATGGCAGGGTGTGCCAGGCCGGCGTACGTTCCGCGGAGTTCTTCGGGCACGTCCGGGTGGAGCATGCTCTGCCCGCGGACATGCGCCTCATAAACGATGGTGTCCCGCCACGGCAGCTTCAGCCGCGCGTCCTGCCCCCAGTCGAAGTCGCCGGCCATCCGTACGCTCGTCAGGAAACCGTCAGACTGGTCCACCGCACGGCCATAGGGGTCCAGCAGCAGCGGCTGCCGGCCGTCGTCGTCAATGCCGCCGGCGGGCACAGCCACCGGCAGGGAATGCCCCGCCGCTGCTTCACGGAAGCCATACCGCGAGCCGTACGGCAGGTTGTCCACCAACCCGTGATGGACGCCCTGGCTCACATTGGGCAGTGCTTGGACACGCCAATCGCCGCCGGGAGCCTTGTAGACAATTTCCAGGTTGCGGACACCCGGGGCGTAGCAGGCCACGTTGGCCTGCGCCGCGGATGCCTTTCCGTTGCTCGTTAGACCAACCCGGGCCACGTCCGGGCGCGGGACACTGACACCGAGCGGAAGCGCCATAGAGGCGTCCGTGGTGGACGCAGCAGTGTCAAAAAGCGGCATGGCCATCATCTAAATCCTAGCCGCCACCGGACCTGCTATTTTGCCGCGCGCTGGCGGGACACTTCGTACAGTGAGATGCCCACGGCCATGGAGGCGTTCAGGGATTCCATGGCCGAGTCAATGGGGATCGACACGATCTGGTCGCAGTTTTCGCGGACTAGCCGGCTGAGGCCCTTGCCTTCCGAACCCACCACAATGCACACCGGTTCGGTGGCGAGCGTCAGGTCGGGAAGTGACACGTCGCCGTCGCCGTCCAGGCCCAGGACAAAGATGCCCATGTTCTTGAACTGCTTCAACGCGCTGTTGAGGTTGGAGGCGCGGGCCACGGGAACACGCACGGCCGCCCCGGCGCTGGTCTTCCAGGCGGAGGCGGTGACGCCCACTGAGCGGCGCTCCGGCACGATCACGCCGTGGCCGCTGAAGGCGGAAACGGAGCGGATGATCGCGCCCAGGTTGCGGGGGTCCGTGATGCCGTCCAGGGCGACGAAGAGCGGTGCGTTGGCGACGTGGCCCTTCTTCCACTTCGCCACAGTGTCCTCGGCGAGCTCGTAGGCGTCCTGGTACTCGTAGGGCGGAATCTGGAGCACCAGGCCCTGGTGGACGGCGTCGTCCGTCATCCGGTCCAGTTCAGGCTTGCCGGTCTCCATCAGGGGGATGCCGCGCTCGGCGGCAAGCTTCAGGGATTCCTTAACTCGGTCGTCCATTTCGATGCGGATGGCAACGTGCAGGGCTTTGGCGGGAATGCCTGCCCGGAGCGCCTCCACCACGGAGTTCCGGCCCGTGACCACTTCTTCGGTGGCACGCCCCTTGGGACCGGACTTTGCTGCACCGGCGCTGCGTGCCCCGGTGCCGCGCTTGGCCGCGGAGCGCTCGGAGAGCTGCTTGGCCTTGTGTGCTTTGTGGTACGGGCGGTCCTCCGCCTTGGGCGTGGGTCCCTTGCCTTCCAGGGCCTTGCGGCCATGGCCACCGGTCCCGATGGTTGGGCCCTTCTTCGCTTTAACCGATCGGCGACCATTGTTGGCCATTGTGTTCCACCCTTGATTGTGCTGACTGAGTCTGCCTACCAGTCTACTGACCGAAGAAAAATCGGCGGTCAACGGTTTTGACGTACCCGGCCGGTGCAGCGGCTTAGTCCCGCTTCAGGGTCCAGGTTGCCCCGTCCGGGCCGTCCTCCACCACGACGCCGGCCTGGTTGAGCGTGTCCCGGATGGCGTCCGATGCCGCCCAGTTCTTGTCCGCACGCGCCGCAGCCCGTGCTTCCAGCTGCGCCTGCACCAGGACCTCCAGGGCGGCTGCTTCCTTGCTGTTGCCGGCATCGGTACCAGCCACGGCATTGAGGCCGAGGACCTCAGTCATGGTGGTCACAGCATTCAGCGCATCCCGGGCCGAGACATCGTCACCTTCGGCGAGGGCCGTGTTCCCGGCGCGGACGGTCTCGTGAAGTGCCGCAAGTGCGCGCGGAACGTTAAGGTCGTCGTCCATCGCCTCGGAGAACGTACGCACTGCCTCCTCGGACGAACCAAAGGCCCCCGCCACCGGGCTGCCCGCGGACCCGGCGCCATCGCCGGAGCGGGCGGCAGCTTTGGCGATAAACCCGTCAATGCGTTCGACGGCGGCCGCGGCTTCCTGGAGGGAGGTGGGGCGGTAGTCCAGGACGGAGCGGTAATGCGCCTGGCCGAGGTAGTAGCGGACTACCCGGGGTGGGGCCAGCTCCAGCATCTCGGCAGGACTGACGGTGTTCCCGATGGACTTGGACATCTTTTCGCCCTCATAGGTGACCATGCCGTTATGCATCCAGAAGTTGGCGAACGGGTGGCCTGCCGCCTGGGACTGGGCCAGCTCGTTTTCATGGTGCGGGAACCGCAGGTCCAGGCCGCCACCATGGATATCAAACTCGATGCCCAAGTACTTGGTGACCATGGCGGAGCACTCAAGGTGCCAGCCCGGCCGTCCCGTTCCCCACGGGGAGGCCCAACCCGCCGTCGCCGGTTCGCCGGCTTTCGACCCCTTCCATAGCGCGAAATCGCGGGGATCCTTCTTCCCCCGCGGGTCGGCGTCCGGGGCTGCCTGCATGTCGTCGATGTTCTGCCTGGTGAGGGCGCCGTATTTGCTCCAAGAACGGACGTCAAAGTACACGTCCCCGGAGTCGTCCAGGGCCGGGTAGGCGTGCCCGCGGTCGATCAGCTGCTGGATCAGCGCGTGCATCTCCGGGATGTGCCCCGTGGCACGGGGCTCGTACGTGGGCCGGGAAACGCCCAGGGCGTCATAGGCCTTCAGGAATTCCTGCTCGTAGCGGTAGGCGAGGGCCCACCATTCTTCCCCCGCCACTTCGCCGGGTTCCGGGCTGAAGTCCGGCGCGAACGAGGCCTCGGACTTTGCCAGGATCTTGTCGTCGATGTCAGTGACGTTGCGGACCACGGTGACCCGGAGGCCGCGGTACTGGAGCCAGCGGGTGAGCTGGTCGAACGCAATGGCGGAGCGGATATGGCCAACGTGGGGCATCCCCTGCACCGTGGCCCCGCAGTAGTAGAGGCTGGCCTTGCCCTCGACGAGGGGGACGAAGTTCCGGACTTCGGCGGAGGCAGTGTCATAGAAGCGCAGGGTCACCGCTCCAGATTAGCCGATGGCGCCGGACTGGCTCGGATACACCAGTGCGGTGGCCACTGCGCTGATGCCTTCCCCGCGGCCGGCGAACCCCAGGCCGTCGCTGGTGGTTGCCGTGACGCTAACGGGCGCGCCGGCGGCCTCGCTGAGAACCCGTTGCGATTCCTCCCGGCGGGGGCCGAACTTGGGCCGGTTGGCCACGAACTGGACTGCGACATTGCCGATTTCAAAGCCGGCAGCCCGCACGATCCGTGCCGCTTCCGCGAGCAACGCGACCCCGGACGCGCCGGCGAATTCGGGGCGGCTGGTTCCAAAATGGGTTCCGAGGTCGCCGATGCCGGCTGCCGAAAAAAGGGCGTCCGCCGCCGCGTGGGCCACAGGGTCGCCGTCGGAGTGCCCGGCGAGGCCGCGCTCCCCCTCCCAATAGAGGCCGCCAAGCCAGAGCGGACGGGGTGTGTCATTGGCCGCGTAGGCATGGACGTCGAGGCCGATTCCGGTACGGGGAAGAATCACCATTGTGAAATCCACTGCTAGCCCTCCACCCAGCGGGCGCCCAAGGGCCCTTCCAGCAGTCCCTCGGCGAGGATCAGGTCCAGCGGGGTGGTGATCTTCAGTGACTGGCTGGAGCCGCGGACGGCGTGGACGGGCGTACCCAGCATTTCCACGAGCATGGCGTCGTCGGTGACGGCGGCGGACTGCTGCCGGTCCAGCGTCCCGGCGGCCTCGTGCGCTTTCAGGAGGGTGCCGAGCTGGAAACCCTGGGGCGTCTGCACCGCGCGCAGCTCCTCCCGGGGCGCGGTGCCGGTAACAATCTCCGGCGCCAGTGCGCTGTCCTCTCCCGTGGTGGCAGCCACGGTCTTGACGGTATCCACAACCGGGACGGCTGGAATCACCGCGGCTGCGCCGGCCGCAAGGGCATCCGTTACCCGGTGGAAGACGGATTCGGGGGTCAGAGCGCGGGCGGCGTCGTGGACCAGCACGGCCTCAATCCCGTCCATCAGGACAGCAATGCCGGCCCGGACGGAGTCGGCACGGGTGGCGCCGCCGTCGACCATTGAAAGGAGGGGGCCGCCGTCGGCCAGTTCCTCCCTGAAGTCCTCGCACAGCTGCCGGAGCGCGTCATCGCCGGCTGGAAGCGCGATGCAGACCTGGCTGGCGACTCCGGACGCGACGATGCCCCTGAGGGCGTGCAGGAGAATAGGTTCGCCGCCCAGCGGAACCGCAGCTTTGGGCATGCCGTAGCCAAGCCGCTGCCCGGAGCCGGCGGCCACCAGGATCACGGCAGTGACAAGGCGGGTGGGAGATTCACTCATGCCGACTAGCCTACGTCCCGGCAGCCTGCCCCGCCCGGACCTGAATCCGGGCAAAAAGAAGCCCCGGCGGCACTTGGGTGCCACCGGGGTTCAATTCTTAGGAAGCCAGAACCTCGTCGAGAACGCTTGCAGCCTTCTCCTCGTCGGTCTTTTCAGCCAAGGCCAGTTCTGAAATCAGAATCTGCCGGGCTTTGGCCAGCATTCGCTTTTCGCCTGCGGAAAGGCCCCGGTCGTGATCGCGGCGCCACAGGTCGCGGACGACCTCTGCTACCTTGATGACGTCACCGGAAGCAAGCTTCTCCAGATTTGCCTTGTACCTGCGTGACCAGTTGGTGGGCTCTTCGGTGAACTCGGCGCGAAGCACATCAAACACGTGCTCCAGGCCTTCCTTGCCCACTACGTCCCGAACGCCAACAAGATCAACATTCTCTGCTGGAACTTCAATGGTCAGATCACCCTGAGCCACCTTGAGCTTGAGATACATCTTCTCTTCGCCCTTGATGGTGCGCATCTTGATTTCTTCAATTTTCGCAGCACCGTGGTGAGGGTAAACTACTGTCTCGCCGACCTCAAATACCATGTGGACATTTCCCCTTTCCCGCAGACCAGTTTATCACGATTCAGGCATATGACCGGCCGCCAAAAGGGTCCGGAACCGCGAAAATCCGCGGAAAAACGGCACAATCGACCCCCTTCAACCCCTTGACGAACGCGGATAATAGTGCATCGCGGGTGCGCTGCCAAGGGTGTTATGACGCTTCCCGAATCCTCTTTTGCCCGGGATTGCGGCTAGGCTATGGCTGAATAATTTTTCAAAACTCTCGAGGAGTACGTGACGTGCGTTTCACTGCGATGAACCGGGCCCAACGCGCCAAACTGGCACTGACGGGGGCCGCCCTTAGCGTCGGCCTGCTGACGGCGGGCTGCGGATACATCACACCCCAGCAGACAAACCGGCAGTACTCCGCTTCGGACGGCATCCGCGCCGACCTCGGCCCGCTCCAGCTGCGCAACATCCTCATTGTTTCTTCCGGCAAGGATGAGCCCGGACGGGTGATCGGTGCTGTCTACAACTCGTCCTCCAAAGATGTAACGCTGAAGCTCAACGGGGCCGAAGGCTCCCAGACTGAAGTTCCGGTCAAGGCGAACTCGTACACGCTGCTGAACGAAAGCTCGGACGAAGCCATCCTGAGCACCAGCGGCGGCGCCCCTGGCTCCCTCGTTGACGTGAAGGTCACCGAAGACGGCACCAACGTCAGCAACACCGTGAAGGTGCCGGTGGTGGACGCAACACTTCCGGAGTACAAGGAATACCTGCCGGCCGGCAGCTCCCCTTCGGCCAGCACCTCAGCTTCCCCGTCATCGACCGCTACCGAAAGCGCAACGTCATCGACCGCTTCCGAAAGCGCAACGTCTTCGCCCTCCGCCAGCGGAACCGGCCACTAAGGCCTGCAGGCAACGCATGGAAAAGGGAGGGGCCTGCCGGCCCCTCCCTTTTTGTTTGTCCTTCGGTCCCGCCTGCGCCCTTAGGCGCTACGGCTCGAACTTGTAACCGAGCCCGCGGACCGTCACCAGGTACCGTGGCGCCGAGGGGTCGGGTTCAATCTTGCCGCGCAGCCGCTTGACGTGGACATCGAGGGTTTTGGTGTCGCCCACGTAGTCCGAACCCCAGACGCGGTCTATCAGCTGCCCGCGCGTGAGCACCCGACCCGAGTTGCGCAGGAGCATCTCCAGGAGTTCGAACTCCTTCAACGGGAGCAGCACCTGCTCGCCGCCCACGCTCACAACGTGCCGTTCGATGTCCATCCGCACGGGCCCAGCCTGGACAGTGGAGGAGATCAGCTCCTCCGGTTCGCCCTGGCGGCGCAGTACGGCCCTGACCCTGGCCACCAGTTCACGCGACGAGTACGGCTTGGTGACGTAGTCGTCCGCGCCCAGTTCCAGGCCCACTACCTTGTCGATTTCGGCATCCTTGGCCGTCAGCATGATCACAGGGACCGTGGAGCGCTGGCGCAACTGGCGGCAGACCTCCGTGCCGGACAGTCCGGGAAGCTGGAGGTCCAGCAGGACAAGGTCGGCTCCGTTCCGGTCGAATTCGGTGATGGCGTCCAGTCCGTTGTCCACCACTTCCACCTCGAACCCTTCCTTACCCAGCAAATAGGACAAGGGATCGCTGAACGATTCCTCGTCCTCCACAATCAAAATCCTGCTCAAGCGTTGGCTCCTCGTTCTTTTGCGCCTGCGGCGCGTGATCCTTGGGTGACATTGGGCTGTGCAGGCCCCTGCGTTGAGGCACTGTGAACTGCGGGCAGCGGAAGCACTTCCTCGCCGTCCTGGCCCTCCATCTCGGGAAGGCGGAGGGTGAACGTGGAACCCTGGCCGGGCTGGGACCAGAGGGTGACTTCCCCTCCGTGGTTGGAAGCGACATGTTTGACGATGCTCAGTCCCAGGCCTGTGCCGCCCGTGTGGCGGGAGCGGGCCGCATCAACGCGGTAGAAACGCTCGAAAACGCGCTCCTGGTCCTCGGCGCTGAGTCCCTCCCCCTGGTCCGTCACAGAGATCGACACCAGCCCGTCCCTGGAGCGGACGCCGATGCCTACCCGGGTGTTCGCCGGGGAGTAGCGGATGGCGTTGTCGATCAGGTTGCGCAGCGCGGTCACCAGGAGGTCCTGGTCGCCGAAGACCATTCCCTCGGTCCGGCCGCCAACCTCGATGCGGATGTTCTTGCTTTCGGCCGGGAGCTGGGAACGGTCCACCGCCTCCGCAATCACCGCATTGACGTCAACGGGGCGGCCCTCCTGCGAGACGCTGGCGCCCTGGAGCCGGGACAGTTCGATGATGTCCTGGACCAGGGCAGCGAGCCGGCCGGACTCCTTATGCATGCGCTTGGCGAACCGCCGCACTGCCTCTTCGTCATCGGCCGAGGACTCCAGTGCTTCGGCGAGCAGGGAAATGGCGCCAACGGGAGTCTTCAGTTCGTGGGACACGTTGGCCACAAAGTCGTTGCGGATTTCCTCGGTGCGGGTGATCTCCGTGCGGTCGTCTGCCAGCAGGAGGATGTATTCCTCACCGAGCATGGCTGCGCGCACCTGGACAATGATGGTGCCGTGCCCCAGCGGTCCCCGCGGCAGCTCCAGCTGCTTCTCAAGGATGACGCCGTCGCGCCGGACTCCTGCCGTCATGGCCAGCAGTTCCTTGTGGACCACCGTGTGCCCGCGGACCAGCCCGTAAGCGTAGGCGGCGGGACTGGCGCGGACCACACCGTCCACCGCGTCCACCACCACAAAGGCGCGTCCGACGACGGCGAGCACCTCGGCCGCACCGGCCGGCAGTGCCAGCTCATCGGCGTCGATGTCCAGTAGCTGCCGCTGCTTCTCGCTGACCCTGGAGGCAAGCACTCCGAAGGTGCCGAGCGCCAGGCCAATGAGGCCGGCGACGAGACCGATGAGCATAGGATCCACAGCTCCACCTTATGTGCTGGTAACCGGCCATCGGCACGTCCGGGCCTGCTGCGCCAACGGTTCAACTAACGTTCATCTTCAGGGGCTCAACCGTTTACCGGATACTGGCAGAGTAACGAGTTGGACTGCCGAACGGCGACATGAATTCCTGCTGTCCGGGTGCGGGCGGCACGGGAGTTCCAAGGAAAGGACGCCTACGTGCGTAAGGTTTTTCAGGAAGAGCTCACCCAGGTTGGTGACCAGCTGGTGGAGATTTCCCGGCTGGTCAGCGAGGCGATGGTCAAGGCCACCACCTCGTTCCAGGTGGCGGACGTGGATCTTGCCCAGGACGTGATCGCTGCGGACGCCCGCATCGACTTCCTGCAGAACAGCCTGGACGAACGGGCCATCGACATCCTGGCGCTGCAGGGCCCTGTTGCCAGCGACCTCCGGATGATCGTGGGGTCCCTGCGGATGAGCGCCTCACTGGAGCGCATGGGTGACCTTGCGCGGCACATCGCCCAGCTGGCCCGCCTCCGCTTCCCCTCGATCGTTATCCCGGAATCCATGACGGCGACGTTCAAGAGCATGGCGGACCTGGACCAGGAAATTGCGGACAAGCTCACGGTTCTCCTGGAAACCCGCGACCTTGAGGTGGCCCGGGACATCCTGAAGGCAAACACCGCCATCAACGATCTGCACCTGAGCGTCTTTAAGGCCATCGCGGCCCCGGACTGGGACGAGACGCCCGCCACTACCGTGGACGTGGCCTTGGCCAGCCGTTACTTCGAGCGGTTTGCGGACCACGGCGTCTCCGTGGCGCAGAAAGTCACCTACCTGGTGACCGGTGCCTGGCAGCCGAACGGCATCGAGCACAGCTGACAGCAAACGCTGCGAACAAAGACGGCGGGCCGGTCACCAAAAGTGACCGGCCCGCGGTCGTACGCGTAAGAAGGCCTATTTTTTGCCTTGGTTGGCAACTGCCAGGATCGCCTCGGCAGCGGCTTCCGGGTCGAGGTACGTGCCGCCCGGCTTGATCGGCTGGAAGTCTTCGTCCAGGTCATAGACCAGCGGGATGCCGGTGGGAATGTTGAGGCCTGCGATGGCTTCGTCGCTGACGCCGTCGAGGTGCTTGACGAGTGCGCGCAGCGAGTTGCCGTGGGCGGTAACCAGGACGGTCTTCCCGGCCTTCAGGTCTTCCTTGATATCTGATTCCCAGTACGGCAGCAGGCGGACCAGGACATCCTTCAGGCATTCCGTGCGCGGAAGGGCGTCGCCGAGATCTGCATAGCGGGGGTCCCGTGCCTGGGAGAACTCGGAGTTGTCGTCAAGGGGCGGCGGCGGGGTGTCGTAGGAACGGCGCCACTCCATGAACTGCTCTTCGCCGTATTCGGCCAGGGTCTGGGCCTTGTCCTTGCCCTGCAGGGCACCGTAGTGGCGTTCGTTGAGGCGCCAGTCCCGCTTGACCGGGATCCAGCCGCGGTCGGCCTTGTCCAGCGCGATGTTGGCGGTGTTGATGGCGCGCTTCAACAAGGAGGTGTAGAGGATGTCCGGGAGAACTTCGTTCTCAACCAGGAGCTCCCCGCCCCGTGCTGCTTCCGTACGGCCCTGGTCGTTAAGGTCTACGTCCACCCAGCCGGTGAAAAGGTTCTTGGCGTTCCATTCGCTGTGGCCGTGGCGCAGCAGAATCAGCTTGTAAGTCATGATTTTCATCCTAGCCGAGCGCCGCTGCCGCCCGCCCAGCGTTACAGCCGGCACCCCTCCAGCGTCACGAAGGGGCCGTCACCAACGGCAAGCCGCAGCGATAAGGTTGGGCGGTGGTGCAAAAAGCTGAACGGGTGACTTCCCCGCAGATCACCGGCAGGAACCTGGCCGGCAGGCAGGGGCGGCCGGTCGGCAACGTCACCCGGGGCACCACCAACCCCAACCGCATGCGACGGCTGGACCGCTGGTTGACCGGGCCGCAGGCCTGGCGGCTCCGGTCCGCCGCCAGCCCCCTGGTGGTGGACCTGGGATACGGCGCCACCCCGGCCACCGCCGTCGAACTTTTTGAGCGGCTCTCTGCTGTGCGGCCGGACGTACAGGTGTGCGGGATCGAGATCGAGCCTGACCGCGTCCGCGCAGCCCTGCCCCTTCAACGGCCCGGTCTGAGCTTCCATGTGGGCGGTTTTGAAATTCCTGTTCCGGGCAGGCCGGTGCTGGTGCGCGCCTTTAATGTGCTGCGGCAGTACGAGGAAGCGGATGTGGCGGGCATCTGGCGGCTGGTGCAGGACCGGCTGTCCCGGGACGGACTGTTCATCGATGGCACCTGCGACGAGATCGGGCGGCGGGTGACGTGGGTGGCACTGGACGCCGAGCGGCCGCTCTCGCTCAGCATATCCATGCGGTTCGGCAGCTTTACCCTGCCCTCAGACGCAGCCGAGCGGCTGCCCAAGGCGCTGATCCACCGCAACGTCCCCGGCGAACCGGTCCATGCCCTGATGCAGGCCATGGACCGGTTCTGGCTGGAGTCTGCCCCGCTGGCAGCGTTCGGCAACCGGCAGCGCTGGCAGTCCATGTGCCGCCTTTTGCGCGACGCCGGGTGGCCGGTGCAGGACGGGCCGGGGCGGTGGCGGCTGGGAGAGTTGACGGTGGGTTGGGAAGCGGTGGCCCCGCGCGGCTAATCCAACTCTGCGACGCAGGGGGCCGTGGTGGGCCCACGCCGGGGGGTTCCCTGGGCGAGCTTGCGAGGCTAGGGGCCCGGTGGTGGGCCCACGCCGGCAGGGTTCCCTGGGCGAGCTTGCGAGGCTAGGGGGCCGGTGGGGATTACCAGGGCCCGTAAGGGCCGGTGTTGCGGCTGCCGCCGCGGCCGGCATCCTTGACAGCCGGGCGGACGTCGGCGAGGTAGACGGACGCCGCCACCACGGCCGCGAGCCCGAACAGCCCCAGCGTGCCGAAAAAGCCACCGCCGCTGCCGAAAAAGGAGATGACGCCTACCAGGGCGGCGCCGCCGGTCAATGCCAGCCAGAAAGTCTTGGTCCTCTTTCCGGTAGCCTCGAACGCATTCGCGCGGTGGCGGGCGCAGTCCACCACGGCCCACAGCTCCAGTCCCAGCGCCACCAGGGCAAGAATGAAGAAAATTGCCTGTTCTACAGGCCGAATAAGAAGTTCACCGTCCACAAGCCCAGCCTAGCCGCCCAACGCGTCCAGCGCCTGCTTCAGGTCAGCCCAGAGGTCCTCGACGTTTTCGATGCCGACGCTGAGGCGGACCAGGTTTTCGGGAACACTGGCCGGTTCGGCCGTATGCCGGCGGCGGCGTTCGATCAGCGATTCAACCCCGCCCAGTGACGTCGCCGGAAGCCACAGTTCCAGCGCCTGCACCAGCGCGTCCGCGGCTTCGGCTCCGCTGAGCCCTCCCGCTGGTGCCACCTGGATGCAGATGATCGAGCCGAAGCCCTTCATCTGCGCCTTCGCCCGCTCGTGCCCGGGGTCCGTGGGAAGGCCCGGGAACCGGAGGGATTCGACCAGGGGATGGGACCCTAGCCTGTCCGCCAGGACCAGGGCAGAGGCCTGGGACCGCTCGATCCTCAGCGCGAGTGTCCGCAGCCCGCGCAGTGCGAGCCAGGCTTCGAACGGGCCTGCGATCCCGCCGTGGATGATCCGGTGATGAAGCAGTGCCGAACGGATGTCAGGGTTGGACGTCACCAGGGCTCCGAGGACGACGTCGGAGTGGCCCGCCAGGTATTTGGTCACCGAGTGCAGGACGACGTCGGATCCCAGCAGCAGGGGCTGCTGGACCAAGGGAGTGGAAAAGGTGTTGTCTGTGACCACGATGGCTCCGGCAGCGTGCGCGGCGTCAGCGAGGGCAGGCACGTCGGCAATGCCCAGCATGGGATTCGTGGGACTCTCCAGCCACAGCATGGCGGCGGAGCGCGCTGCCGGACCGCTGGGCGAGAGTGCTTCCCTGACGGCGTCCGTTTCCGCAATGTCTACGGTCCGGAGTTCGATGAAACCCTTTTGGGCCAGCTCTGCGGCCATCACCAGGGATCCGGAATAGCTGTGCGCCGGCATCACGAGCACTCCCCCGGCCGGGATGAGGGAGAGCGCCGAACTGACGGCGGCCAGGCCGGATGCATAGAGGAGGCCGGGCAGTTCCGAGCCTTCGAGCTGGCCGAGCGCTTCTTCAAAGGGATCCCAGGTGGGGTTGGAGTACCGGCCATAGCCGCGGTCGCCGTCAGCAAGCGGTCCGGTGCCAAAGTATGTGGAGGACAGGACGATGGGCGGGTTGACCGGCTGGTCCCTCTCCCTTGGGGGGCGTCCGGCGGCCACCACTACCGTCTCAGCTGCCAGGGACACCGCTTGATGTTCGGAAAGACTCATGGTGAAAAGCGTACTGTCCGCTGTGCAGGCCCCTGAAAGCCGTTACTGCACTGTCCACATGGCACCGCCTTCAAACTGCACTTGACGGTGCGGATCGGTAGGCTTATGCAGTGAGCAAACAACGGGCGGGCCTTTTCATCGCTTTTGAGGGCGGGGACGGCGCCGGTAAGTCCACCCAGGCGGCCCGGCTCGCGGACGCCCTCGAATCGCGCGGACTCACTGTCCTGCGTACGCGGGAGCCCGGCGGTACCCCGATTGGCGAGAAACTGCGGTCCCTGGTCCTGGACCATGGCCAGGGGCACATCGATGCCCACACCGAAGCGCTGATCTTTGCCGCCTCGCGTGCGGCGCATGCAACCCAGGTCATCCGGCCCGCCCTTGACCGCGGCGAGGTGGTTTTGACGGACCGCTACATCGATTCATCGGTTGCCTACCAGGGCGCCGGGCGGGACCTCGGCAAGGACGCCGTGCGGTCCATTAATGCCTGGGCCACCTCCGGCCTGGAGCCCCACCTCACCGTGCTGCTGGACGTTGACCCAGAAGTGGGCCGCAGCCGCAGGACCGCTGGCGATGCTGCCGAAGACCGGCTGGAATCCGAAGCTGACGACTTCCACGTGCGGATCCGGGACGCCTTCCTGGAACTGGCAGCCAGCCGTGCCGGTTCCTACCTGGTGCTTCCGGCTCACCTTCCCGTCGATGAGCTGGCAGCGCACATCCTCCAGCGCGTGGACGCCCTGCTGGCCGCCGCGGAAGTGGGCAGCGCATGAGCGTATGGGAAGACCTGCAGGGCCAGGCCGCCGTCGTCGAACAATTGCGCCAGGCCTCGAGCGGCGAAAACCTGACGCACGCTTGGCTCTTCACCGGGCCGCCGGGCTCGGGCCGTTCGAATGCGGCCAAGGCTTTTGCGGCCGCGTTGAACTGCGACCAGGAGGACGTCACCCGGCGCGGTTGCGGGCAGTGCCCCGCGTGCCTGACCATCCTGGGCGAAACCCATTCGGACGTCACGTTCGTCCGGACTGAAAAAGTGACCATCACCATTGACGAGGCCCGGGAACTGGTGGCCGCAGCAGGGAACCGGCCATCAGCCGGCCGTTGGCGGATCATCGTGGTGGAGGACGCGGACCGGATGGCCGAGCGGACCACGAACGTCCTCCTCAAGGCGATCGAGGAGCCAACCCCGCGGACGGTGTGGATGCTGTGCGCGCCGTCCCCCGCCGATGTACTGGTGACCATCCGCTCGCGCTGCCGCAGCGTGGCGCTGCGTCTGCCGCCCGCCGCTGATGTGGCTGCTTTGCTGGTAAAGCGCGACGGCGTGGAGCCGGCCTTGGCGGAGCGCGCGGCCCGGGCGGCACAAAGCCATGTGGGCATCGCCCGGCGGCTCGCGCGGGATCCTGCGGCCCGGGAGCGCCGGCTGGAGACGGTGAGGTTCCCGCTGGGCCTGCGCGGGGTCACAGCCGCGGTGATGATGGCGGAAAAGCTGGTTAAAATTGCCACCGCCGAGGCCACGAGTTCCAACGAGGAACGCGACGCCGCCGAGAAGGCCGCGTTGCTGGCCACGCTTGGAGCACCCGAGTCGGGCACGCTTCCGCCGGCCATGCGGAGCCAGGTGAAGCAACTGGAGGAAGACCAGAAACGCCGTGCCAAACGGTCCGTCACCGATTCCCTGGACCGTACCCTCACAGACCTGCTGTCCTTCTACCGGGATGTGATGATTATCCAGCTCGGGAATGCTGTGGAGCTCGTAAACGTTGAGATCAGGGGTGAATTGGAGGAGTTCGCCAGCCGCTCCACCCCAGAAGCCACCCTTGCCCGGATGGACGCCATCAACAAAGCCCGTGAACGCATCACCACCACCAACGTTGCCCCGCTGTTGACCATTGAGTCCATGGCAGCCAGCCTGATCTAGCCCCCTCCAAGGAGACCCGATGACTGCCCGCCCCCTGCCTGCACGCCCCGCATCCTGGGCGATTGCGGCACGTGCCGCCGGGGCCATGGCCCTTGCCATGGTCCTGGCCAGCTGCAGCCTCCTGAACGGCGGAGACCGCAGCCAGGAGGCAGCCACGGCGAAGGCTGACCCCTCGATTGTGGCGTCCGCTCCGGCCGGGCTTGAACAGTTCTACTCGCAGGAAGTGGTGTGGGAGCCGTGCGAAAACAACTTCCAGTGCGCCAAGGTCGAAGTGCCCATGGATTACGGTAATCCCGGCGGCGAAACCATTGAACTGGCGGCGTTGCGGGCCCCGAGCACGGGCAACAAAACGGGCAGCCTGCTCGTCAACCCCGGCGGCCCCGGCGCGTCCGGGTACGACTTCGTCAAGGACGCAGCGGGAACGCACTTTTCGCAGGCGGTGCGGAACGCCTACGACCTGGTGGGCTTCGACCCCCGGGGTGTAAAGCGCTCCGCGCCCGTTGCCTGCATGACGGATGCCGAACGCGACGCGGCCCGTGCCAAGATCTACAACCTGGACACGGACGCCGGCCTGCAGGAGGCGCTGACAGACAATAAGGCCGTCGCCGCCAAGTGCTCTGAGCAGACCGGGCCCGTGCTGGCCCATATCGATACTGTGAGCTCCGCGAAGGACCTGGACATCCTCCGTGCCGTGGTCAACGACGCAAAGCTGAACTACCTCGGGTACTCCTACGGCACGTTCCTGGGGTCCACCTACGCTTCGCTGTTCCCGGACAATGTGGGCCGTATGGTGCTCGATGGTGCCCTTGATCCCTCCATCAGCAGCGAGGAACTGACCCGCGGCCAGGCACGCGCCTTTGAAAAGTCCCTCGGGGCTTATGTTGAGAGCTGCCTTGAGCAGGAGAAGTGCCCGCTGAGCGGAAATGTCGATTCCGGCGTGCAGCAGATCCGGGACCTCATCAACGCTGTACAGCAGACGCCCCGCACCGCCAAGGACGGCCGGATGGTTAACGCCACCATGTTCGTCAGCGGCCTGATTACCCCGCTGTACAACGATCAGAGCTGGCCTGCGCTCACGCAGGCCCTCGATGCGGCCATGGCAGGGGACGTGAGCCTGATGCTTCGACTCGCAGACCTGAGTGCCGACCGCGCCTCCAACGGGACGTACACCTCCAATTCATCGTTCGCATTTAGCGCCATCAACTGCCTGGACTATCCCACGGCGTCCGACACGGCCAGCATGCGGGCCGAAAAGCAGCAGCTGGTGCAGGAGTCCCCCACATTCGGGTACTTTTTCGCCTACGGCGGCACCAACTGTGCCGGCTGGCCGTACAAGAACCTCCGCACCCCGGCACCCATGGAGTACAGGGGCGAAACCCCCATTGTGGTCATCGGTACTACGGGTGACCCCGCCACACCGGTGGAGTGGGCCGCCTCGCTCCGGAAGCAGCTGGGCAATGCCTCCCTGCTGACCTGGAACGGCGAAGGCCACACTGCCTACGGTCGGTCCAACAGCTGCATCGAGGACCCTGTTGACCGCTACCTGGTGAGCGGTCAGGTCCCGGCCGACAACACAGTGTGCTAAAGGCCTCAGCCCCCTACCCCCGGCCATTTTGACCCGGGCGCCGGGACTCTATTACAGTTGACTCTTGCATGAAGGGCCCGGTTCTTCCGGGCAGGAATGCGGTGCTTCCTTAGCTCAGTCGGTAGAGCGTTTCACTCGTAATGAAAAGGTCATCAGTTCGATTCTGATAGGAAGCTCGGGATAAACCCCGGACAGCCCCTAAATTTAGGGGTTTCCGGGGTTTTTCGCTGGTTAATCCTGAAGCCCTCTTTAGGTTCGGGGCACATTTATGGCACACTTTCGCGCTCCTTCAGCAGCACTTATGTAGGTGTGAAGCGATTTTAGTCCCGCTCCAGTAAGCGGTCCTGCTAGGGCTCCCCTGCTCACTTGCATCTGGGCACCGACTGCTAATCCTCCACCTGTTGTGGAACAGGCGGAAAGAGTTCGTGTCGGTTTCGGCGTCGGAAACACGCTTGGGCACGATCTTGGCTATCCAAGGCTTCAGAGTCCGACATGCCCCGTACAAGCATCGCCGAAGCTATCCATAGACGGCAGCTACCGTTAAGGCAGGACTAGATGGCTGGAGAGTAGCGCGTGGATACAGGGACGATCCCACTAGGCGAGCGAGCACTGCGCAACATTTTGGACCACGTAATTTCGGTGGGCGATGAAGCAGAAGCAGGGTATCTGGAGGTGAAGAGCCAACTCGACTTTTCCAAAGCCGAAGGAATCGCGAAGGTAGCGAAGTTTCTCCTGGGAGCTGCAAATCGTCGACCGAATGACGCGGCTAAGCACTTCCATGGATATGCGGTGTTGGTTGTGGGGGTGGAGAAGGGGAAGGCCGGTGGCATCCCCCGAGGTACTGAAGCCCACGAGCTAGAAGATCGGTTGCGCCCTTACCTTGGGCCACAGTTCCCGGCATTCGAACTAGGCCGACTCCCTATCGACGCCGAAAGTGAAGTTCTCTTCGTCATCTCCCCGCCCCCTGTAGACGGCCAGACTATATTTCCCTGCCACAAGTCTTTCCAGGGATTCAAAAGGCAGGACAACTTGGACGACGGCGCAATCTACCTGCGAGGTGCCAGCAACACGCGCCCTGCAAGGGCAGGAGAAGTACTTGCCCTTGTAGAAAGGGCACGCGCGGCAGGCAGGTCAGCAATCACACTGGACGTTCAGGTCCTTGGACCCATTAATCGAGTCGCTCGTGTGGACGAGGTACTGGAGTACCTGTACAAGCGCGAGGAGGAACGCTTTGCTAAGCCTCCGACCTCCTCCACGGCAACCATCCCAGTCTTCATGCCAGCCATCCTCGGCGGTACAGAGCCAGCGAGTGATGAAAATCGTGCCGGCAGCCTGGCAACATGGCGTCAAGAAAGACCAGAACACCTACAAAACGGCCGGCGCCATTTCCTCGGCGTTGCACTTCCGGGCGCCGGCATTCGGGTTGTGAGCCGTGATCGGTTTGTGGCCAAGCCCCATCTCATAGTTACGTTCCACGACTGTGAGGTGTTCGATCATCGGGAGACCGCCGACGCGAATTTCGCGAAGGTAGTCGAGCCGGTTATGCGTCGAATTAGTCCATACGGACCGGCATTCGATCCCGCAGACCTGCACGTCGCAGTCCGTGGCTACCCGGTCCAGTGGAACAACAGAGGGAACAACGTCGTAGTCGTCCTCACGCCAGAATCATTCCGTCCCAATGTGCCCTGGACAAGCGACGAGGACGACTACGTCCTCGTGACGCGTGATCCTCATGCGGAAGCTGTAGCTGTGACCTGGGTTTTGACTGAGGACGGCAGTGATGTCGTGACTACCGGGGAATTCAACATCGAGCCGGCCGACCTTGTCGCGGCTCCTGAATTGTTCAACCGCTCCTTCGTCGGAACATGAATTCGGACCACCATGAACTGACGACTGCCCGCCAGCCGTGGACGTTCGCCTCGGTCTGCGTCATGGTTCCCGCTCTGACCCTCCTTGTGTTCAGCCTGGCCGACCCCATAATCCAGCTGCTCCCCTGGTACGAGGTGACCTACCTGCTGATCGGCGCCTGCATCTTCGGCCCCACCGGCAAGCTCCCGTCGCTTCGGCAGGCCGTGGCGTTCCTGCTTCCCGGGGCGCTGCTCGCTCCCCTGGCGCTCCTGGATCTTGGGTTCTGGGCCGGCGGCTGGCTGTTGGGGCTTCCTGCATGGGGGCTGTTGCTGAGCCGGTGGGCACCGGATAACCCGCTTCGGGTTGGCCAGCTGCTGAAGTTCGTCGGTCTGCTGGTGCTGGGGCTGGTGATCTTCACCTTCAATGCCATCTTCGTGATCTTCAGCGTCGGCCTGTTCCTCTTGCCGGCCATTCCTCTGACCCGGCTGGCCAGCCCTGATTATCGGGCCAGACCGGCGCAGGCGGCCGTGGAGGTACTCCTGGCAGTGTCCGCAGTGATGGTGGCCGTGGCAATTCCTACTCCTGAAGGAGCATGGGCGTCGCCCTGGATACATGCCGGCGGGGCAGCGACGGCAGGACTCATGATCGCCTTCTGGGCGAGTGGACTTACCCGGCGTTCCAGGCGGAAGCAGCTCAACGACGGAGCAGTCGTCTAGGTTCTGCATGGGCATCTGGCCGTCAGCAAGGTCCGACTACATGCTGGTTGTGCTTCCGCTATGAATACGAAATGGGCTTGCGCACACATTGCTAAGCATGCTTATTATGTTCTCAGTCGGATGGGGATCCGGTGCGAGGGGTAATCGAGAAGGGTGCGCTCAGCGAACGGGGCGCACCCCTTTTCGCACTCAAATTTACTCAACAGGAGGACTATTGTGAGCGACTCCGAAACCAGGGAACAGCCAGTCGGCGAGCCAAAGGACCCGCAGACCGAAAGCCCGAAGACGAAGCCCGAGGAAGACCGTCCTATAACCGAGGACCCTGATGGGACACCCAAGGAAAACCCTTCGGGAGGTTGAGACTCAAGTGCATGCAGAACCTGCCGAACAGTGACTGGCAGCAAACTAGGCGGGCCCGGCGAACTGGGCCCGCTCCTCTTTGCCCTGGAACTGGACCGTGCAGTTAGAGAATCCGCTGGAACATCCGGTGGTCCTGCCACTGGCCAGCAATTTGCAGATAAGCGGGAGCCATGCCATATGACGCGAACCCGTTCTTCTCCAGGACCAGCTGCGATGCGGTGTTGTGCACAAGGGTTGCCGCTTCCAGACGGTGCAATCCCAAGTCATGCTTGGCGATATTCACGGCAGCGCCGACGGCTGCGGTCATCAGTCCCGCACCTTGGGCGGCCT
The DNA here is from genome assembly GCF_030823375.1 of Pseudarthrobacter siccitolerans. Classification (NCBI taxonomy): domain Bacteria; kingdom Bacillati; phylum Actinomycetota; class Actinomycetes; order Micrococcales; family Micrococcaceae; genus Pseudarthrobacter; species Pseudarthrobacter siccitolerans. The sequence goes on along the minus strand of NZ_JAUSXB010000001.1, from coordinate 3,604,022 downwards.
GGTCGATCCAGTAGCCAAGATGAGCATTCTGGAAGGCGCCGCGCACAATCGAGCTGAGGGTCAGCAGACCGAGGATGGTTCCTTCTTTCGCCAGCACCATAGGAAGAGCTGTTCCCGCGCCCAGCTCGGTCCGTTGCCGCGCGATTACTTCTTGCTGGCCCTGAACGGTGTAGAACCTGTCGGGCCGGATCGGCTCCCACGGCGCGAGATAGGTTCGGTTCTTCTGAAACGCTTCCGTCAGCGCGCGGGCGTCCATCTTCCGGACCGGTCGGAGGACAACGCCGTCGAAAAGTTCGGACGAGAAGTTCATCCGCTCACCCTATCCAGCAACTTGAGCTGCCACCCTCACGTAGCCTAGGTCCAGCGACTATTTGGGGGTAGCAAATGTTTTCAAGTCCAGCATTCGGCATTATGGGCATCCTGTACGCCGTCTTCATGATCGCGGTGGCCGTCCTGGCGGTGTACGCCCTGGTCCTGGCCATCATCTTCCTACGGCTGAGGATCGCCGAGCTGAAGCGGGCCGCGCGGGGCGGTGACAGCTGATGCTCCGCGAGCTGGCCCTTAGAGTCTTTACCTATGAAGGTAAAAGGCAGCAGAGTCCCGGTTCGACCCGTCCAACAGTGCGTCATCGTCCACGGGTACGAATCGTCTCCGGATGCAAACTGGTTCCCTTGGCTTCAAAGTGCCCTCGAAGCTGAAGGCATAGCAGTCACGGTCGTTTCCCTCCCCGATCCGGACGAGCCTGACAAGGCAGCTTGGGATAACGCGGTCAGTGCGGCACTCGGAGTGCCCGATGCGGCAACGGTGGTTGTGGCCCATTCCCTCGGTGTGGTCACAGTCCTGCGAGTACTCGCGGCGTTGCCGGAGCCATGGGAGCTTGGCGGTCTCGTGTTGGTGGCCGGGTTCACTGAACCCCTGGAAGCATTGCCGGAGCTCGATGGTTTCCTCGCCACTGACGTTGACGTTGAGCGGGTGGCAATGAGCATCGGGGAACGAACAGTCCTTCGCTCCGATACGGATCCCTTCGTGCCGCCGGAAGCATCCGATGACATCGCCAGGCGCCTAAGCGCCCGGGTGCAGATTCACCCGCGAGCAGGACACTTCATGACGGAAGACGGCGTCACAAGCCTGCCTGCTCTGCTTGACCTGCTCCTATCCAGGTAGGGCTCAAGGCTGGCCACCAACTTTGAAAAGTGATTCACGGGAGCGCTCGTGAATGCTTCGTCTAGCAAAAACAGCTAGATGACGGGTCTCAAGGCAGTGGCGGGAGTGGCCGTGAAGGTTCGGGATACCTTCACTCGTAATGAAAAGGTCATCAGTTCGATTCTGATAGGAAGCTCGGGAAACCCCGGACAGCCCTGGAAACGGGGGTTTCCGGGGTTTTTCGCTGGTTAAGCCTGGCCACCCCATTAGGTTTGGGTAGGGAGCCGGCTTGCCTGTTCGCGGAGAAAGTCCGTGGCCGCCTTCGGCTTGATACCACGCCGGCGCAGGGGCTCATCGTCCCAGGTGGCCTCGTTCAGGTCTTGGTGTACCCCCGCGCCGAAGGCGGAGGCCAGTGCGTCGTTACGGCGTTTGAGCAAACGCACCAAAAGACGGGCTACGGGGCGGGGCATCCGCTGGACCTTCATCCTGCGATGAGTGAGGTCCTGAGCAACCGCGATGGCCTCGTTCTTGGTCAGGGGCTCCGGGCCTCCGAACTCGATCAGCGCAGGAGGGTCAGTCTCGAGTGCTACCGCGCAAAGGAGAGAGGCAACATCCTCCGTGGCCACCCACCGCCTCCTGGTGTTGCCTTTGCCGATGATGGCTGCCTTTCCTGTGGCCATGTCAAAGCGGGCCATCGGGGCCAGGTGGACTTCCTGGAAGGCGTCCGCGCGGACGATGACCGTCTGCATAGTTGAGTCGTTGAGGCGCCTCTCGACTGCAAGCTTGGCGTGTTCAAGCGGTGTACCGATAGAGGCCTCAACCCCTGCGAAGGAAAGATAGACGAAGCGCTGCACGCCGGCGGCCTCGGCGGCCGCAACCAATGCGACCATGCCCTCCTCATCCACCTCCCGGATGCTTGGACTTCTGGCCCCTGCCAGGCGCCGGGTCATCGCCGTGGCGGTCGCGATCAGGACGTCGGCGCCCCCGCATGCAGCCCTGAGGCTGGCCGGCATTGTGAGGTCCCCGCGCACCACCTCCGCACCGATCCCGCGCAACCCGGCGTCGTCGGTGCTGGTCCTTACCAGGCAGCGGACGGATTGTCCCTCGAGGCGCAGCCGGCTGGTAACACGTCCGCCGAGATCACCGGTGGCACCGACAATGAGAATCATGACCGCTCCACTTCAAATTGGGTGGAGGTGCTGTAGTGCGTGTAGAACCTGGGACCGGGCACCGCAGGCGTCAACGCTCCGCCACTGACTGTTGCAGGGGCAGCACTCCTAAAACTTCCCGTACCGCGCACGGGCCATCGAGTACACGCCGTAGCAGATCAGTCCTGCCGCGATGCCGGCCAGCAGGAACACCCCGTACGGCTGGGAACCCAGAGTTTTCAGCCCGCCGTCCAGGCCTGAGGATTTCGAGGGGTCCGCGGTTGCCGCGGCAACAATGATCAGAACCCCCACCACGGCGAGAACAACGCCTTTTGCGGCGTAGCCGATGGTCCCGATCCACTTGATAGCCGCCCGGCCGTTGCCGGGGTCCTGCAGGTCCTCCATAAACTTCCGTGAAACGCCGCGATAGGCATAGAAAGCACCGGCTGCGATGATCGCCAGACCGGCCGCGACCAGCAGCACCATGCCGGCGGGTACCCCCATTAACTTGGCCGTAAAGTCGCTCGCAGACTGGCTGGAGTTCTTGCTTCCGCCGGAGGCGAAGACCGCAAAGGTAAAGGCCAGGAAAGCAAACACCACGGCTTTTCCAACGGCGGACCCGGCCTTCTTCAGTTTCTCTTTTGACTCGGTTTCGGTGCGGGCATTGAAGAACGCCTCGCTGAACATCCAGAGCGCCAACGCCGCGCACGCCACGAGCCCCGCCCAAAGCAGTGCGGGGCCACCAGGTTTGGAAGCGATAGATGCTATCGCGCCGGATTGATCTGCCTGGCCGCCCTGTCCCCGGTCAACCTGAAGGGCGATGACGCCGATCAGGATGTGGACCAGTCCGATGAAGACGTATCCGGCTCGAGCCAAGGCGCGCAAGGCCGGGCTTCGGCTCGCTGATGCAGCTTCGGATACCGCCCGATTAGCTTTCCCCGAGGCACTGACCATGACCGGCCCTTCCCGATATTTACCTTTTATTGGCTCGTGCCCCCAGCCGGCCCGGCCCGCACCATTGCGGAATAGTCCAGTGTAGATCCGTGTGCCCAGGTCACAACAGATCCACTACGACCAACACTGGGCGCGGTCGACCGCCGGGATGCACAGGAGATTCACAGCCCTGTCTAAGGAACCGCGGGAACCGGCGCGCGCATGATATAGGGATCCCCTTCAAGCAAAGGGGTCCGTTCGAAGTAAGGAGATGTGACATGGAGACCAGCAAAAAGTCAGCTTTCGCCGGTCTTGCCCTTGCAACAGTCGTGGGAGGCGGGGCGATCGCTGCCAACGCCGCCACAGCGCCGCCTTCCCCGGACTCCAGCCAGTCCTCCACCGCCCAGGCCCGCGATGAGTCCAAGGGCGGACACCAGGCCAACGGAATCACCGAAAGCCTCCTGACGGGCGGGACGGCCACCAAGGTCACGGATGCAGCCCTGGCCGCCAATCCCGGTGCCACCATTCAGCGGGTTGAGACGGACGCCGAGGGCGCAGCCTACGAGGCCCACATCGTGAAGTCCGACGGAACCCGTGCAACCGTCCACTTCGATGAGAACTTCAACATCACGTCTACGGAGACAGGAGGACAGGGCCGGGCACACGGGCGCTGAAACAAAACCGGGAAGACTCCGGCGGAGGCACTTCGCGGGACTCTTCTGGTGACGCTGCTTGTGTCACTCCTGCGCCCACAGGTGACTTGCAGGCGCCCTGGCGCGGCAAGTAGTGGACGCCGCGAGAGTCGAGTACTTCCTACCGATGAATAGTGTGGGGGCCGCTCCTAATCTTGTTGTACGGCGGCACGCTCACACGGAGCCGCCGCACTCGGGGCTTGCCCGGTGAACCTGGCTCCAGCCGATGACGACGGTACTGGTGCTAATCGCACTTTTCTCAGGACCTCCGATGCCGCTATCTCCAGATCCCGCCGATCGGCACGAAGTTCTGGATCGGCTTTCCAAGCAGTTGCCGGGCTGTATGGCGCAGTCAGCCATACGCGATGACGCCCTCCGGCAAGCGCCGGGCAGACCTATCCTGATGCTCCGGCCAGCACCCGTCAGGGTCGGTTCCGCCATAGGGCACGCCGTTGCCTATACGGTGACGCACGTCCTGGTGGAATGGGCGAACGACGGCGATCGTGAGAGCAGGTGGCTGGCAAGTTGGCTGGTGCGCCGGCTGTAAGGCGGAGGAACCGATCAGCATAGGTGCAAGCCTGCCGGAGCACGACCGCATGCGGCCGGCCGGCTTCCGTCGTAGGCTGGACCTCGCAGGCGGCGGAGAGGAGCCCGAGGTGGCCGGGGCAGCATTGAACAAGACAGCGTTGGCCGGGGCGGATATGGCCGGAGTGATGGCCGAGCTGGCGGGCCTTGAGGAACCGCGTGCACGCGAGGTTAACGAAAAGCACGGTGACGATCACGGGGTAAACCTCGGCAAACTCCGCGCTGTCGCCAAGCGGCTCAAGACGCAACAGGAACTCGCCAATGAGCTCTGGGCAACTGGTGACACGGCGGCGAGGCTGCTGGCGCTCCTGATCTGCCGCCCGAAGGCGTTCGCGCCCGACGAGTTGGATGCCATGCTGCGCGAGGCCCGCACACCCAAGGTGCACGACTGGCTCGTGAGTTACGTGGTGAAGAAAAGCCCGCACTCGGAAGAGCTTCGAACCACATGGTTGGCTGACCGCGATCCGTTGGTTGCGAGCGCGGGCTGGGCGCTGACCAGTGAACGCGTGGCGAAGCAGCCCGAAGGACTGGACCTCGCAGGGCTCCTGGACGTCGTTGAAGCTGAAATGAAGGACGCTCCGGAGCGGCTGCAGTGGGCGATGAATACCTGCCTGGCCACCATCGGCATCTGGCACCCCGACCAGCGCAGCAGGGCAGTCAGCATCGGCGAGCGCCTGGCGGTGCTCAAGGACTACCCCACTCCCCCGGGCTGTACGTCTCCCTTTGCGCCAACATGGATCGCGGAAATGGTGCGGCGGCAGGACAACACGTAGGAAGGGCTGCGCCCACCCGCTGCCCGGTGCCAGCCTGGAGCAACGCTGGCCCCTAAGATGGCGTGCATGGATGACGAGGCGCTGGCGGAGATTGCAAACGAGCTCTACGCCAAGCCGTTGGAGGACTTTATCGCCGCCCGCGCAGCCGCGGCGAAGGAAGCCGCCGGGTCCGACAAGGAACTGGGGGCGGCCGTGCGCGGGTTGCCCAAGCCGTCGGTTGCCGCGTGGGCCGTCAACATGTTGGCCCTGCACCAGCCTGAGGTCCTCGCCAGGCTGGCGGACCTCGGCGGCCGGATGCGCGAAGCACAAGCCTCACTGGACGCCACGGCCCTGCGTGAACTGGGGCGGGAGCGCCGCACGGTGCTGGCCGCCGCCGTCCACACCGCCCGCGCAGTGGCGCAGGAGGAGGGCCGGTCCATCAGCGACGCCATGGCTACCGACGTCGAGGAGACCCTGCGCGCCCTGACCGCCGATGCAGGGGCGGCGGCCGCTGTCCAAAGCGGCCGCCTGCTCAAGACGCTCTCGGCGGATGGCGTCAACGCCGTCGACCTGGACGGCTCAGTCGCGGTGGCCGCCGCACTGCCGGCGACGCCCCGGACAGCTCCCGCTCCTGCCAAGCCGGCGCCGGTCAAGCCACAGAAGGCGGGTACGACGACGGAGCGTACGTCCCGCGCGCAGCCGGACAGGCCACGGCTCCAGGCAGTCCGGCAGGCCCCCCGGCCAGCGTCACCGCCCGCCCTGGAGAAAGCAAAAGCCGCCTTCGCAGAAGCGGAGGCGGCACATGCAGAAACCGCACGGCTGGCCCGGGACCTGCAGGACCAGGCGGATGAGACACGCACCCAGATCACTGAGCTCCTCGAGGAGACGGCAGACCTCCGGGCACGCCTCAAAGCGGCCGAGGACCGGCTGGAGCGCTCGCGGAGAAGCGTGGCCGCCACAACCGCCGAGGCAAAGCAGGCCATGCGGGCTGCGGACAAGGCCGAGCGGGCGGCCAGGCTGGCGCAGGAACGGGTCCTCCGGCTGGGCAGCACAGACACGCCGTCCTGATTCCAAAGAATGTCAGACCCCGGTTGCACACTGGATTTATGGAAAATCAGCCCGTACAGGAATTTCAGGTCACCTACTTCGACGCTGACTGCGGCCGTGCCCGGGCCGAAGTCTTTGACACCCTCGCAGAGGCAGAGCGCTTCGCCAGCCGGCACTGCCACGGCGAGGACAGCTGGGCGGTTGTGGACGCCGTTCCCGTCCAGCAGGTCCGCATCGCCGCCTAAGTCTCTGGCGCTGCTCAAAGCGGCTTAAAGCAGCAACCCGCGCCGCCCGGGCAAAAGCCCTGGCAGCACGGGTTGGAAGCTCCGCCGGAACTACGCGAAGTCGGAAACTGCGGGGTCGGGCCCGATCCGGCCTTCGCCGTTCGCGGTGCGGTCCAGCGCATTGATGGCCTCGACGTCGTCGGCGGCCAGGGAGACCTCCAGCGCTGCGAAGTTCTCGCGGATCCGGGACTCGGTGACGGACTTGGGGATCACCACGTTGCCAATGGCAAGGTGCCAGGCGATAACAACCTGGGCAGGCGTAGCGCCGTGCTTGGCAGCAATGGCGGCCACTGCCGGATCCTCGAGGAGCTCGCCGCCCTGGCCCAGCGGGGACCAGGCCTGGGTCAGGATCCCCTTCGAGGCACCGAACTCGCGCAGTTCCCGCTGGCTGAAGTACGGGTGCAGCTCGATCTGGTGGATGGCCGGGACTACGCCCGTTTCGTCGATGAGCCGCTGCAGGCCATCAACCGTAAAGTTTGAAACACCGATGGACTTGACCCGGCCGCGCTTCTGCAGCTCGATCAGTGCCTTCCAGGTGTCCACGTACTTGTCCTGCTTGGGCTGCATCCAGTGGATCAGGTACAGGTCCAGCGTCTCAAGGCCGAGCCGGTCCATCGACTCCTCGAATGCGGCGAGGGTGGACTCGTAGCCCTGGTCGGCATTCCACAGCTTGGTGGTGATAAAAAGCTGCTCCGGTGACAGCCCGGAGCTGGCGATGGCCCGGCCAACGCCGGCCTCGTTGCCATAGATCTTGGCAGTGTCGATGTGGCGGTAGCCCGCTTCGAAGGCCTGGCGGACAACCTTTTCCGCCACTCCGTCCTCAACTTGCCACACACCATAGCCGAGCTGGGGGACCTGGTTTCCGTCGTTGAAAGTCAATGTGGGTGAAAGAGTCATCCTTTTATCCTGCCAAACGAACCGGCGCAGGCAAGCAGAAATACCAGCGGTAAGCCACACGCTTAACCGGGAATATCTTCCCGCCCGGAACCAGTACGTTCCTCCGCGAGGTGCCTCTCGGCGTCGGCCACCTGCTGGAACACCGCCTCGGCGCGCCGTCGTACGGACACGGCGCCCACGGGGACCGGACCAACGGCAAGGCGGAGCATGGCCGCGGCTTCCGAGGTGGTGGCCAGGGAATTGCCCGCTTTGGACAGTGCACGGTGGACCCCTGCCAGGCCCACCGGAATGTCCAATCCTTCGCTGGGCGACCGCCGCTGCGCTTCCATGCAGACGGCCCTGACGCGTTCCAGCAGGCCGGCGAGCTCATTGGCGATCTCCACCAGTTCGCCGTAGAGCTGGTCGTCCTCCACGCCCTCGAGGACCTGGTGGAACCGGTCCAGCCCCCGGTGGAAACGGTCGTGGGCGCGGCGCCACAACCCCTGCCCCAATTCCGCGTCGTCTTTGCGCCCCTGCCTGGCGGCGCTGAAAAAGCCCAATGAACCTAGAGGTACTGTCCGGGACCGTGGTCCGGGTCGTTCGGCTGGCCCGGGCGCGCCGGAGCACCGGGGCGGGGGCCGGCCGGGGCCCGTTGCGGCTCGCCGTTTTCCCCAATCACTACGCCGGGGGCGATGACGGTGCCGGGCGGAAGCTGGCGGAGCTGCATCTGCGCGGCGGCGTGCTCGCGGGCGGCGTGCTGGGCGGCGATGGCGGTCTGGATGCCGTGGAACAGCCCCTCCAGCCAACCCACCAGCTGGGCCTGGGCTATGCGCAGTTCGGCGTCGGAGGGGGTGGTGTTATCGGAGAACGGCAGGCTGATCCTGTCCAGTTCCTCCACCAGTTCAGGCGCCAGCCCGTCCTCCAGCTCTTTGATGGAGCGCTCGTGGATTTCGGCGAGCCTCCCCCGTGCAGCATCATCCAGCGGGGCAGACTTCACCTCCTCGAGGAGCTGCCTGATCATGGTGCCGATCCGCATCACCTTGGCCGGCTCATCCACCAGGTCCTGGAGCTTGCTGCCTTTGGGTTTGCCATCGTTGCCCGGACCAGCCTGGGCAGGCGCCGGCTGGCTGTCATCGATGGTGGTGCCCTCTACCGGGAGGTCCTCAGGTGCCTGAGTGTCGTTCGGATCGCTCATGGGTTCATACTCTCATGAGCGATCCGCCCGAGGTCCACTCCATGAACCCAGCTGACGCCCTGTACGCTACAGGCTCAATCAGCAGCACCGGCCCTGCGGATTGGAGTCCTGGCGGTCCGCCCGGTCCCGCCAGAACTCCCGCTCACTCAACGGCGGCGTGCTGTGGCCCGCGGCCTGGTGGTGCTCCAGGTACTTCGTGTAGGCATCGGCTCCCAGGACACCTCCCAGGTAGCGCGCAAACCCCCGGAAGCCCCGGGTGACGGCAGCGAGTCCGGCGCTCATCAGTGATGCCCTGCCCGCTCGAACCTCAGCTCGGCCGGGACTTTGTCCCACGCAGCCATCAGCTCCCGCTCCGCCGGAGTGGGAATCAGCCCTGCCGGGGCAAAGACCCGCGAAGGATGCGCGGGGTCCTCGTTGTCCTCCACAGCTTTCCCGTCTGCGTGGTTACGGAACGCATTGACGGTGGCGAGCACCGCCGTCGCGATCACGATGATGCTGAGCACCACAAAGATCACTGAGAGCCAGCCCTGGATGGCGGTGTTGCGCACCACGGCTTCCATTGCTGCCACGGATTTCGCCGTGCCAAACTCCGTCTTCCCGTCAGCGAGTGCTTTACTGAAGGCCGCGTTGTTGGCGAAGTACCCCACAGCCGGGGTGGGCGAGAAGATCTTCTGGTAGCTCGCGGTGATGGTGACAACGGCGGCAAACGCCAGCGGCAGCGCCACGATCCAGAGGTACTTGAACGTGCCTTGCTTTGCCACGATGGCCAGGCAGACAGCCAGGGCTATGGCCGCCAGCAGCTGGTTGGCGATGCCGAACAGCGGGAACAGCGTGTTGATGCCGCCCAGCGGATCAGTCACACCCATCAACAGCACCGCGCCCCAGGCTCCCACCATGACCGCTGTGCAGAGCCAGGCGCCGGGCCGCCAGGAAGCTTCCTTGAACTTCGGAATGAAGTTGCCGATGGAATCCTGCAGCATGAACCGGGCAACGCGGGTTCCGGCGTCAACGGCCGTGAGGATAAAGAGGGCCTCAAACATGATGGCGAAGTGGTACCAGAAGGCCATCATGGCTGTGCCGCCGATGAACTGCTGCATGATGTGGGCGAGGCCCACCGCCAGCGTAGGCGCGCCGCCGGTACGGGAGACGATGCTCGCCTCGCCCACGTTCGCCGCAGTTTCCGAGAGCACGCCGGGGCTGAGGTTGACGCCGGACAGGCCAAGGCTGTTGACCCAGGTGGCGGCTGTTTCGGCTGTTCCGCCGGTCAGGGCCGCGGGAGCGTTCATGGCGAAGTACAGGCCGCGGTCGATGGAGATTGCTGCCAGGAGGGCCATGATGGCCACGAAGGACTCCATCAGCATGCCGCCGTAGCCGATGTAGCGGGTTTGCCGTTCCTTTTCCACCATTTTGGGGGTGGTGCCTGAGGAAATCAGCGCGTGGAAGCCGGACAGGGCGCCGCACGCGATGGTAACGAACAGGAAGGGGAACAGCGCGCCGGGGAACACAGGCCCGTTCTCCCTGCTGGCGAATTCGCTGAACGCCGGAACACTGATCTCCGGGCGGACCACAATGATGGCCAGCGCGAGCATCACGATCACGCCGATCTTCATAAACGTGGAGAGGTAGTCCCGGGGTGCCAGGAGCAGCCAGACCGGCAGGATCGCCGCGATGAAGCCGTAAACGATGAGCCCCCAGGCGATGGTCACCTTGTCCAGCGTGAAGATGTCGGTGCCCCACGGGGTGTCAGCCACCATGCCGCCGCCGATGATGGCCGCGAGCAGCAGGACAAAACCAATCACCGAGACTTCCATGACCTTGCCGGGCCGCAGGAACCGGAGGTAGACGCCCATGAACAGCGCGATGGGGATGGTCATGCCTACCGAGAAGACGCCCCACGGGCTTTCAGCCAAAGCATTGACCACCACCAGGGCGAGGATTGCCACGATGATGACCATGATGAGCAGGGTGGCGACGAGGGCCGCCGTGCCCCCGATGACTCCGAGCTCCTCGCGTGCCATCTGTCCGAGCGAACGCCCGCCGCGCCGCATCGAGAAGAACATCACCAGGTAGTCCTGCACGGCGCCTGCAAGCACGACGCCGATGATGATCCAGATAGTGCCCGGCAGGTAGCCCATCTGGGCGGCAAGGACGGGGCCCACCAGCGGGCCAGCGCCGGCGATGGCGGCAAAGTGGTGGCCGAACAGGACATTCCGGTCCGTCCGCACGTAGTCCTTGCCGTCCGCTTTGTACTCGGCCGGGGTGGCCCGGAGGTCATCCGGTTTGGTGATGTAGCGCTCGATGACCTTGGAGTAGAAGCGGTAACCGATGAGATAGGTACAGACCGAAGCAAAAACGAACCAGATCGCATTCACCGTTTCGCCGCGGATGATCGCGAGCATGAACCAGGCCACGCCACCCAGCAGGGCAATCGCTGCCCAGAGGGCGATTTTTCCGGGTGTCCACTTCTTCTCTTCGGCCTCACGGACGTTGCGGTCCACAGCCGACGGCGGGAGTTCCGTAGCGGTGGCCACCGCGCCTTCGCCCCGGGCTGTGCTTCGTCGATGATCAGGCGTTCCGGCCATGTCTCCTCCTTGAGAGTCTTTCGCATCTGCTGACAGGCACCCTACCAATGAGGAACCGGCACCGGACTGGATTTGGCCGCCTGGAGGACCCGCCTGCGCCGAACGGCCGGCACTCGTCGACGAGCGTCGGGCCGCGCCGCCGTCGAAGGTGCTGCGGGTCCCTTGCGCGGCTGCCCGGAGGGCAGCTCCTTATCCCCACGGTAAGCCTGTCGGCGCCATTCAGAAAGACCCCCGCGCTACGTTCAAGGGCCCAGCTCAAGGTGCGGGACGGAAGGCTCAGGTACCGAGCGTGCGGCGGGAGGCCGGCAGCCGGGCGCGGGTGAAGAACCAGGCCAGGAGGGCGCCGGCCAGGGGTACCGCAACCAGGAGTGCCACGAGGTGCAGCCAAGGCACATCGACGGCGGTGCGCAGCTCGGTGGAACCTGCAATGAGCACCGCCGGCACAGTCCCCGCGAGGCTTCCGAGCACGGTCCCCAGCCCGGCGGTCAGAAGCGCCTGGGAGCCGGCCAGGCTCTTCCGCAGCCGGGGTGATGCGCCAATTTCGGCGAGCGTTGTGTGGTCCGCACGGGCATCCGCGAGGGACAGGCCTGTGGTGATGCCTGCGGCGCTGAAGGTGATCAGTGCGCTGACGGCCACGATGGACCAGGACATCCACGAGTCGCCCTGCGTGATGCCGGGTTCGGCCCAAAAACCGACGTCGGGCCGCTGGTAGACGGCGGCGATCGCTCCCGACGCCGCATCCCTCTCAGCCGCCGAGGGGAACCTGCTGAGCTGCACCAGGAGTTCGGCCGCCTCCGGACGCAGGTCCAGGCGCCGGGCCGTGTCCGGCGAAATGACTCCGTAGTAAGGAAGGGCTTCGGCCGGTTCAACCACCACCGCGGGCAGCGTGCTGCTGGTCACCGTCTCGTGCATGCGGAAAGGCTCTGCCGGGTCCTGGGTCTGCGTGCGCACATCCTGGCCCTCGAGCACCGCCATCCCGTCCCGGACGAAGACAGGGTTGGTCACCACCATCCCGCCGGCTTCCAGCACTGCCAGGGCTTCGGGACCGGCTTCACGGCCGAGTACGGCACTGATCTCGTTCGCGCCGCCCACCAGGATGCCACGCTGGGAGGCAGGCGACTGGGCCAGCGAACCCCGGCAACGCCAGTCCTCGGGATCCACCACCCTCCGCTCCGGTGTCACCGGACACTCGTTGCCCGCGGGCCTGGCCAGCGAGTATTGGAGGCAGTTGGAGGTGGCAGTGCGCGCCGGCCCTGACAGCTCGACGCCCGGCCCAAAAGCACAGTTTTCAACATACGCCGGCGCGGTAACCACCTGGGTCCAGGCAACATTGCCGAGTCCGACTTCCAAAGCCGAAGTGAGTTCGGCGGGATCGACGTCGACCGCCGGCTGGGTGCTGCCGTCCGGCAGGAGGGGCTGTTCCAGGGACAGCGGCAGGAAGGCCTGGTTTTCCAGGGCATTCCATGGGTGGTTCTCCCGCATCACTGCTTGCTGGCTGGCCGAAAGGACCAGGGCGGCGCTGGCCAGGGTAGCGGCAGCGAGAACGGCTGCCACCGCCGGGACCGTCCGGCCACGGTTCCTGGCCGAATCCCGCGCAGCCATCCGCAGGGACAGTGGCAGCGTCCCCGTCCGGGCTGTCAGGAGGTTAACGACGTATCCGGCCAGCAGCACGAGCGCGACGACGGCGAGCACGGCGCCGGCAATCAGCAACGAGGTAACCAGCGGCAGTTGCCCGGCCTTCCGGTCGGGGTCGGTGGCCGACTCCCCCAGCAACCAGCCCCCGGCCAGCAGCGCCCCGGCCACCAGCAGCAGCGCAGCACCGGCCACGGTGGTCCTCTTCCCCTTGCCCGCAGGTGCCCGGCCGGACTTAAGGGCGCCCAGGGCGGACTGCCTGGCGACATGATTCGCCGGAGCCATGGCTGCGAGCAGGCAGCACACCAGGCCAAGGACCATGGCCACCAGCGTCAACGGCACATCCGGGTGGATGCCGGGAAAGCGGGCCGAGCCGATGGAGCGGACCCAGTGGACCACCGCTGCCGCCGAGCAGAGGCCCAGGGCTGCGCCCGAGAGGACAGCAATGCTGCCGAGCCAGAGTCCGGCTGAGGTCACCACCGAGCGGACAGTGGGAGCATCGGCTCCTGAGGCTGCCAGCAGGGCCAGTTCACGGACCTGCCTTTTGGCGCCGACGGCGAAAGCGGCTCCCGCCAGGAGGCCCACCTCCAGGAGCGCAAGGGCAGCGACCAGGCCGAACGTAGCGAAGAGGGCCAGGGAATTCTGCGGTGGCTGCTGAGGCGGGACCCCGTCGAAGGTGCGCTCCGCCAGGGACGGCGGATTAAGGACTACGCTGCGGGAGAGCACACTGACGCCCTGCCGGTTGGCCTCCCGGATCTGCTGCCACGTCACAGGTTCAGGGCCAACAAGGTAGTAGGAGACCGAGTGCGGGGGTCCTTGATGCAGGACTGCCTCCGGCACCTGTGCCTGCTGCAGGAAGATGACGGAGCTCCGGTCCGAGGCGTCCGCATCCCGCATGGTGCCCACGGGCACAAAGGTGCCGGCCGACGTCGTGATTGCGTCGCCGAGCCGAAGGCTGAACCGCTCGAGAAGCCCCGGTGAAACCAGGGCTTCTCCGGGAGAGCGTGGAGCCCTTCCCGCAAGGAGGGTGAACTTCCCGGCGAAGGCCGGATGGAGCGCGTCCGCGATTCTGCCCTCCAGGGACACCAGCGCCGCCCCGATCCCGGTGGACAGGTTGAGCTGCCGCAACGGCAGGACCTCATAACCAGGCGGGAGCAGCTCCTGCGGGTCGGCAGGAACAAAGCCAGGATCATGGATGCCCGTACTGGAAGCCACCATGGCGTCATTGAGCGGGTCCTGGACCGAATCGCCGTTGGGAGCCGGCAGTACGCTGAACCAGGGCCTGCGTTCCGCCCAGCTCGTGTTCGACAATTTCTTCGGGCGTCCTTTGGCTGCTCTGGAACAGGGTGGCAGCCCCGGTCATGCCGGCAACCGGAAGCATGATCAGCAGGACGATGAGCAGCGAGCGGCCTTTGTGCCGCCCGATATCGCGGCGGGCCATGCGCAGTGCCACCCGGAAGCTGCTCCGGCGCCCGTTGGGGGCCGGAGTGAGATCGAGCCGCATCAAAGCCCTGCCTGGGCCAGGAGCACCGCAGGATCATGCAGGGCAGTTGCCTGGTCCACAATCCGGCCGTCGCGCAGGAACACCACCCGGTCCGCCCAGGCTGCGTGCCGCGCCTCGTGGGTCACGAGCATCACGGCGGCGCCGGCATCAGCCCGGGAACGCAGTACTTCCATCACCCCTTGGCCGGTGGTGGAGTCAAGTGCCCCCGTGGGCTCGTCGGCGAGGATCAGGCGCCGCTGCCCCACTACCGCCCGGGCGATGGCCACCCGCTGCTGCTGGCCGCCGGACATCTGGTCCATAAAGCGGTCCGCGAGTTCCGGGATCCCCACCTGCCGGAGGGCATCCAGCGCCTGCCGGCGGGCCTTTTTCCACGCTGTGCCGTCCAGTTCAAGCGGCAGCGCCACATTCTCGGCCGCCGTCAGGGTAGGCACGAGGTTGAAGTCCTGGAAGACGTAGCCCACGGCCCGGCGGCGCAGGCGCGCAAGTTCGTTCAGCCCCAATCCCGCCAGGGGCGTGGATTCCACAAAGACACCGCCGGACGTCGGGCGGTCCAGTCCCCCGGCCAGCGCCAGGAGGGATGACTTACCGGACCCGGACGGCCCCATCACCGCAACAAACTCACCTGCCGCCACGGTGAGGTCAATGTCACGGAGGGCGGCGACCGCCGTCGCGCCTTCCCCGAACGTTTTGCTGACCTTGGAAAGTTCGAGGACCTGTTGCGGCCCCTGGACGCTCACCGGCGGCTGTCCGCGTTGAGCGGGGTGGCATCTTCCGTGACCCCGTTGGACGTTTTGCGTGCCTGGCCCGGGCCGGCGGACTGCGCCTGCTGGACCATCCTGGCCTCACAGAGGTCCAGCCACCGGACCTCCGCTTCGGTCTGGAAGATCAGGGAATCAAGGACCAGCAGCCAGGCAGTATCGCCTGAACGCTGATTGCCGGTAGTGTCCCGGCGTGCCTTCGTGTAGTCCTGCAGCGCCCGCATCGACGCTGCACGCTGGTCCTGGATGATCGCCTGGACGTCCACGCCCGGCAACGTGACGGCGAGCGCCAGCTTGATGGCGAGCTCGTTCCGGGGCGGGTTGTTCCGTTCCACCGGGGCCGCGAACCAGTTTTTTACCTCGGTTTTTCCGGCGGCGGTGATGCTGTAGACCACGTGGCCGTCGCCGTCGTCGCCTTCCTTGGTGACCAGGGCGTCGCGCTCCAGCCGGTCCAGGGTGGTGTACACCTGCCCGATGTTCAGCGGCCAGGTGGCCCCGGTGCGGCTCTCGAATTCGACCCGCAGCTGGTAGCCATACCGCGGCTGGTCCTGCAGCAGGGCCAGGAGGCTGTGGCGGATGGACATGGTGCTCCTTGCGCTAGGGCATTGGTATGCACGGTCCCCCAACGGCCCGTGCATACCGCGTATAGCCCTGAGCCTAGTGGAGTAATCCCCCGCTGGCAATACTGAGTATCTACCGCTTCTTTGCAGGCGCGCGGCTAGAGCAACAGGAGGATCTTTCCTACGTGGTCCCCGCTGTCGAAGTAGGTGTGGGCGGCCTGGACCTGCTCGAGCGGGAAGGTTTTCGCCACGAGCGGGCGGATCCGCCCGTCGGTGACCATGGGCCAGACGGCGTCGCGGACGGCGTTCATGATGGCGCCTTTTTCCTCGACCGGCCTGGGACGCAATGCCGTCGCCACAACTGCGGCGCGCTTCCTCAGCAGTTGGCCGAGGTCCAGTTCACCTTTGGTGCCGCCCTGCAGGCCGATCACCACCAGCCGGCCGTAATCGGCGAGGGCATCCACGTTCTGCGCGAGGTACTTGGCGCCCACGACGTCGAGGATCACGTCTGCGCCGCGGCCGCCGTTCTGCTCGCGAAGGCTCGCGGGGAAATCCTCCTCGGTGTAGTTGATGGCGATATCCGCGCCGAGGAAGGCCTTCGCCGTTCCCACTTTTTCGTCCGTCCCCGCCGTGGTGGCCACTTTCGCGCCCAGGGCCTTGGCCAGCTGGATGGCCATGGTGCCGATCCCGCCGGTGGCACCGTGGATCAGGACGGTTTCGCCCGGCTGGAGCTGGGCGGTCATCACCAGGTTGGAATACACCGTGGCGGCCACCTCCGGCAGGGACGCCGCCGTGACCAGGTCCACGCCCTCGGGCACCCGGAGGACCTGTTCGGCCGGCACGGCCACCTGCTGGGCGTACCCTCCGCCGGCCAGCAGCGCCACCACTTTGTCACCAAGGGAGAAAGGTTTGCTGACGCCCGGGCCAAATCCGGCGATCCGGCCGGACACTTCCAGCCCGGGGATTTCCGAGGCGCCGGGCGGCGGCGGGTAGAAGCCCCTGCGCTGCTGCACGTCCGCCCGGTTCAGGCCGGCGGCGACGACGTCGATCAGCACCTCCCCCGGTCCGGGTACCGGGGCGTCCGCCTCGCGGACCTCCAGCACCTCCGGGCCGCCTGGTTCCGAAATGTAGACGGCTTTCATGGAACACTCCCGTTTCTGACTGAATACTCGTTGCAACCAGTGTGCACCGGGCACCTTCCGGTCTCTGTTTTGTTGCAGGCAAGTGCCTATGAAACACTACTAGTCGAGGAAGGTTGTCCGAGCGGCCGAAGGAGCTAGTCTTGAAAACTAGTGTGCGGTAACCCCGTACCAAGAGTTCGAATCTCTTACCTTCCGCGATTGGGACCCCTGTCCGCCAGCATGCTGGCCGGGCGGGGGTCCTTCGTTTTCCTCCTGCAACGGCCCGAAACGCCCTCCACCGGCCAGGAACTGCGGGAACCGTTGAAACTGTCAGACCCGGCGCATAGCCTCGTGGTGTCCCGTCCGGAACGCCGACCGCTCCGGCCCGCCGCCGCAAAGAGCACTCACCTCACCAGGAGATTCCTATGCCCAGTCCCGACATCAAGCCCGGTTCCCCCTGCTGGATTGACCTGATCACCTCGGATGCCGCCAAAGCCCGCGAATTCTATGGCGGGCTCTTTGGCTGGCAGTTCCAGTCCGGCGACCAGGAGCTCTATGGCGGCTACACCACGGCGTCACGCAACGGAAAGATGGTGGCCGGCATCATGCAGAAGCAGGAGGACCAGGCCGGATTCCCGGACATGTGGTCCACCTACCTGTGTACCGACGATGCCGCCGCCACGGCAGCTTCGGTGGCCGCGAATGGCGGCCAGGTTTACATGGAGCCCATGGACGTCCCCGCGCAGGGAATCATGGCCATGTTCGGCGACCCCAGCGGCGCGTCCGTTGGTGCGTGGCAGCGCCGGGAGATGCGCGGGTACGAAGTCGCGGGAGAACCGGGGACACCCGCCTGGCACGAGCTGCACGCCAAGGATTACCAGGGCGCCGTGACGTTCTACGAAAAGGTCTTCGGCTGGCAGACGAGCGTTATGAGTGATGCTCCCGAATTCCGGTACACCACCCTGGGCTCGGGTGAAACGGCGCAGGCCGGGATCATGGACGCTTCCGGCTACCTGCCCAACGAAGTCCCTTCCCACTGGCAGGTGTACTTCGCGGTGGAGGACACCGATGCCGCAGTGGAGGGCGCCCTGACCATGGGTGGCAGCCTCCTTGACGGACCGGCGGACAGCGACTTCGGCCGGGTGGCGCAGCTGGCCGATCCCATGGGTGGCGTCTTCAAGGTGATCTCAAGCCCGTCCGCCTGATCCGCCGCTCCCGGGCCGCCGGCCACGTGGAACCGACGCCCTCGGCTGGCTCCGCTACGGCATCGCCTGGCTGCAGTACCAGCACTGCCTGCGCGGCTGGTAATGCAGTATCAGCAAAAAGGTGACCCTTCCCACACCCAGCGGGACGTCGCCGGCGATGGTCACCCGGTTCAGCTTGCGGGGCTGGCGGTCGTAGTTGTCCGGGGCGTAGTGCTGGTTGATGCGGTTGTCGAACAGCACCAGCTGGTCCGGCTCCCAGTTCACGCGCACCACGTTTTCCGGGCGGGTGATGTAGGCCTGCAGGATGCGGAGGATGTCCTTGGACTCGGTGTTGGAGACCCCTGCGATCCTCAGCCGCTGGGCGAAGCCGCCAATGAAGAGCCCACGCTCCCCCGTCAGCGGGTGTACGCGGACCACGGGGTGGGCGGTTTCGAAGTGGATCCGGGTGAACTCCTTGCGCCGCTCCTCGGCGTTAGTGTGCTCCAGGTTTTTCGGTACGGAGTAGTCGTAGCCGTTGGTGTGGATGGCCCAGAGGGTGTCAGCGAAGTTGCGCAGCTCATCGAAGCAGGTCCTGGTAGGGGCCGGCAGACGATGCGATCAGCGTTTCCTCGCCGTACGCCGGCAGCGCAAGTCACGTTGAGCGTGGCGCCAGCGACCCTGCCGAAAGGCCCGAATATTTCTGCGCTAAACGTCTGAATATTTCGGTGGGCGGCCGCCGATCACCGGGGAAAGTCAGGCTCCCAGGATGGCGCCGGCAATCTCGTCGGCGTCGCGCAGGGTCCGCTGGCCGCTGTGGTAGTTCGGGCCGCCGGGCTGTAAGGCCTCCGCTGCGATGGCCGTCCCCCACTGGACGGAGGAAAGCTGCAGTCCCAACACGTACAGTCCTTCGGTCACGGAACCGTTGGCTGCCAGGGGGCGGTAAGGGTGCGGCTCCACATCCAGGCCGGTGGACTGCACCGGGGCGCCCTCCACGGTCATCATGAGGCGCGGACGAACCAACCCGTCCGCCAGCAGTTGCCCCAGGACTGGAGAATCGTTGGCGGAGATCCTGTTGCCGGGCGCCAACGCCTCCACCATGGTCCTTGCCGTCACCGGGGCATCATCCACCCAGGGCGAGGCAGCGGTGAAAACGCGGTTGCGGCGGTCCACCGCGAACTTCGGATCGGGCCCCACGAAGCTCACAACGCCTGCCGTGGCCAGTGCCGCCAACTGCTCCGCGCGCAGCGCGGGCGGCCCGCTGGCGAGTCCTTCCACAAACGATTCGAACCAGCCACGCAGTCCCGCCACCCAGGATTCATCGGTGATGCCGCCGTCGGCCACTGCTGTTTTCAGGACGGCGCGGCCGTGGTGGAGTGCCCCGATGGCCATCTTCACGGGATCGTCCTCGCCGAGCCCGGACCGGCGGGCATCATCCAGCAAGTAGTCCACGACGGCGGCGTCGAGTTCGGTGCGCGAGGAAAAGGAGCGCCCGGCCAGCGGCCCCGCCAGCCCCGGCAGGTCCAGCCGGTGCCGGGGGCCGACATGGACGGCGAGCACGCTTTCCACGCTGTCCTCCCAGTTCGCCGCGCTGTGGGCGTGCGGATGAAGGGCCTCGTCCAGTGCGGCGAGGAAGGCCGCGGGGTCAGGGACGGCGTTCGGCTGCGAGCGCACCAGGGTGGAGTAGTACGCCCAGAGCGCGTCGCGGTGCAGGAGCGGCCAGAAGTCGTGGTCGAACGCCGGCCGGATGCCGGCGGTGCGGAAGCGTTCCAGCGCAGCCTCGGTGAAGTAGCGCAGCGTGACCGACGCCGGATAGTAGCCGTTCAGCGCCGCTTTGGCGCGGTAGGGCGTTCCCCGCCGGGAGGCCGCAATGATGTGGGGTTCCTGGCCCGACGGTTCGTAGCGCAACGCCGTGCCGTTGCTGATGAACTTGCCGCCCCGGCCCTCGGTCAGCTGGACCATGGTGTCGAAGAAGTTCAGGCCCATGCCCCGGACCAGGACGGGTTCCCCGGCCGGTATCCGGGACCAGTCCACGTCCGCCGGCACCGCGGGCGGCAGGTATTGCAGGTCCAGCTGCTCCGCCGAAGCCTGCAGCTCCCGTTGTTCGGGGTTCAGCCGGGACGGGATGTGGCCCAGCGCCAGCACCACGGATCCGGTGCGCAGCGTCGCTCCGGTGGCCAGGCCGACGTCGAACGTTCCGTCCCCTGAGGGGCGCACCGACAGTGCGGACGTTTCGTGGAAGTCGATCGTGACGCCGTCGGGCATATTGCAGGTCAGCTCCTCCACGATGTTTCCAAGGTAGCGGCCGTACAGGGCACGGCTGGGGAAATCGGTGGCTGCCAGGACGGCAAGCTCTGCGCGTTCCTCCCCGGTCAGGGACGGCGACGGGTTGTGCTGCTGCCGGGCCCGCCACTGGTCAAAGGTGCTGCCGGCGATTGGCGGCGCCAGGGCAGGGTCCTCGGGAATCAGGGTGGGATAGAAGGACTGCGTGTTCATCAGGAACAGCCGGGACTGCTGCGGCTGCCATACGTGGCCGGGGCCGGCGGGATAGGGATCGATCACATCGATGTGGAGACGCACCGGGCCGGAACCGGAAGCGATCTGCGCGGCACAGCGGGCGAGCAGTCGTTCCAGGACGCTGGTGCCCCGCGGACCTGCCCCGATGATGGCGGTCCGGATGCTTTGCGTTATTTCCACGGCATCCAGCGTACGGGCTGAAAACAAAGTGTGCGCCGGGCGCTTGACTTGCCAGCCGTCCGCGGATGTTGTTTGGATGGGGCGCATGACCACCACTGCAGCTGATCCAGCCCCCGCCCCCGGTTTCGGCAACACCCCCGGCACCGGCCCGCAGGGCATCGCGCCCGAGCCCACCGACGAGAACGTCTGGCTTGAGGACATCTACGGCGAGGAGCAGCTTGCCTGGGTGAAGGAGCAGAACTCCCGCACGGAGGACCTGCTGGAGGACGCCGATTACGTGCAGCTCGAGGGCAGCATCCTGGAGGTGCTCGACTCCACGGACCGGATCGCCATGGTGGGCAAGCGCGGCGAGTGGTACTACAACTTCTGGAAAGACCAGCAGAACCCCAAGGGCCTCTGGCGCCGCACCACGTGGGAGAGCTACTGCACCGGGACGCCGGACTGGGATGTCCTGCTGGACGTCGACGCCCTGTCCACCGCTGAAGGCGCCGAATGGGTCTTCCACGGCGCAACTTTCCTCCGCCCGGCCGCCGGCAAGCCTTACCGGCACGCGCTGCTGGCACTGTCCCCGGACGGCGGCGACGCCAACCGGTACCGGGAATTCGACGTCGAAACGCGGACCTTCGTGGACCCGGCGCAGGGCGGCTTTGACCTGCCGACGGCGAAGGGTCACGTTTCGTGGCTGGATGAGGACACCCTGTTGGTGGCTTCCACCGCCGAGGGGCTTCCGCGGACGGCCTCCTCTTACGCCCGAACCGCCGTCACCCTCAAGCGGGGCGGGTCCCTGCCGGCGGCGCCCCTCCTGTTTGAGGTGCCCGAGAACCACATGATGGCCGTGGTGGCGCACGATTCAACGCCCGGCTTCGAACGGACGTTCGCCGTTGACTACATCGATTTCTACAACCGCAGCAACGCCGTCCTGCGGGATGGCTCCTGGGTAGGGATTGATGTTCCCACCGACGTCAACGTCAGCGCACACCGCGAGTGGCTGCTGTTCCGGCCCCAGCAGGACTGGGCACTCAACGGGTCAACGTATCCGGCGGGCTCACTCCTTGCCGCGCCGTTCGAGGACTACCTGGCGGGCTCGCGGAAGGTTTCCGTGCTGTTCACCCCGGACGCCCATACCTCCTTGCAGTCCTGGAGCTGGACCCGGAACTTCCTGCTCCTGAACCTCCTGAAGGACGTGTCCTCCGAGATCCGGGTGCTCGACCCTTCGCGTCCCGGCGGGGCCGGGGAGGCGGCTTGGGCATCTTCCCTCCTGGACGCCTGCCCGCCGCTGCACGACGTCAACGCTTATGCCGTGGACGATGAAGACGAGGCCGATGACGACGAGGCCGGCGGCGGTGCCGGCGACGACTTCTGGCTCGTCGCCACCGGTTTCACCACCCCCAGCACGCTGATGCGGGGCACTCTGGAGCGCGCGGCTGACGGTACCGGCGGCGTGGTGAGCCGGCACGAGGTGGTGAAGACGTCGCCGTCGTTCTTTGCCGACGAAGACTATGAAGTGCAGCAGCACTTCGCCGTATCCGACGACGGCACCCGGGTTCCCTACTTCCAGGTGGCCTCGCGGGACCTGGCCCTGGACGGGCAGAACCCGACGCAGCTGTCCGGCTACGGCGGTTTCGAGGTCTCCCGCACTCCGGCCTACAGCGGCACCGTGGGCAGGGCCTGGCTGGAACGCCGCACGTCCCTGTCCGCCGGCGCCAACGGAGACACGCCCCATTCCCGGGGCGGAGTGTACGTGGTGGCGAACATCCGGGGCGGTGGTGAATACGGGCCGGCATGGCACCGGGCGGCGCTGCAGGAAAACCGGCACAAGGCGTACCAGGACTTCGCGGCCGTGGCACGGCACCTCATCTCCCGGGGAGTCAGCTCCCCCGAGCGGCTCGGCTGCGTGGGCGGGTCCAACGGCGGCCTGCTGGTGGGAAACATGCTGACGCAGTACCCGGAACTGTTCGGAGCCGTCTCCTGCGGCGTGCCGCTGCTGGACATGCGCCGCTACACCAGGCTTTCGGCCGGCCACTCCTGGATTGCCGAGTACGGTGATCCGGACGTGCCGGAGCAGTGGGAGTACATCCGCACCTTTTCTCCGTACCACCTGCTCAAGGACGGGGTGGAGTACCCCGAGACGTTTATCTGGACGGCCACTTCGGACGACAGGGTGGGCCCGGTGCAGGCGCGGAAGATGGCTGCCCGGATGCTCGCCATGGGGATTCCCAATGTCTGGTTCCACGAGGCGCTTGAGGGCGGCCACGCAGGGGCATCGGATAACCGTCAGGCCGCGGCGCTTCAGGCCCGGAGCCAACATTTCCTGTGGAAGGCGCTGGCCGGCGGGGCCGCGTAGCCTTGGCCCTGACGGTGCGGCGGGCTGTGCCGGGCGACGTGGAAGCCCTGGCGGAAGTGCATGTGCGCTGCTGGCAGGAGACCTACCGGGGAATGCTGTCGCAGGAGTTCCTCGCGGCACAGAGTTCCGGCAGCCGGCTGCCGCTTTGGCGCCACTTGCTGGAGTCTGCTGAACCGGCTGAGGCCTGGGTGGCCTCCGACGGCGGCACCATAGTGGGATTTGCCGGCATCCGCAGGGAGCCAGGCGCTTCCTCGCATGGCTTCGAGCCGCCGTCCTCCGGCGACCTGGAGCTGTGGGGGCTGTACCTGCTGGCCTCGCACCAGGGGCTGGGCCTGGGGCGCCGGCTCCTTGAAGCCGCGCTGGGTGGTGAAGCGGCGAGCCTGTGGGTGGCAGCGCACAATGCGCGGGCCATCGGTTTTTACGGGCACTTCGGTTTTGCTCCCGACGGCGCCGCGGATGTCATCCCCGAGTGGGAAAACCTTCGTGAAATCAGGATGGTCCGGCCAGAGCAGGCTGCGCTTCGCTAGTCCCCACGGCGTCCGTCGGCGCGCCGTGGCGGGTGCGGTGCAGTCCCGGGGACCCGTTTTGCACTGCGTGCCTGCTTCTGCGTATCCTTGGTGGGCTAGGAATAGCAATTGGAGACGTGCCAGAGCGGCCGAATGGGCTTCACTGCTAATGAAGTGTGGGGCACAACTCCACCGGGGGTTCAAATCCCCCCGTCTCCGCGTTTGGCCCCGGTCCTGGACCGGGGCCTTTTGCGTACCCGGGGGTAGGGCCACTAACCCACTAACCCCCTTCCCTTTGATCCCGGGGTTAGCGCCTGCCCGTGATCCCGGGGTTAGCGCCTGCCCTGTGATCCCGGGGTTAGGGGCCCGCTTGGTCCCAGGGATTGCGGCCCGCTCCCGTCCGGGGTACGGACACCTGAAGTTCCACAGGCCGCCCGATGGCAGGATGGAAAGATGGCAGCAAGCAACACCGTGGATTCAGCGGCAGTCACCAAGCCGGCATGGAGTCCGCGCCTGGCACTGCTGGTGGCCGCCACGTTCTTTATGGAGTTCCTGGACGGCACGGTCCTCACCACGGCCATCCCCAACATCGCGGCGGACTTTCGCGTCCCGGCCCCGAACGTCAACATCACCATGACTGCCTACCTTCTGACCGTTGCCATGGGCATCCCGCTCAGCGGCTGGCTGGCGGAGCGCTTCGGCGCCCGCCGCGTTTTCTGCCTGGCCATCGCCATTTTCACCGTGGCGTCCCTGGCATGTTCATTGAGCCAGGACCTGACCACGCTCACCCTCAGCCGGGTGGCCCAGGGGCTCGGCGGCGCCATGATGGTGCCTGTCGGCACCCTCTTGGTCCTTCGCGGGACACCCAAGGCGGACCTGCTCCGCGCAACGGCATTCCTGGTGTGGCCCGGCCTCCTGGCACCTGTCCTGGCCCCGCTGGTGGGCGGGGCACTGACCACCTACTTGTCCTGGCACTGGATCTTCCTGATCAATCTTCCGCTGGGAGCTGCCGCGTTCATTGCCGCCCTGCGGCTGGTTCCGGCAGCGGCCGGTGATCCCGGCCGGCGGCTGGACTGGCTGGGGCTGTCCCTCACCACGCTTGGCGTGGGTGCTTTGGTGGTGGGACTCGAACTGGTGAGCACCCACCCTGCGGCCCCCTGGGCTGCCCTGAGCGCCGGATCCGGTGCGGTGTTCCTGGTCTGCGCCGTCCTGTGGATGCGCCGGGCCCGCCGACCGCTTTTTGACCTCGGGGTGTTCAGCACCCGCACGTTCCGGGCCATGGCAACAGGCGGGTTCGTTTACCGGTTGACCATCAGCTCGGTTCCCTTCCTGCTGCCGCTGATGTTCCAGGCCGGGTTCGGCTGGTCACCGCTGCACGCGGGTGCGATGGTGGCGGCAGTCTTTATCGGCAACATCGGCATCAAACCGGCCACAACACCGCTGATCCGGCGCTTCGGCTTCCGGGCGATGCTGGTATTCGCTTCGCTTGCTTCGGCAGTTACCTTCGCAGTCTGCGCCCTGCTCACGGCGGAAACGCCACAGGCGCTGACGTTTGCCCTGCTGGTTTGCAGCGGAGCGTTCCGCTCCATCGGATTCTCGGCCTACGCCTCCGTGCAGTACGCCGACATCGCGCCGGCGCAGATGACCTCGGCGAATACAGTGTCTGCCACCCTGGTTCAGCTCGCCACGGGCACCGGCATTGCGGTGGGCGCCCTGCTGATCCGGGTGTTCGACGGACTGGGCACGTTTCCTGACGACACTGCCGGACCTTTCCGCGGGGCTTTCCTCGCGATGGCGGTGCTGATGCTCGCCAGCACGGCGGACAGCCTCTTCCTGCCGCGCCACGCCGGGGCCGAAGTCAGCCAGCGCAAGGGCCAGCGGGCCTAAGCCAGGCTGTATCGGCAGGGCTCCCGCCTCACCGCCCCTCCCGTCTCAGCCCGCCCGGCGCATCCGCTGCGTCAGCCGGCTCATGTCAGCCGCCTCGTGTCAGCACGCCCGGCGCGTCCGCTGCCCTTGCGTCAGCGCGCCTTGGCCAGCCTGCCTCGTGTCAGCCGGCCGCGTGTCAGCACGCCCAGCGCGTCCGCTGCCCTTGCGTCCGCTGCCGTTGCGTCAGCCGGCCGCGTGTCAGCCTGCCTGGGCCAGCACCAGCGGCAGGACGGCTCCCGCACCGGCCTGCCGAAGGGCACGCCCGGCGACCGTCAGGGTCCACCGGCTGTCCGCCAGGTCATCAATCAGCATCACGGACTGGCCGTTGAGGCCTTCCAGTGCAGCATCGAGCTCAGGCCCCACCACCAGCCGGTCCCAGACTCCCGCCAGCCGGTAGGCGCTGTTGCCTCCGCGGCTCCCGGTGGGGCCGCCGTGCGCCAGCTGCAGCCCGCCGAGGTAGGGGATTCGCCCGATCTCTGAGATTCCCCGGGCCAGGGACTCCACCAGTTGCGGTTTGCTTCGGGACGGGATACTGACGATGGCAGCCGGCCTCCCGGCTCCGCTCCAGCCCGGCGTGCGGGCGTCGCCGGTACCCCATTCGCGCAGGACCTGCACGCAGGCCTGCAGCATGCCCGGATCCACGGACCGGTCCTCCGCTCCGGCGGCGAAGAGTTCACGCAGCGCGCCGCCCCAGCCAAGGTCGGTCAGCCTGGCCAGGACGCGACCCTCGGCGAGACCCTCCCCCGGCTTGAGCTTTCCCTTGACCGGAACGCCCAGCCGGTCCATGCCGCTGGGCCACTGCAGGCGGGCCTCCAGGACACCGCCGGCCCTGCTGAGCGTCTGGCTGGCCGCCTGTGTGGCAGCATCCGCGATTTCGGACGGGAACCACCGGCCGGCGCAGTTGTCGCACCGGCCGCAGGGCCTGGCGGTTTCGTCATCGAGGACGGAGGTAATGTATTCCATCCGGCAGCCCGCGGTGTCCTGGTAGATCACCATGGAGTCCTGTTCGTCCACCCGTGCCTCGGCGATTCGCCGGTACCGCTCGGCGTCATAGATCCATGGCTGCCCGGTGGCCAGCCATCCGCCCCCCACCCGTTCCACGGCACCGTCAACGGACAGGACTTTGAGCAGCAGTTCCAGAGGGGTGCGGCGCAGGTCAACCCGCGCTTCCAGGGCGACAGTGGAGAGCGCTGTTCCGGCCTCACCCAAGACATTAAGGACCGCCGCGGCCTTCTCTTCAGAGGGCATGGAGGCGGTGGCAAAGTACTGCCAGATGTCCCGGTCCTCCGCGCCGGGGAGCAGCAGGACGTCCGCATTGGCTGCGCCTCGGCCGGCACGGCCCACCTGCTGGTAGTACGCCACCGGGGACGACGGCGCCCCAAGGTGGACCACAAAGCCCAGGTCCGGTTTGTCGAAGCCCATGCCGAGTGCGGAGGTGGCCACCAGGGCCTTGACCTGGTTGTCCTTCAGCAGCTGCTCGGCACGCTCCCTGTCCGCCGGGTCCGTACGGCCGGTATAGGCCAGCACGTGGTGGCCGGCTTCCGCGAGGAGCCGTGCAGTGTCCTCGGCAGCAGACACGGTCAAGGTATAGATGATGCCGCTGCCGGGAAGATCGGCCAGATGCGTCAGGAGCCAGCCCAGGCGCTGCTTCGAGTCGGGCAAAGACAGGACGCCCAGCCGCAGGGAATCACGCCCCAGGGCACCGCGGATGGTGAGCACCGCGTCCCCGAGCTGCTCCTCGATGTCATGCACCACCCGGGAGTTGGCCGTGGCCGTGGTGGCCAGCACCGGAACGGTATCCGGCAGCTGGGTGATCAGGTCCGCGATGCGGCGGTAATCAGGGCGGAAGTCGTGGCCCCAGTCGGAGATGCAGTGCGCTTCGTCGATCACCAGCAGGCCGGTCCGCCGGATGAGCTCCGGCAACTGGGTTTCCCGGAAGGACGGATTGGTGAGCCGCTCCGGGGAAACCAGCAGGACGTCCACCTGGTCCGCGGCGAGCTGTTCACGGACGGTGTCCCACTCCAGCTGGTTGGCGGAGTTGATGGCAACGGCACGGACCCCCGCACGGGCAGCGGCAGCCACCTGGTCCCGCATCAATGCCAGGAGGGGTGAGACGATGAGCGTGGGCCCGGCACCCCGGCGGCGCAACAGCAGGGAGGCCACAAAATAGACGGCGGACTTGCCCCAGCCGGTGCGCTGGACCACCAAAGCCCGCCGGCCGCCGTCGACCAGTGCCTCAATGGCCTCGAACTGACCCTCATGGAAGGCAGCCTCCGGATGCCCCACGAGTTCGCGGAGAACCTCAAGTGCCTCCCGGGAGGTTGCAGTGGCAGAGACGGGGCCGCCGGACCGCGCCGCGCCCGGCAAGGGCTCTTCAAAATCACGGGCAGGCTCAGAAGTTGCTGTGGCGTACTGGTTATCGACCATTGATTCAGTATCCCAGCCGCCCCTGACACCCGCCCACACGAGCAGCTGCTATGTGGAAACGCACAGGGCTTAGGCGCCTCATCCACCGCCATTTCGACGGTCCACGTAAGATAAAGCCCGTGACTAGCGAAAAGACAACGACTTTTGACCTGTCGGCTTCCTTCAAGGCGTACGACGTCCGCGGCATCGTGGGCGAGTCGATAACAGCCGAGATCGTCGAAGCCGTGGGTGCAGCGTTCGTGGATGTCCTGCAGCTCCAGGGCCAGACGATCCTGGTGGGCGGGGACATGCGCCCCTCCTCCCCCGAGTTCAGCAAAGCGTTCGCCAGCGGTGCGGCAGCCCGCGGTGCCGACGTCGAACTCCTGGACCTGATCTCCACCGACGAGCTCTACTTCGCCTGCGGTTTCCTGAACCGCGCCGGTGCCACCTTCACCGCCAGTCACAACCCTGCCGGTTACAACGGCATCAAGATGTCCAAAGCCGGCGCCGTCCCCATCTCTTCCGAAACCGGCCTTAAAGATATTCAGGCCCTTGCCGAGCAGTATCTCAACACGGGCTCCATCCCGGAGGTGGGCCAGCGCGGGCAGATCAGCGTCCGCGACGTGCTCCAGGATTACGCCGAGTACCTCCGCAAACTCGTGGACCTGTCCGGCTCACGCCCGTTGAAGGTGGTGGTGGATGCCGGCAACGGCATGGCCGGCCTGACCACCCCGGCAGTCCTTGGTGACGCCCTGCTGCCCAAGCTGCCCCTGGACATCGTTCCGCTGTATTTCGAGCTGGACGGCTCGTTCCCCAACCACCCGGCCAACCCGCTGGAGCCGGAAAACCTTCGCGACCTGCAGGCCGCGGTACTCCAGCATGGTGCGGACATCGGCCTTGCCTTCGACGGCGACGCCGACCGCTGCTTCGTGATTGACGAGAAGGGCGAGCCCGTCTCGCCGTCGGCAATCACCGGCATGGTTGCCCGCCGCGAAATTGCCCGCGCCAAGGCGATGGGCGAAGCAAGGCCAACGATCATCCACAACCTCCTCACTTCGCGTGCCGTGCCCGAGCTGGTGGAGAACGACGGCGGCCGGGCCGTACGCACGCGCGTTGGCCACTCCTTCATCAAGGCAGTCATGGCGGACGAAGGAGCGGTGTTCGGCGGCGAGCACTCAGCCCACTTCTACTTCCGCGACTTCTGGAACGCGGACACGGGCATGCTGGCGGCGATGCACGTCCTGGCAGCCTTGGGCGAGCAGGACGGGCCGTTGTCAGAGCTGGGCCGCGAGTACGAACCGTACGTATCGTCCGGCGAAATCAATTCCGAGGTGGAGGACAAGGCAGCAGCCGTGGAGCGCGTGCGCGTCGCTTTTGCCGGCGAAGACCTGACCATTGACAAGATGGACGGCAGCACCTTCACAGCCAACGACGGCAGCTACTGGTTCAACCTGCGCCCGTCAAACACCGAACCATTCCTCCGCCTCAACGTTGAAGCCACGAACCGTACGAGCATGGAGCGGGTCCGCGACAGCGTCCTGTCCCTCGTGCGGGCCTAGCCCCCGCATGGCTGAGGACAACAGGCTGGACTCCGGATCAGCTGCCGGCGGGACGGGGTCCTGGCGGGATTCCGTCCCGGAAAGCACTGCCACCGATCTTGAGAACCTGCTGGGGACGGGTATCAGTGCCGCCCAGGAGCAGCTCCAACGCAACGGCGGCTTCCTGCCCTTTGCCCTGACGGTGCAAAACGACGGCGAAGTCCGCCTGGTTGCCGTGACGCCCGCGGATGCGGAAGAAGGCTCGGACGGCGATTTCGACGCCGATGGCATGATCAGCGACCTCACCGCCCTGCTGCGGCAGAACCGGAATGACTTCCGGGCTGCGGCCGTGGTCTGTGACATCCTCCTTGTGGAGGAAGAGTCGGATGCCATCCATGTGGCAACGGAGCACCGCGAAGGCCAAGTCTTCGCGGCGGTGCTGCCCTACTCAGCGGACGCGGTGACCCGGGCGTGGGAGTTCGGCGAGCTTGCGGCTGATGCCAGCGAGCCAACCATCTGGGTGGACTAGACCGGACTGCCCATGAAAATCAACGCTTTTGCCGACGTGAGTCTGAGGGCGCTAATGGTGCTGGCCGCCGCTCCCGGCGGCACGCTGCTCACCACACAAAACATCGCCGATACCGTGGGAACCCCTTACAACCACGTCAGCAAGGCGATGGCAAAGCTGAGGAACCTCGGGCTGATTGAGGTGGAGCGCGGTCGGACCGGCGGCTCCCGGCTAAGCCATGCCGGCCGGGTTGCCACCGTGGGACAAATCCTCCGGCAGCTCGACACCAGGACGGACGCGGCAGAGTGCATGGCCCCGGGCGGCAACTGCCCGCTCATCAATGAATGCAAGCTCCGCTCCGCCCTGTCACGGGCGCGCGAGGCCTTCTACCGCGAGCTCGACAGCGTGATGATCGCGGACCTTCCGGTCTCCCGGCAAATGGAACCCGTCTTCGAAATGATCGGCCTCCGGCCCGGGCTGTAGCCTCTGGTCCCACAGGCTCCTGTCCGCAGAATTCCCTGCACAGAACCCGAATGTCGCCGCGCCGCCGCGTGATTTGATTGCAACTTCTACAACGTGTAGAACATTGGATATGAATACACGCATTTCTAATGCAGGTATTCAATAAGGCCGGACGAAGGCCCCGGCCGCTACCTCAGGAGTTCCTATGCTCTCGGACAAATCCCGCCCTGTCATCGAGGCCACGCTGCCGCTCGTCGGTTCCCGCATCGGCGCCATCACGCCCAAGTTCTACCAGCGGCTCTTCGCCGCGCACCCCGAACTCCTGGACGGTGTCTTCAGCCGTTCCAACCAGCGCTCAGGCAACCAGCAGCAGGCGCTGGCAGGCAGCATCGCGGCCTTCGCCACGCACCTCGTCAACAACCCGGGCACCCTCCCCGAGACGGTCCTGTCGCGCATCGCCCACCGCCACGCCTCGCTGGGTATCGCGGAGCCGCAGTACCAGGTGGTGTACGAGCACCTGTTCGCGGCCATCGCCGAAGACCTGGCGGAGGTCATCACGGCCGAGATCGCCGAAGCGTGGACTGAGGTGTACTGGCTCATGGCCGACGCCTTGATCAAGCTCGAAAAGGCCCTCTACGCAGGCCAGGCGAACGACAAGATGTGGATGCCGTGGCGCGTGGCCGCAAAGACCGCCGCCGGGGCCGGATCCATGACCTTCACCCTTGAGCCGGCGGACGGGACCCCGGTGACGCCGGCCCTCCCGGGCCAGTACATCAGCGTCAAGGTGGTCCTGCCCGAGGGCCTGCGCCAGGTGCGCCAGTACTCCCTGTCCGGGGAGGCCGGGACCAGCCGCAGCTTCACCACCAAACTGGACGACGGCGGTGAAGTGTCGCCTGTACTTCACAACGACGTGCAGGTGGGCGACATCCTGGAGATTTCCAACCCGTACGGTGAAATCGCCCTCAAGGACGGCGACGGCCCGGTGGTGCTTGCCTCCGCAGGCATCGGATGCACTCCCACGGCCTCGATCCTTCGCGCACTGGCGGAGGCCGGTTCTGACCGGCAGGTGCTGGTGCTCCACGCGGAAAGCACCCTGGACAACTGGGCGCTGCGCAGCCAGATGACGGACGACGTCGAAAGCCTGGACGGTGCCGAGCTGCAGCTCTGGCTGGAACAGCCGGAGGCGGGCGCGCGGGAAGGATTCATGTCGCTGCGCGAGGTGGACCTTCCGGCCAATGCGTCCCTGTACCTGTGCGGCCCGTTGCCGTTTATGAAGAACATCCGCAATGAGGCCATCAACGCCGGCATCCCGGCTACGCGGATCCACTACGAGGTATTCGGCCCGGACATCTGGCTGGCTTCCTGATGATTTAGTAGGAGACACAACGACCACGGCCCCGCACCTTTCGATTGAAAGGTGCGGGGCCGCCGCTGTTCTTAATACGCCGTTGTACCTATGAGGGTTAGCCCAGCCGGGACTTCAGGGTGGCGAGCTCCGACTGGAGCGCGTCTGGCAGTGAGCCGCCGAAGTTGGCGAACCAGTCCTCGATGGAGGCGAGTTCCGCAGCCCATTCGGTGGGGTCCACCTTGACGGCTTCCTCCACCTGGGCCGGGGTCATGTCCAGGCCTTCGAGGTCGATGGAGTCGCCGGTGGGGACGAAGCCGATAGGGGTCTCCACGGCATCAGCCTTGCCCTCGAGGCGCTCGATGGCCCACTTCAGGACGCGGGCGTTGTCGCCGAATCCAGGCCACGCGAAGCCGCCCTCGGAGTTCCGGCGGAACCAGTTGACCAGGAAGATCTTGGGCAGCCGCTCCGGGTTGGCCTTCGCGGACAGGTTGACCCAGTGGTTCAGGTAGTCGCCGGCGTCGTACCCGATGAAGGGCAGCATGGCCATGGGATCGCGGCGGACCACACCCACGGCACCCGCTGCGGCAGCAGTGGTTTCCGAGGAAAGGGTGGCGCCCATGAAGATGCCGTTGGACCAGCTGCGGGCCTCGGTGACCAGCGGGATGGTGGTCTTGCGCCGGCCGCCGAACAGGATGGCGGACAGTTCAACACCGTTGGGGCTGTGGTACTCCTCGGCCAGCATGTCGATCTGGTCGATAGGCGTGCAGAAGCGGGAGTTCGGGTGGGCAGCCGGCTTGTCCGAATCCGGCGTCCAGGAGTTGCCCTGCCAGTCGGTCAGGTGTGCCGGGGTTTCCTCCGTCATGCCCTCCCACCAGACACCGCCGTCATCGGTCAATGCCACGTTGGTGAAGATGCTGTTGCCCTTGGCGATGGCACGCATGGCGTTGGGGTTGGTTCCCCAGCCCGTGCCGGGAGCGACGCCGAAGAGGCCTGCTTCCGGGTTGACGGCGCGCAGCTCGCCTTCCTTGCCGAACCGCATCCAGGTGATGTCGTCGCCAAGGGTTTCGACCTTCCAGCCCTTGATGGTGGGATCAAGCAAGGCAAGGTTGGTCTTGCCGCAGGCGGACGGGAACGCGGCGGAGACGTAGTACGTCTTCTGTTCCGGCGAGGTGAGCTTGAGGATGAGCATGTGCTCGGCCAGCCAGCCCTCATCGCGTGCCATGACGGACGCGATACGGAGGGCGTAGCACTTCTTGCCCAGGAGGGCGTTGCCGCCGTAGCCCGAGCCGAAGGACCAGATGGACCGCTCTTCGGGGAAGTGGACAATCCACTTGTCCGGGTTGCAGGGCCAGGAGACATCGGCCTGGCCGGCTTCCAGCGGGGCGCCCAGGGAGTGCAGGGCGGGAACGAAGAAGGCATTTGTTTCAGTGATGCGGTTCAGGACATCGGTGCCAATGCGGGCCATGATGCGCATCGAGGCGACGACGTAGGCGCTGTCCGTGATCTCGACGCCGAACTTCGGGTCCTCGGCGTCAAGGTGGCCCATGACGAAGGGAATGACGTACATGGTGCGGCCGCGCATGGAGCCGGCGAACAGGCCGCGGAGCTTCTCCTTCATCTCGGCCGGCGCCATCCAGTTGTTCGTGAAACCGGCGTCGTGCTTGTTTTCGGAGCAGATGAAGGTCTGCTCCTCCACCCGGGCTACGTCCGCGGGATCAGAGAAGGCGGCAAAGGAGTTGGGGAAAAGGTCCTGGTTGAGCCGGGTCAGCGTTCCCGCAGCCACCAGTTCGTCCGTGAGGCGGGTGTTCTCCTCTTCGGAGCCGTCGACCCAGTAGATACGGTCCGGCTGCGTAAGCTCAGCAACCTCTTCGACCCATGCCAGCAGGCCGGCATGTGTGGTGGGTGCGTTGTCAAGCAGCGGCTTCTGCGCCAGATCGCCCATTTCGGTTCCCTTCCTCGGGTTCATCGGTGTGAGCTAAATGCTATGGTCCGGACCACTGGAGTTTTTTGAACGTATGCTGACGTTTTAGGACCGCCGAAACGCAGTTCCGCGCCAAATCAAGGAATTTCACTCCAATTATCCGTCAATAAGTGACGAAGGTCACCTATACCGGTCTAGTTGCAGAGATTACATGCCTCCCGATTTGGCATCACCGCCAACCCTCGCGTAAAGTAATTCGAGGTTCAGGGAGAGCGGTTCTTCCCCCGGAACACAAGATGCGCCCATAGCTCAGCTGGATAGAGCGTCTGTCTACGGAACAGAAGGTCAGGGGTTCGAATCCCTTTGGGCGCACAAACAAGGTCCGCACCGGTTCGCCGGTGCGGACCTTTTGCGTTGCACCACGGGATCGGGGTGCGCTCCGGCCTGGTTTAGGTTCAGCCCCGACTTGCCCGCCGCCAGATTGCCCTGCCGTGGCCTGCCCGCCGCCCTGCCTCACCGCACGTTTCCCGCCGCCCGCCCGGCGTAGGCTTTCCCCATGATGCCCGAGGCAGTTTTGCGTGAATTTGATGTTGTGGTGATCGGCGCAGGCGCCGTAGGGGAAAACGTAGCAGACAGGGTGGTCCAGGGCGGGCTTACAGCGGTGGTGGTGGAAGCGGAACTGGTGGGCGGCGAGTGCTCCTACTGGGCCTGCATGCCGTCAAAGGCCCTCCTCCGCCCCGGCACGGCCCTCCATGGGGCGCAGACGTTGCCAGGGGCCAAGGAAGCAGTGACCCGTACCCTCGATGCTGCAGCGGTCCTGAAGTTCCGGGACTACATGACGTCCAACTGGCAGGACGACGGCCAGGTGAAGTGGCTGGAGGATACGGGCATCGAACTCATCCGCGGCCATGCCTGGCTCACGGCGCCCAAGTCAGTGGAGGTAACCGGGCTGGACGGCAACTCCTACCAGCTCCAGGCCCGGCACGCGGTGGTGCTGGCCACCGGTTCCGCCCCCAACACTCCCCCCATTGAGGGACTTCAGGACGTCCAGGTATGGAGTACCCGCGAGGCCACTTCCGCAAAGGAGGTTCCGGACCGCCTGGTGGTACTCGGCGGCGGCGTCGCCGGGACGGAACTGGCTCAGGCCTTCGCCCGGCTGGGTTCCACCGTGACGCTCGTGGCGCGCAGCGGGCTGCTGCGAAGCTTCCCGGCGGAGGCTGCCGGGCTCGTCGCGGCAGGCCTGCGCGCGGACGGCGTGGAGCTCCGGCTCCACACGGTCACGGACAGCATCAGCGAGAACGACGACGGCACCTTCAGCCTGCAGCTTGGTGACGGTACGAGCGTGGCAGCGGACAAAGTCCTGGTCGCCACAGGCCGCCATCCCGCGCTGGAAGGGCTCGGGCTGGAGAGCGTGGGCTTCGAGCCGGACGAGGCAGGGCACCTGACACTCACGGCGGATAATTCTGGCCTGGTCGAAGGGGCCTGGGGAGAGGAACCCTGGCTCTATGCCGTGGGCGATGCAGCCGGCAAGAACCTGTACACGCACCAGGGAAAGTACGAGGCACGGGCCACCGGAGACGCTATCGCCGCCCGCGCCAAGGGGGAACTGGCCGGCGTCGCGCAGGATTGGAGCCGCTTCGCCCAGACCGCCAACGAGCACGCCGTGCCGGGTGTTGTTTTCACAGATCCCGAACTCGCCGCGGTGGGCCGCACGCTGGAGACTGCGCAAAAGGACGGCTACAACGCCTCCTCCGTGGAACTGCCTATCCAGGTATCGGGGTCCTCACTTCATTCCGAGAATTACGAGGGCTGGGCGCAGCTGGTTATCGATGAGGACCGCAGAGTCCTGCTGGGAGCCACCTTCGCCGGGCCGGATGTGGCAGAACTGCTGCATGCAGCGACCATTGCAGTGGTGGGCGAAGTGCCACTGGACCGGCTGTGGCATGCCGTTCCTTCGTATCCCACCATCAGCGAAGTCTGGCTCCGCCTCCTCGAGAAGTATGGATTGTAGCGTTATTTGAACTGACTGGTCAGTTTAGATACACTGGGTGGAGCAATCTTCCGCGAAAGGACCTTCTTGCTCTTAGCTCAGCAGCTCCATGTCCGCGGCCGCCGCGACCCCCTGCTACCGGGCACTTCGCTCCAGGTCAGCCGGGGCGAACTGATGCTGGTAGCCGGGGAACGCCAGGAGCACCGCACAGCGCTGGCACTGGTTCTCAGCGGCCGGATGAAGGCCACCAGTGGATCCGTCAGCTGGGACGGCAACCGCGGGATCAGGAGGGTACGGATGGCCAGTGCCCTCGTGGATGCTCCCGGCGTCAATGAGCCCGAGCGGCACCTCAGCGTCCGGGATCTGGTAACGGAGGACCTGGCCCTGATTCCCCGCCGTTACCGTGGAGCCCTGCTCAGCAACCCGTGGCTCAAGGTGAACAGCTTCGAGGACATCGCGGACCAGTGGATCGAGCAGCTGGACCCCTTGCGCAGGCTGGAGCTCCTGGCGGCCCTGGCGCTGGCCAACCCGCACACGGACCTGCTGGTGGTGGACTCCCCCGACCGGCACAGCGCCGACGCCGCCAATTGGCTGCCCCTTCTGGAGCAGCTTGCGTCCGACGCCGGGAGGCCGCTCGCCGTCGTGGCCACCGTGGGTTCCCTGCCGCCGTCGTGGTCAGGCTCCTTCGCCAACATTGGCAATGCGGAAGCCCCCACCGAAGCCCGCGCCGTGCCGGAGAGCCCCGTGGATGCCCAGGAATTTGAAGTCGAGACCGAGGATGCCAAGTGACTGTACTGCGGCTGGCCCGCTCAGAACTCAAGCGGATGACCGGCGGGCTGCTGCCGAAGCTGACCATCATCGCACTCGCCATGGTCCCCCTGCTGTACGGCGCGGTGTACCTCTACGCCAACTGGGATCCCTACGGCAACCTGGACCAGATCGACGCAGCCCTGGTGGTTGATGACGCCGGGGCCACCGCCAGCGACGGCACCGGACTCCAGGCCGGCTCGAAGGTTGCCGACAGCCTGGTGGAGGGCAACGTCTTTCACTGGATCCCGGTGGCCAGCGGGCAGGAGGCCGACGAGGGGGTCAGCAGCGGCAAGTACGCCTTCGCATTGAAGATCCCGGAGGACTTTTCCGCCCACCTTGTCTCCCCCGGCAGCTTTGACTCCGCCAGCCAGGCGATGCTCAACGTGACCACCAACGACGCGAACAACTACCTCCTGAGCACCATTGTGGACAAGCTGACCACCGCCGTACACAGCACCGTCGCCGCAGACGTGGGCGAAGAGACCGCCAACCAGCTGCTCACCGGCTTTGGCACCGTCCACACGCAGATGGTCAAGGCAGCCGACGGCGCCGGCAAGGTTGCCGAGGGAGTGGCCGCGCTTCGGGACGGGACAGCCACCCTGCATGTCGGAACCACCAGCGTGGCCGGCGGCGCCGACGAGCTCTACGCCGGGCAACTGAAGCTGCGGGATGGCGCCAACCAGCTGACCGGCGGCGCGGGCCAGCTGAGCAGCGGGCTGTCCGTCCTGAAGGACAAGACTGCCACCCTGCCCAGCGATTCGCAGACCCTGGCAGCAGGCGCCGCGCAGGTGGCTGCCGGCAACGCCCAGCTGAACACCAAAGTCCAGGACGTGGCTGCCCAACTGGAGGCAGCCGACCAGGGCCTCCGCACGCGCGTGGTGGAGTCAAACGCCAGGCTCATCGCCAGCGGCGTCCTCACCCAGGCCCAGGCGGACAGCATCCTGGCTGACTTCGACGCAGTGGCTGCCTCAAGCCCCTTAGCAGCCGCCAAAACGAAGATCCAGACCGACTCTGCCCAGATCCAGCAACTGGCGGACGGCTCCGAGGCCGTCAGCGTGGGCGCGGCCCAGGTTGCCGCCAGCACCCCTGCACTGAAGGAAGCCATTGTGCAGGCTTCCGGGGGCGCTGACCAGCTTCATACGGGTGCGGCAACGCTGGCCACCGGCGAGCAGGCAGCCGTGGACGGCGCCGCCGCCCTGGCCCAGGGGGCACACCAGGTGGACGACGGCACGGCCCAGCTCGAACAGGGTGCGGGCACGGCTGCCGAAGGTTCACGGACGCTGGCGGACGAGATCGGCAAGGGCGCGGGGCAGGTTCCGAACCCGGACGACGCCCAGAAGAGCAACCTGTCACGGGTGATGGCCGATCCGGTGGCGGTCAGCAACGTTTCGCAGGCAAAAGCCGGCTCCTACGGCGCCGGACTGGCACCGTTCTTCCTCACCCTCGCGCTGTGGATCGGCGTCTTTATGCTGGTCCAGGCCATGCGGCCCCTTACGCAGCGGGCTCTGTCCTCCAATGCCCGGTCCTGGAAGATCGCCGCCGGAGGCTGGTTACCCTTCTTCGCGGTCTCCGTGGCACAGGCGACCCTCCTCACCCTGGTGGTTAACCTCGCGTTGGGCCTGGATGCCGCCCATCCGGTCCTGATGTGGCTCTTTATGCTGGCCGCGGCCATGGCCTTCAGCGCCATCATCCAGGGAATCGTGGCGCTGCTGGGCTCCCCCGGCAAGCTGGTGGTGCTGATCCTGCTGGTCTTGCAACTGGTTTCCTCCGGCGGCACGTTCCCCTGGCAGACCACGCCGCAGCCCTTGCATGTAGTCCACGAGATCCTGCCGATGGGCTACGTGGTCACCGGGATGCGGCATCTGATCTATGGCGCGGACCTGTCCATGATCGTCCCCACAGTGGTCGGTCTCCTGGGTTACACGGCCCTGGGGCTGGCGATGTCCACACTCGCGGTCCGCAAGGGGAAGTTCTGGACGCTGAAGACGCTGCAGCCGGAGATCGCAGTATGACTTCCACCCAGCCGGACCCCGCGGATCCGGAGCAGGCTAAAAAACTGCGCCCTGCCCGGACCACAGCCACCCGGCAGAAGCTGTTCGACGCTTCCATGGAGCTGATTGGTGAGCGGGGCGCGGCCGGTGTGACCGTTGATGAGATTGCGGCAGCTGCAGGCGTATCCAAGGGGACTGTCTACTACAACTTCGGCAGCAAATCGGACCTGATTGCGCAGCTGCTGCGGCACGGCGTCGATATCCTCAAAGGGCGGCTGCTGGATGCACCGGATGAGGCCGGCACTGCAGCCCCTGCCGCCGATCCCTTGCTGGCCATGGAAGGCATGATTGGGCAGGCCATGGACTTCATGGCGGAATACCCTTCCTTCGCCCGGCTGTGGATGAGCGAGAACTGGCGGACGCCCAGCGAATGGCAGGGAACGTTCACCCTCCTGCGCGCAGAGCTCCTGGAAGTCATCGGGGATGCTGTTGAAAAGGTTGCCAGGGCTTACCCGGTGGACCAGTCCGTCGCGCGCGGCAGCCTGGAGACAGCGATCTTTGGCGCCTGCTTTGTGGTGGGGCTGGACCGGCAGACGTACAACCCCGAGCGGACCCGTGACCAAAGTGTTGCAGCAATCATGGCGATCATGCGCGGCTACGTCCTGAAGGATGCCCCTCCTCGGGGATGATTGTGCACATGCGTCATATGGGGAACAGCGGAAAGTTTGCCGTCATCACCGGCATGGTGGCTGCGGGGCTCCTGATCCTCACGGGCATGACGCTCGCAGAGCCTGTATTCGTGGCGTTCCTGGGTGTGCTGGCGCTGGCCTATGTTGCCTGCATCGTGGAGGTCCTGCGGCGGCGGCGGTATGTGATGCTGGCGATCGCCGGCATTTCCACAAGCCTCGCCCTTGCGGGATCGCTGGCGTTCCTGAGTACCTGGGAGCTGGCGTTCACCGACCAGTCGTCGCTCTTCGGCACGCCGCTGCCCACCGACGACCCCGATAACTACTTCTTCCTGGCCGCACTCTCGCTGCTGGCTGCGCTCACCTCGCTCTTCCTCGGCGCCGCCTGGCCGGGCCGCCAGCGCCCGATCGCGCGGGTTGCTCCTGGACGTGCTGCTCCTGGGCGGGCTGCTCTTGCGCGGGCCTCCTCCCGGAGCGGAAACGGTGCGCGTGGAGAGGCGCCCGTGCGGCGCCAGGGCGGGGCGGGAACTTCGCAGCAGCGCACCTCCTCGGCCGGACGCGCGCAGGTGCGGCAGCCGACGTCGTCCGCCCGGCAGGTGCCCCAAACACAAAGTGCCGCCCGGCAGACTCCCCCGCGGCAGAGCGCGGCAGGCCAGAGTTCCTTGCGGCAGAGCGCGGCAGGGCAGAATGCACAGCAGCCTCCGCGGCGTCCGGCCCCGAAGAAGTAGGGTCCGGCCCCGAAGAAGTAGGGTCCGGCGCCGAAGAAGTAACCGGCCTTAGTGCGCCCGCGGGACCTTGAATTTGGTGATCCGAGCGTCCTGTCCGTCCAGTTCCGCCCACGATTTCTCGGTTTCGAGGACGGTGAGGGCGCTGGTGGGGTATCTCGTGGCGGCGTCCATGTAGGCGTCGTGGTCGGAGTCGCGTGAGGCCAGGTGCATGGCAAGATCCTGCACGCCGGGCAGGTGCGCAATCAGCATGAGTGTTGTGACCGTGTCCGGGACGTGGTTGACCACGGCGAGCATGCGGAGCGCGGAGGCTGCGTAAAGGCCGTCTTCCAGCTTGGGCGTGGGCGCTTTATCCCCCAGTTCCGAGCACACCCAGGTGCAGGTCTGCCGGGTGCGAAGGGCGCTGGAGCACAGGATGAAGTCGGGCACGATCTTGTGTTTGAGGAGCCACCGCCCGGCCAACGGTGCCTCACGGTGGCCGCGTTCTTCCAGCGGACGATCATGGTCAGCCACCCCACCCGGCCAATCCGCCTTTGAATGGCGCATGATCACAAGGCGTCGAAGATGGTGCTCACTCATGGCCCAAGCCTATAACCCGCGAAAGGAACGCAGGCGCGGCCAAGAGCGTCACGCCCAGCATGCATTCGCGAGCGAAGGAGAGCAAGAACCGGGCGTATCAGGCCTCTGCCAAGTCCAAGACTCCAAAAGCAAGCTCCGAGTGACGCAGCCCCGGCCTTCAACCAGCCGCGGAGGCAAATGCTCGGAGAGGCTGGGTAAACGCCAAAGGCGGCACATCCCGAAAGCGCCGTTGTCGCTGGGCCCACGCCGCCAGGGTTCCCTGGCCGAGCTTGCGAGGCGAGGGCGGCGGTGGGGAGGTACGAGCGCAGGCGCCGAAGGATGGCCCGCGAAAGCGAAAGCGCCCGCCCCGAATGGGATAGGCGCCTTCGCTAAGTGCTAGATCGAGTATTCCGGAGCGGCCCAGACAACGACTTCGGGGTGCTCGTAGAAGCGGTAGCCCTGGCCGCGGACGGTGCGCACGGTGTTGGCGAGGCGGCCAAGCTTGGAGCGGAGGCGGCGGATGTGGACGTCGATGGTGCGCTCGTTGGGCACTTCTTCGGCGTTGCGCCACAGGCCTTCGAGCAGTTCGTCGCGGCCCACAGTGCGGGTGCCGTTTTCCACGAGGTAGTTCAGCAGTTCGAACTCTTTGAAGGTCAGGTTCAGGGATTCGCCGTCGAGGTGCACTTCGCGGCGTGCAAGGTCGATCAGGACGCCGGAGGGGCGCGGTTCCTGCGGCTGCTGCGGCCGGGGGGTCTCAGTGCGCTGCCGGGTGTTGACGGTGGGGTCCCCGAAGGTGGACCGGACGACGTCGAGCGCTGAGCCGGGCGTGCCGGCGGGAGCCACTGCCACAGCGGCGTAGCTCTCGGCGCCCGTCACCAGGGACTGGGCGTAGGCGCGGATCTCCTGGGCGAGCTTGGCGATGGAGGTCCCTGCGGCAGCCGCAGTTTCCTCATCGATGCCCATGTAGAGGACAAAGCCGCGCGCCACGTTGTCGTTGGCCACCGGGCGGACAGTGCTGGGCCCGGCCACGACGGGCGTGGGAGCAGTCACGGGCGCGGATTCAGCCGGAGTGACGGCACGGAGCTGGCCGTAAGAGTTGGGGTTGTAGCCCTGGGGTGCGTATCCAGAGGCGGGGAAGCTGCTTCCGGGAGCGGAGGGCGCAAGCGACGGGCGCGGCGCGAAGCCGGGGCGGAGGCCGGAAGGCTGTCCAGCCTTGGCGGCGTTACGGACCGAAATGTGGACGTATCCGGATGCAACTGTCATGTTTGGTTACCTCAATGTGAATGGCCGTCATCGCGGCTCGAATGCTGGGTTCCCCGCAATGGAAAACTGGGGAGGGACGCCCGACGCTGGGCTGGGGGCGAATGCCTGGAGAACTTCGAGGGGTGGGAAGATCAGGCGTACATTCGACAACAGCGCATGTCGGCAGCAGCGGATGTGCTGGGCCAATAGTCTGCGGCTGCAGGTGCTGTTGAGTTCTTGTTCACAATGGAAGTGTGCAGCGTAACAATGCTAACTTGCAAGTAACAATGGACCATTTAGTCCGCATAATGAGACAAAATCAGCTTTTGTGGTGTAGATCACGATTCTTGAGTGCGGCCAGAACGGCGTTCATTATCCTGCTTCTGGGGCCCAGAAAGCCCGCAAAGGGAACTTAATTCGGCCAGGGGCTTGCTTTGCGTCTTTTTCTTCAAATGCGTGTGGAATACCAAAATCCCCTTCCCGGAGTGCGTCGCTGTCCAGCGGCACGCCGACGTCACAGCGAGAATTCAGCCCCGGTTTTGCACCCGATGAGCAGCAGCGGGGGCAGGAAGGGCGCTAGGCTTTCCCTCCGCCGCACCCGCTGCCTTGCGCCACATCCGCTTTTCGCATCCAGCTGGCTCGGCTGGGACTCACAGCCGGGACACAGGAATCCCAAAGCCCGGGCTAAACGAGTGATCGGAGAGTTGTTCCATGGCCACACCGCACTCCATGACAAACAACCTTCCCCAGCTCACCCACCCGGACGGATCCCCCATCCGCGCCCTGGTGGTGGACGACGAGCCAAGCCTCTCAGAACTCATGAGCATGGGCCTGCGGATGGCCGGCTGGTCTGTCGCCGTAGCGGCCGACGGGCCGGAGGCTGTGAAGCTCGCCAAGGACTTCCGCCCGGACGTCCTGGTTCTCGACGTCATGCTGCCCGGGTTCGACGGCGTTGAGCTGCTGGGAAGGATCCGCGCCTTCGCGCCCGAGGTCCCGGCGTTGTTCCTGACAGCCAAGGACGCTGTGCAGGACCGGATCGTGGGCCTGGCGGCCGGCGGCGACGATTACGTCACCAAGCCGTTCAGCATGGAGGAAGTCCTCCTGCGGCTGCACCGCCTGGTCCAGCGATCGGGGGTGGCCGCCATGGATACGGCTGAGCTGGTGGTGGGTGACCTGGTCCTGAACGTCGATACCCGCGAGGTGACCCGGGCGGGCGAGGAACTCCAGCTCACGGCTACCCAGTTCGAATTGCTCCGCTACCTCATGGAGAACCCCAAGCGGGTAATCAGCAAGGCGCAGATCCTGGACCGCGTCTGGGACT
This sequence comes from Pseudarthrobacter siccitolerans, assembly GCF_030823375.1. Classification (NCBI taxonomy): domain Bacteria; kingdom Bacillati; phylum Actinomycetota; class Actinomycetes; order Micrococcales; family Micrococcaceae; genus Pseudarthrobacter; species Pseudarthrobacter siccitolerans. Next base: position 3,561,050 of record NZ_JAUSXB010000001.1, on the reverse strand, counting down.
ACGACTTCGGCGGCCAGGCCAACATCGTGGAGCTGTACATCTCCTACCTGCGCAAGAAGGTGGATGCCGTGCACCCGCCCATGATCCACACCGTGCGCGGGGCCGGATACGTCATCAAGCCTGCCGAGTAGGCGCACCATGGCCTCGCAACAGGCTGCGCCGCACCGCCGGAGCTGGCTCAAGCCCAATACCTGGCATTTGCGGACCCGCCTCATCCTCCTTGCCATGACTCTGCTGATCGCCATCTGCGGTGCAGTGGGCGTGGCCAGCTATGCCTCGATGGACGCCTTCCTCACCCGGCAGCTCGACGAACAGCTCAGCCAGGCCGCGGACCGGTCGAACGATCCGGGCCGCCCGCCCATGGGCGGCTTCAATGGAAGGGACCCGCTGGACGCCCGTGGCCAGAGCGTGGGAACCCTGAACGCCCGCGTGCTCAACGGGCAGGTCAACAGCGCCGGCTTCCTCGCCTCGGACACCACCCGCTCGCCGCTGTCCGCCGAGGACAAGCAGGCGCTGCTGGACCTTGCCACGGACGCGCAGCCGGTGGACCGCACCCTCTCCAACGGTGATTACCGGTTGATAGCCGTGAAAACGAATTACGGGGATGTGCTGGTGACCGGACTCCCCCTCGCCACCAAGGAGAGCACGCTTACGTCCCTGGTGTGGACTTTTGTGTTCGTCTCCTTGGGCGGCCTGCTGCTCATCGGGCTGGTGGGAACGGTGCTGATCCGCCGCACCATGAAGCCCCTGGAGCAGCTGTCAGAGGTGGCAACCCGCGTTTCACAGCTGCCGTTGGACGCCGGTGAAGTGGCACTTGCGGTGCGGGTGCCGCCGTCGAACTCAAATCCGGGAACGGAAGTGGGCAGCGTAGGCCACGCGCTCAACCTCATGCTGGACAACGTGGCCAACGCGCTGCAGGCGCGGCAGAGGAGCGAAACCAAGGTGCGGCAGTTTGTGGCCGACGCCTCGCACGAGCTGCGCACTCCCCTGACCGCCATCCGGGGCTACACGGAGCTGATGCGGATGACGGAGAATTTCACTCCCGACGGCGAAAAATCGTTGGCCCGCGTGCAGAGCCAGTCTGAGCGGATGACCGCCCTGGTGGAAGACCTGCTGCTGCTGGCCCGGCTCGATGAGGGCCAGCCGCTCAAGCTCACCGAGGTGGACCTTACGCAACTGGTGATTGAGGGAGTCAGCGACGAAAAGGTGATGGCGCCGGGCCATAACTGGCGGCTGGAGCTTCCGGACGAGCCCGTCGTGGTCAACGGCGACGCCTCCCAGCTGCGCCAGGTCCTGATGAACCTGCTCTCGAACGCACGCAAGCACACTCCCCCGGGGACCACAGTGGTCACAGGGGTTGGAAAGTCACCTGAAGGGGCGGCGGTAGTAACCGTAACGGACGACGGCGGCGGCATCCCTGCCGAGTTCGTGGACCATGTCTTCTCACGCTTCGCCCGCGCAGACGCGGCACGAAAGGGAGCGGGAGACCAGGCTGGAGCCTCCGTTGCCGAAGGTACCAGCGGTCTGGGCCTCTCCATCGTGGAATCCATTGTTGAGGCGCACGGCGGAAGGGTAACGGTGACGTCACAGCCGGGACGCACGCAGTTCGCCCTGCAACTCCCACTTCCGCAGGCGTAGCAAGGCGACGCGCCGCCGTCGTGATCTCTGTTACCAAAATGTGACTTGTGCTCCGAATTCCTGTACCGTCGTTTAGGTACGGTTCCCGTTCGGGCCGTATATCCGGATGACGCCAAGCTCTGCCACTTCCCGGATTTCTCTTGAACCAAGGCAGAGGCGGGGGACCCACCGTCCCGGGCACTATTGCCCTTGGGGTTAAGCCAACACGTGATTCTTTCCGTGTGGCCGGATGCCCTCATCCGAACCCGACAGCTAACTCCGCAGGTGTGAGAGGCGATTCATCATGTCCAAATTCCTGGTTAAACCGCGCCCGAAATCCGGGTCTGCACCGCACGCCGGACGCGAAGCCGGCAAAATCCCCTTCATCGGCAAGCGCGCGGCTGTACTTGCCGCATCCGCTGCACTCCTCGTAGGAGTGGGAGCGGCCGGACAGGCTACCGAATCCAGCATCCGGGTCGCTGCCACCGAAACCAAGGCCGCTGAAGCGCAGTCCAACCTCAGCATTGAGAAGAGCGAAATCCGGGCCAACCCGGCGCCTGCCCCGGCGGCCGAGGAGATTGCAGTGGCCCCGCAGGCGGCAGAGCCGGCACCGGCGGCAGCCCCTGAACCGGCACCAGTCCCCGTCCCCGAAGCAGCACCGGCCCCGGCTCCCGAGCCCGCCCCGGCGCCTACCGCCGCTCCTGAGCCGGCACTCGTCGTCGCGGTCAACGACCCCGCCGGCGCCCAGGCTTACGCCGCTGGCCAGCTTGCCAGCTACGGCTGGGCTCCGGACCAGATGCAGTGCCTGCAGACCCTGTGGACCAAGGAGTCCGACTGGACCACCACGGCCACCAACTCAAGCAGCGGCGCCTACGGCATCGTCCAGTCCCTGCCTGCTGAAAAGATGGCGAGCGCCGGCCCGGACTATCTCACCAACTACCGCACGCAGATCAACTGGGGCCTGAATTACATCCAGGAGCGCTACCAGTCACCTTGTGGCGCCCTGAACTTCCACCTGTCCAACAACTGGTACTGAGCACACAAAACCTTTTGGAGCGGCGGGCTGCCCGGCATACTGTCATCCATGAGGTTCACCACCACCATCCAGGGCAGCGGAAACAAGACCGGCATCGAAGTTCCCGAAGAGGTTCTTGCGGCCTTGGATGCGGGCAAGCGCCGCCTGTGGTGGTGACCATCAACGGCAAGAGCTATCGCAGCAGCATTGCGGTGATGGGCGGGCAGAACCTCATCTCGCTGAGCGCAGCCAACCGGGACTTCGTCGGGGCAGCCGCTGGCGACACCGTGGACGTGGACGTGGAACTGGAAACCCAACCCCGGATTGTGGAAGTTCCCGAGGACCTCGCGACAGCGATGGCCGCCGAACCGGCAGCCCAAAAGTTCTACGCGACGCTGAGCTTCAGCGCCCAGCGCCGGTACGTTGAGCCGCTGGGCGATGCCAAGACGCCCGAAACCCGGTCGCGCCGCATTGCCAAGGTAGTGGCGGACCTCAAAGCCGGAAAGAAATAACCGTCCTGCCGTCGTCGTCCTTGCCGGTTTCGACGACGACTGCGCTGTAGTCCTGGATGTGCAGCACGCCGGCGGGCAGCGGGCCGGTGTTCGGCCCCACGGCCACCGTCCGGATGCAAGCGGCCACCCCTGCAGCGATTCCCGCCGGAGCGTCTTCGAACACCACTGCGTCCGCAGGATCCACGCCAAGGTTGGCCGCCGCCTTCAGGTATCCCTCGGGATCCGGCTTGCCGCGCGTCACCAGTTCAGCTGTCACTGCAATGGCAGGCATCGGCAGGCCGGCGGCGTTCATGCGGATGTCGGCCAGGATGCGGTCAGCGGACGTGACCAGGGCGACGGCGTCCGGCGGCAGGGCTGCGAGCAGGCTCGCGGCGCCGGGCAAGGGCACGATGCCTTGAGTCCGGACGCGCTCCATCGCCCCGAGTTCCGCCGTCAGGGCCGTCACGTCGGCACCGGCCGGCGCAAACCGGGTGACTGTATCGCGCGCCTGGACGCCGTGCGAGGTCCGCAGAATTTCCCCGAGGTCCAGTCCGTAGCGCGCCGCGAACTCACCCCACACCTGCTCCACCACTGCAGTGGAATCGACCAGGGTGCCGTCCATGTCAAAGAGGACGGCCCCGCAAGTCAGTGTCCGATTTGCTGCAGGGGTGGAAGCATCCATGGTTTACATTCTGCCCCAGGCTCCGGGGGTCCCAGCTTAGGCCGTGGATCCCGGAGGCCGCCCCTGAGCCGTACTGGCCCGCTGTGGGTCAGCTTTCGCGGCCCGGGATGTACTGGACCGCCCATCTGTTCCCGTCGGGATCAGCAAAGTACACGAAGTGGCCCCAGGCCTGCACGTCCACGTCGCTGACGTCCACCCCGTTGTTTTTCAGGTACTGGTGCGCGGCGTGGATGTCGCTGACCACCAGCTGGAGATTCGAACCGGTGCCGGGAGGCGCGTCCGTGAGCCCTTCCCCGATGCAGATCGAGCAGGCTGAGCCGCGGGGCGTCAGCTGGACAAAGCGGATGGAGTCAGAGGGACGCTCATCGAAGTCCGCATTGAATCCCACCTTGTTGACGTAGAAATCCTTGGCGCGGTCCACGTCCGACACAGGGACAAACACAAGTTCCAGTTTCCAGTCCATCCGCACAGGCTAGCGGCGGGACGCGGAATGGAAAAGGCTTGAGCGCTACCCTGCGATGCCGTAAAGCCTGTCGCCGGCGTCCCCGAGGCCGGGAACGATGTACGACTTCTCGTTCAGCTTTTCGTCGATGGAAGCCAGGACGATGGTGACGTTCGCGCCGGACAGTTCTTCCTCCAGCTTGGCCAGGCCTTCCGGGGCGGCCAGGAGGCAGATGCAGGTCACGTCGGAGGCGCCGCGCTTGAAGAGGAACTTGATGGCTTCGCGCAGGGTCCCGCCGGTGGCCAGCATCGGGTCCAGGACGAAGATCTGCCGGTCCGTGAGGTTCTCCGGAAGGCGTTCGGCGTAGGTGATGATGTCCAGGGTCTCCTCGTCCCGGGCCATGCCAAGAAAGCCGACCTCCGCGGTGGGAACGAGTTTGGTCATGCCCTCGAGCATGCCCAGCCCGGCCCGCAGGATGGGGACCACCAGCGGTGTGGGCTTGGTGAATGCGGTACCCACGGTGGTGCTGACCGGAGTTTCGATGGTGACGGGTTCGGTGCGGACCTCGCGGGTGGCCTCATAAGCGAGCAGGGTGACCAGCTCTTCCGTCAACTGCCGGAAGACCGGGGACGGAGTGTTTTTGTCCCGGAGGACGGTGAGCTTATGGGCGACCAGGGGGTGGTCCACAACGAGAGTGCGCATGGGTCAAAACTATCACCCGGTTGTTGGGCACTTGCCTGCCCGTCAACCGCCTGTGCCGGACCGGGAGGTGCCGCCGTCGCTCCTTCCTGAGGTGCCGCCGTCGCTCCTTCCTGAGGTGCCGCCGTCGCTCCTTCCTGAGGTGCCGCCGTCGCTCCTTCCTGAGGTGCCGCCGTCGCTCCTTCCTGAGGTGCCGCCGTCGTACCCTGCCCTAGTGTCCGTGCCCTGCTGGGTCTCGCCGGTATGGTCCTCGCGGATGACGGGATGCTCGAACGTGGGGGCCGGCCCGGCGTGCTCCCGCCTCCGGATGAGATGGAACAGCCGGTGGGCCAGGATCACCATGCACACCCAGGCGAGCCCGAGGAACCACCCGGCCATCACGTCTGTGAGCCAGTGGTGCCCCAGGAAGACGCGGCTCAATCCCATCGCGATGATGAAGATGACGCCGGCGGTGATGGCCGTGATCCTGGCCCAGAGGATCTGGAACTGCAGGCACGTGATGTAGACCAGGACACCAATCACCACGGTGGTATTCAGGGTGTGGCCGCTCGGGAAGGATGGCGTTGACTCGTACGGCGGGACTGCTTCTGAGTGGTCGGGACGGGTCCTGCCTACCAGCCGCTTGCCGAGCGTCGTGGCGAGGGTGGAAACCAGCGCTGCACCGCCCACCAGGACGATGGGGCGCCAGGTCCGGCTCAGGAATGTCAGCCACGCGGTGAGGATACTGGCGAAGATGGGCATTCCGATTCCGCCGCCCACGTTGGTGAACCCGGTGACGAAGGCATCCACGTCCGGACTCCGCAGGGTTTGTGAGTATTCCAGGGCAGGAATATCCAGGTTGGCCAGCCCTTCGTCATCCACCACGTTGGAATACACCTCGGCGCCCAGCAGGGCCAGGGTGAGAACCACTGCCCCGCCGATGATCATGGTCAGCCACAGCGCGGCATAAGGCTTGATCCACAGGTCCACGCGGTCTCGGACGGAGCTCATTATGCCTCCCGGCGGATGTACGTCACGGGCTCAAGGTATCCTTCGAAACTATCATTGAGCCATGGTCTCCGCAGAAAAGGATCAAGATGCGTGGATGGGCCTTGCCCTGGCGGAGGCACGCCGTGCCCTGATGACCGAGGATGTGCCGATCGGCGCCGTCGTGATCGGGCCCGACGGCGGCGTGCTGGGTTCGGGACGGAACCAGCGCGAGGAACTGGGAGACCCTACCGCCCATGCCGAGGTGGTTGCCATCCGAGAGGCGGCTGCCCGGCTGCGGGAGACGCGGATGGCCGAGGGCGGCAGCGGAGACGGCTGGCGGCTGGCGGACTGTACCTTGGTGGTGACGCTGGAACCATGCGCCATGTGTGCCGGCGCGATAGTCCTGGCGAGGATCCCCCGCGTAATTTTTGGGGCCTGGGACGAGAAGGCCGGCGCCGCGGGCTCGGTGTTCGACGTCCTCCGTGAGCGGCGGCTCAATCACTGGGTTGAGGTTTACGCCGGGGTGCGCGAAGCCGAATGCGGCGGGCTGCTGCGGGACTTTTTTATGGGGCACCGCACGCAGATTTAGGCCTCTGCTGTTTGTCGGGCTGGCTTTCCGCACGCTGTTACTGAGTGCGTGCTGCTCTTGTCTTCCTGTGCGGGCACGGGCATCCCGCTGTTATCACTCCTGCGCCGGGTCCTTAGAGCTTGCGGGTTTGGATACTGCGTCGAGCACAAGCGCGGCCGTCTGGTCCCACCCCGGCAGTCTGTTCCTTGTTTGTAGGGCTGCCGCCCGCCACGTGTCCCTGGTGCCGCCGTCCTGCAGCCAGTCCCGCAGCACCCCAGCCAGCAAGGCGGGGTTTTCCGGGTCATCACTTCCCGCAAAATGCACTGCCGTTCCGGGCAGCCGTCCGCTGTTGCCTTTGTCCGGTGCTGCAAAGCTCAGGGCCTCGACAGCGCCGGTCCCTGCCCGCACCGCCACCGGAATCCCGTGTGCCAGCGATTCCGTGACCACCATGCCGAAGGCCTCAGCCCTGGAAACCAGAACGCTGAGGTCTGCGCGGTTCCACTCGTCTTCGAGAGCCTGGCCCTTCAGTTCACCGGTTATGCGCACCCGGCCTTCCAGCCCGTGGGCGGCCACAGCTGCGCGCACAAGCCCTGCATATTCGGGGTCCGCCTCGTCTGATCCAACCAGCGATGCCGACCATGCGAGTTCCTGGATGCGGGCCAAAGCTTCGACCACAAGCACCTGCTCCTTGTTCGGCAGGAGCGCGGCCACGGTAAGGATGTGCGGCGGAGCCGAGCCTTGCGCCAGCCGCGCGCTGTCAGTCCCGGGCAGGGCGACGCGAAGCCCCCGCAGCCCGTGCCGTGCTGCCAGGATGTCGGCCGCCCAACTGCTGGTGCAGATCACTCCCGCTGCCGCGCGAAGGGCCCGGGCCTCGCGTTCCAAGGATTCGGCACCCGACTCTTCAGGCACGGGCATGTGGACCAGCACCCACGTTTCCTGCCCCGCCTTTGCCGCAAATTCCAGCTCGTCGGGGACGGCCACGGCGACGAGCCCGTCCACCATGGCCACTGCGGCCTCTGGTCCCGCTTCCGGTCCCCAGGCGCCGATGAGGCTGCCCAGCCGCCGTCGTTCTTTTGCAGTGGACTCCGGCCAGGAACCTTCGACGGGAAGCACTTCCACTTCGGCACCCAAAGCCCGCAGTCCCGCCACCAGCTGCGCGTTGTAGGCATTGCCGCCGGAGTTATGGCGGATGTTGGCGGGCACAAGCAGCCGAAGGTGGCGCATGGATCAGGCGGCGGTAAGGTCCAACGAGTATGTTGCCCAGGCGTCGGGGTTCTCCCGCAAGGTGACGTCGATACCGGCCAAGTGGCCGCCGTCGTGGTCATCCTTCACCTTTTCCGCCACGGACCGTGCAATGTACTCCGCCAGCGCCTCGGTGGTGCTGAGCTTGCCTTCGAAATCCGGGTGTTCGTCCAGGTTGCGGTAGTTCAGGCCGGCCAACACCTCCTCGATGATGGTTCCCGCGGCGCCGATGTCCAGGACAATCGCGTTGTCATTGAGGGTCCGACGGCGGAACGCGACCTCCGCGACAAACGTGGCCCCGTGCAGGGCCTGGGCCGGGCCGAAAGCCTCCCGGGGAAGGCTGTGGGCGATCATAAAATGGCGGCGGACGGTCAGGCTGAACATTTGGCTACCTCTGGTCTTCGGGGGCTGCTTTGCGGCTCTGGTTTTGGGGGTTGGATTCCTGGGAGTTTTCGTCCTGGGGATACTCAATGACGTGGCACAGTGCGTCCAGGCTGCCGTCTGCCAGTTCCTGCACCACGTGCGGCAGTGCGGAGAACGGTGAGGATCCGGTCAGGAACGCATCGAACACCGGATCCGCCAGGAGCGACACGGCCAGGTCCAGGCGGTCGGCGTTGGTCCTGCGATGCCGCCGCGCCCGCGCCACTACCCCTACCTGACTGGCCCTGATGGACAGGCGGCGGGCGTGGAAGTCCTCACCCAGCGGCAGCGTGACCTCCCGGTTGGCGTACCACGACATCTCAATAACGTCTCCCTCATCGCCGACGAGCTGCAAGCTGCGCTCCAGCCCCTCCTGCGAAGCCGAACAGTGAAACACGATGTCGCAATCGGCGAGGGCGTCATCCGGGTGGCTGAACTCAACACCCACGGTGTCCGCCAGCTGTTTCCGTCCCGGATCCAGGTCCACGAGTTGAAGGCGCTGCAGCGGGAAGGTCCTCAGCAGGGTGGCAACCATGCCGCCAACGAGGCCAGCACCAACAACGGCGACGCGATCACCAAGGCGCGGGCCGGCCTCCCAGAGCGCATTGACCGCTGTTTCCACGGTCCCGGTGAGAACTGCACGCGGAGAAGGTACGTCATCCGGAATTCTGGTCAGCCCAGCCAACTCCACCACGTACCGGTCCTGATGCGGGTTCAGGCAGAACACGCGCTGGCCTATCCACTCCGCCGGTCCCTGTTCCACAACGCCTACGGAAAGGTAGCCGAACTTCACCGGGCCCGGGAAGTGTCCCTCCTGGTGCGGGGCCCGCATCTCTTCGGCAACCCGGGGCGGAACCGAGCCGTGGTGGACCACCATCTCGGTCCCTTTGCTGATGCCGGAGTACAGGGTGCGAACCAGGGCCTCACCCTTGCCGGGCAGGGGCAGTTCCTCGGGCCGGAGCTCGCCGTGCTCCCGGGCTGTGGTCCAGTAAGCCGTTGCATGAATTGGCGCACGTGAATTAGTCATCTTGCTGATGAATCTAGCGGCCCGCGTGCGCTGAGGAAAGTTGGGGAGCGGTTCTTGGCGCGCTGCGGCACTTCATCTGTCCGGCAAGCTTGACCCCCACCGTCAGACTGATCCGCACGGCAGGTTCTATCGGCACCACAAAGGTTTCCCGCGGCACGATCGATCCCCCACGTCACGCTCAGTCTCCATCTGTCATCAGGGGCTTCATCAAGTGATGCCGGCGTTTGCGTCGAACGGCGCCTCCCGCCAGAGCTCTTCTGGAAGTGGGTCCTCGGGCTGGCGGTATCCTGGCACGAACCAGTCAGCAAAGGTGTCTTCGGGAACCTCGTCATGCGGGAATAGGTCCTGAAGAGACGAATCGTCCGCCGGAGCCCAACCATCAGGAACGTCTCCGTGCGGGAGCGACAGCTCGGAAGGGTCATCGGGCGATGGCCACAATTCCAGGAGATCATCAAAGGCGCGGATGCTCTCGGGCACGGCGGAGTCTGGCCAGTGTGGTGGTTCCCAGTCCTGGTGTTCGCTTTTGTAGTGCCGTCCGGTGGGTGAGGTCCAGCCGGGTGGTTCCGTTTTGGTGGCGGGGGTGGGTTTCCAGCCGCTGGTGTGCCGGAGCTTGTGGTGTTTCGGGCAGGGCTGTCCCAGGTTCGATACCCCGGTGGTGCCGCCCTGATGCCAGGCGAGGATGTGGTCTGCGTCGTTGTCCAGGGAGCTGTTGTTGCAGCCCGGGAACGGGCATTTGCCGTCCCGCAACCTGAGCCAGTTCCGCATCGCCTTGCCCACCCGGTAGCTGGTGCGTCCGATTTCCAGCGGCGCCCCGTCCCTGGGGTCAACCAGCACGCGGTAAAACGAATCAGCACCTTCAGCGAGGAGTTTGCGTGCCATCGACGGCGGGATCGGACCGAACCCGTCCAGCACCGCCGGCTCCTCCGTCAGACCCATCAGCGAGAACACGGGCACGGTCACCAGCACCTGCGCCCGAATCCCCGACGAAGACGGACCGGACGCTGGTCCCTCCCCGCCGTCGGGACTGTGTGGCTCGCCGCTTTTGGAACTGTTTCCAGGGTTGATCCCGGCCCCGCTGTTCAGGAGTCCGTCGGAGAAGATGTCGGCGCACAACTCGGGCATGGTGCGGGGCTCGTTCGGGCCCTGCATCCCCCGGGCGATCGCGCTGAGCCGGTTGCGGATCGCGGAGGCCTGGGCCGCGGGCAGGTACCCGGCGACCCAGGCCATCCCGTCACTGTCCGGCCAGAACTCCACCCGCCGGTCCGCCACACCCTTGGCATGCCGCTTCTCCAGGCTCTCCGGGTGGTGGCGTTCCCGCCATCCCCGGGCCTTGGCCTTGAACCGGTACGCCGGCATCTCCCCCACCGGGCACCCGCGAGCCGCGTCCGGCGCGTCCGCGTCCAGGAAATGCGCCTCCATGATGGCAGCTGCCGCCCGGTCAAGGCTCGCGGTCTGCTCCACCATCGTCCGTGCATGCGCCCAGGACATCGTCCCGGACTGCAGCGCCGCCAGGCACCGCGGCAGCGACGTGGTCAAAGCATGCGATTCGGCCAGCAGCGCCCCCGCGGCCCGGTCGCCGATCGCCAGCACACACCCGACCTCAGCCACCAGGGACCGGTCCTGCGCCGTAGCCTCCTGTGGCGACGAAGCCGCACCATTCAAAACCGCAGTGGCCGCAGCAAACACCGCCACCGCCTCCGCCTTCACCGCCGCGATTTTCGCTTCAGACCGCCGCACCACGGCAAGAACATCCAACGCCCTATCAGCAACCCGCTGCACCGGATCATCATCCAGCTCGCCAGAACCAGCGCCTGCAGCACCGGAACCGGCAGATTCACTACCCGCCAGCGCAGCCATGAACGCAGCAACAGCAGCCTCAACCGCTTCCTCCGCCTGCACCACCGCCGGGTTCTTTTCCATACCTCCATCATCGTGAGGGGGTCTGACAAAACAGGGTCCCTGAACCAGCCCTTGCAAAATTTCTTCAAACTTTTTTTGGCGGCTCTTTCAACCACATAGCCAGCCACACCAGACATATGTGATGGGTGCGCCGGCGGCACTTCACAGCCGTCAAAATCCAGCAGCAAAGGCAACATGAGCAAGACTGAAGATCGGATAGGGTCCTCTGCCATCCGTCCCGTTTTGGGAATGGGCGTCTCGCTCCGGTACCCTATTGAGGTTGGTGACGTGTCCGAGCGGCCGAAGGTGCAACACTCGAAATGTTGTTTGGTGTAAAAGCCAACGTGGGTTCAAATCCCACCGTCACCGCCAAATAAGAAGGCCCGTAATTCCGCTAGTTTTCGCGGAATTACGGGCCTTTCTTGTTCCCGTGGCAACACTTTGGCAACACTCATCTGTGAAACCACAGCATCGAGGGCGTCGGCAACAGCGTCCAGGTCCTCGTCGAAGAGGTCGGCGTAGATGTCCAGGGTCATGGCGGCGGAGGAATGTCCGACACGAGGCAACGGTCCGTCCCCGCCATGTAGACGGGCCGTTGCACGTCTACGTGGGAGGAATGAGCGCCGATAACGGAGAGCCTTCAACCGTCTCCAAGTACGCGAAGCCCTCGGCTAGGCGCTGGAAAGTCAGCCGTGTGGGTTGTCCCGCCATGAGCTGGGCGTAGGAATCGGCTTGCTCTTGCGTGTGTTGGTTTGCTTTGGGCCTTGGCAAAGAATCAAGGGGAAGCCAAACGACCTCAAAGCCCGGCAGCGGATACACGATGGGGTAGATCTTGCCTGCGATCTTCTGCATGGTCATCGGCAGGCTATGGGTCTTGGCGTTCCGCACATATCGCACTCCGGGCAGCAACTGGCCGCAGGGGTGGTTGGCCTTGAACTTCATGTAGCCCTTCCGCCCCCGGATTTGCTCGTCAATGGTCGCGGCCCAGTAGACGCATTCAGCCGCCGAGACATACAAACTCGTGGGATCGCCGGTCAGGCGAAGGCTCGCGTGCCGTGCGTGCGCTTCGCGGAAACCTTGGAGAGCGAGTGGAAGCATCGGCGTGTTCAAAGGCTATCCTTCCCGTCCTTCCAGGTTGGAATCGCTGGTGGTTAGCTGCTGGGGAACTGAGTCTTCGCATTTCCGTCAGGGCAGCGGTCGACGTCCGTGCCGTCCACCGTCACGGTCCCGGACCATCCGAACGTGTCCCCCAGTCCAGCGAGCTTGGCCAGCGGGTACCGGGTGCTGACCGTCTTGTCGGCGGCGACGGCCCCGTTGGTGATGTTCTCCTGTTTGTTCGTCGTGAGGTTGTAGACAAAGTTGGCGATTTCCTTGCCGTTCTGGAACTTGGAGCCAAGCTGGTAGCCGGTCTTCCCCTCCGAGGACCAGGCGGTCACGGAGTAGAGAACGGTGCCGGTGGTGGGAACGTTAGCGGCCGTCGTGAAGGTCACGAACATGAGGCTGCCGTCACTGAGCAGCCGCACTTGGTCCAGGTCGACGGTTTTTGATGCGGAGTCGCCTGCAACGTCCTTGCAGACGGACTCGCCGATTTTCGCTTTGGCCGTGGGCGCCGGTGATGCCGCCGCCGCAGGTGGCCCCGAACTTTGCGCTGGCGTGGCATCCGACGCCGCTGTCCCGCAACTCGTCAACGCCAAAGCGGCAACCGCCAATGTCCCCCAGATTCTCCCCATTGCCCTTATCTAACCCTGTGTCAGCAGAATGCCATAACGTGTGGCAGATTCCGTGGCAACATCTTGGCAACACTGACCCCGGAAGAGGCGTTAAATTGCGCTATCTCAGGCCATGAAAATCCGCTATATTCCGCGACTTTTGCCGCATTGACGCGGGCTGCAGGCAGGGTTCAAATCCCACCGTCACCGCCAAATAAGAAGGCCCCTGTTCCCTTGTTTACAAGGAAACAGGGGCCTTCTGCCATGTCCCCCAGCAGACATGGACGGCACCTTTGACCCTGATCTGCTTAGACGCGGGCGCCGAGGTCGGTCATTGCGGCGCGGAACCTGTCACCCAGCAGCTCCAGCCGTTCCACCGGCTCATTGCTGAAAACCAGACGGAGGTGACGGTTCGCGATTTCCCCGCCCCAGCCCGTCATGGCTGTCGCCGCGACGCCGTGCTGCAGCAGGGACCGCGAAACGTCCGCCGGCTCCACGCCGTGCTGCACCGTATCCACGATCTGGGACCAGCCACCGGCCGCCGGGACCATTGCATAGCCCTCAAGGGCAGCAGTGACGGCGTCTCGGCGATGCTGCCATTCAAGGACGCATTCGGCCAGGCCGTCGTCGGCCGCCTCAAGCGCTGCGATCAGTCCTGCCTGCGCAATTCCACCCGCAGTGATGCCGTTGTAGATATGCACCACTGAAAGGTCGGGCATGACGGCGGCAGGCGCCACGATCCATCCAACCCGCCACCCGATCATCCGCTGCTCCACCGACGCAGTTCCCATGATCACTGTCCGCTCCCGCATCCCCGGAAACGACGCCGGGCTGATCACCTTCCGCCCGTCGTACAGGATGCCCTCCATATACGACCAGTACAGCAGCCACAGGTCATTCTCGATGCAGAGGGATGTGACAGCGGACCATTCTTCGTGACTGAGGACGTAGCCGGAAGGGAAAGACGGGTTCTGCAGGAAGACGGCCCGCGTGCGCGGTGAGACGGACCTCCGCAGGGCATCGAGATCCATGCGCCATTCGCCGTCCCGAACCGCCATGGGGACCAGCCGCGGCACGCCACCGGCCAGGCGTACACGGTTGAGCATGCCTGCGTAGGTGGGATCCGTGAGGATGACTTCGTCGCCGGGATCGCTGAGTGCCAGGAGCGCGTCCAGGAGGCAGTCGCCGTCGCTCGCTGTGACCACGACCTCCGTTTCGGGGTCATAGTTGATACCGCTCCGTGCAGCAACCCGGCTGGCGATCGCCTTCTTCGCAGCCAGCTGGCCGGTGAACGGCAGGTACGAATTGGCGGAGTCGAGGCCGACGGCGGCGCGTGACGCCGCAATGGCAGGTGCGGGCGGCCGAAGGTCCGTGTCGAGGTTCTCAAGCCGGAGCATGTCAGGGTTCCGGTCCGCAGCCGCAGCCACGACGTCAATGTTGAATCCGGCCACGTGCTCAAGGCGGGCTGGCCTGGTCCTCATGATTTGCTCCGATCACCGCAGAAAAGCCGCCGAGACCTTTGCGTGATGACGCGCATGACGTGCCCACATTTTATCGCCGCATGGCGGCCCCGGCAGGATGCCGTTGTGCACCCTTCGTCGGCGTGGTACTTTTCGGGTGATCGTGACCTATCGGCAGGAGGTGAGTCCCATGAACGCAGTACCCGCAATGGGCGCTCCCCTGCAGTCCACGATCGCGCGACAGAACTAGTCGCGACCGGGAGCGCCGCGACAGGCAATTCGCGAAAGGCGACTCCCATGAACTCATCATCTTCTTCACCCCTGCACTCCATTTCGACGACGGCCTCCGAGCCGCCGGGCTCCGGCCAGGATCAGCCGCGGGCGGACGCCGCAAAGCAGGCGCACGCCGCGTGCGGACGGGCGCTGGTCCTCGGAGGCGGCGGCTCGACAGGCAATGCCTGGCTGATCGGCGTCGTGGCCGGGCTCTACGACGCCGGGCTGGACGTCACCACAGCCGACCTCACCATCGGAACGTCGGCCGGCTCCACCGCCGCAGCCCAGATAGCCGGCGCAACACCAACGGAGCTGCTGGCCGCCATCCTTGCCGCTGCGCCCCAACAGCGGCCCGTTCCAGTTGGATCCGACCGCGGAGGCGTGCGCACCAAGCCGGTGGTGGACCATCTGGAAAGGATCAACAAAATCATCGCCTCCTCCGAGGATGCGGCTGACATGCGCCGGAGAATGGGCGCAGCGGCACTGGACATGGAGGCGGCGTCGGACGGCTCCTGGCAAACACAGTGGCGCGCCACCGTCGCGTCGCGGCTGCCCAACCAAGACTGGCCGCAGCGGACAGTGCTCATCACGGCGGTCGACGCCCGTACCGGCCAACCGGCAGTATTCGACCGCTGCAGCGGAATCGACCTGGCGGACGCCGTAGCCGCCAGCTGCTCAAGCGGGCTCCCCTACAGGATCGGGGACAACAAATATATCGACGGCGGCTACCGCTCCAATGCCGAGAATGCGGATCTGGCAGCCGGCTACGGGAGGGTGCTGGTGCTGTCCCCGTTCGGTGGGAGATCACTGGCGCCGCTGGATTGGGGCGTACAGCTCGCGGCGCAGGTCGACGAGCTGCGGGCCTACGGCAGCAAAGTGGAGACGATCTTCCCGGACAGTAGCGCGGAGCACATGTTTGGTGCCAACGCGATGGATTTTTCGCTGCGTCCGCGCGCCGCCCGGGCAGGCTTCGAGCAGGGCAAAGCCCTTGCAGGCCAGCTCGCGGAGTTCTGGCGCTGACGCTCACTCATTCAATCGGCTCCCCTATGCCACCGGCGCCGGTGGCATAGGGGATGATCCAGCTTCCCGGCTTGGACAACGACCCGAAAAACCGCCATCGAATTGGGGTTCCCTCACAAATTTTGCGGAATCAAGGCTGGATACCATGATCTGACCGGACAGAGCCGTCCGGCCCGATCTACCCAGAAGGAACCCATGACTGCCGTGACGGTGGACGACATCCTCTCGGATCTCCCCCTGGGGTTCGCAAGCCTGATCCTCCGGCCGGCGAACGGTTCCACGATCGAACGCTTCCTTATCGCCGATGCTGAGGATGAGACGCCCGACGGCGACGGCGCCTTTGTCCTGTTGATAGGCGTCCGCGGGAGGTCGGCTTTGCCCGCGTTGCGGCGGCTCCTGCAGAACCCGCCGCCCGTGGTCGCAGTTAAAGGCAGCCGCGACGAGCTCTCCGAGGCCGAAGAGCTGCTCCGCGGCGCCGGGACCGGCCTGCTCCTCGTGAACCCGGCCGCCGACTGGGACCGCCTGTTGTCCATCGCCAAGGACAGGATCCAACCGCGCAGCTACCAGAGTGAAGTCCTCACCCTACTGGAAGAAGATCTCTTTGCCGTCGCGCAAACCACGGCCCGGCTCACGTCGAGCCATGTGGTGATCGAGGACGCTGCCAACAAGGTCCTGGCCTACTCCACCGTCTCCAACGACATTGACGAGCTTCGGAAAGCCTCCATTCTGGCCCGCCGGGGTCCACGGAAATACGAGCTGCTGTTGAAGGACCTGGGCGCCTACCGCGAACTCCACGGAACACGGCTCCCGGTGCGCGTACCGGCCAGGCCCCAGGACGGGCTGCGGGAACGGGTGGCCATCACCCTCTTCGCCGGGGACCGGATCATGGGCTACATCTGGCTGCAGGAAACCGGCGACGGCTTCGGCCCCGACGTTGACCACGTGTTGAAAGGTTCGGCCGCCCGCACCTCAGCCGAGCTGATCCGTTACCGCAACCAGCAGTCCGTGCACATGCGCGAAGACCGCATTGCCCGGATCCTCTCCGGCCCGGCCGAGGCCGCAGCCAGCGCGCACAGCGAAAAGATTCCCGCAGACCGCCCGGCCGCGCTGATCCTGATCGGAATTTCCGACGTCGAAGCACAGGCCGACGACGCCGCGCTGAAGCATGGCGAGCTTGCCAACCTGGCTTCCATCCATGCCGCCGCCTACAAAGCCTCGGCAATCGTGGGGCAATTCAAAGGGGACACCGCCGTGATCGTCCCCGGCCTGCAGTCCGCAGCAGCAGAGCCGGGACTCCGTGGACTGGCCGAATCCATCGCCCGGGATGCGCGCAAGCACCTGGGCATTACCCCGTTTGCGGCCGTAGGCCCGGTAGTCCCGGACCTGCTGTCCATCCACTCCATCACCCGCATCACCGAAGCACTCCTGAGCTGCCTGGGCAGGTCGTCGCAAACCTCCGTGGCCACCGTCGACGACTTCGAAGGAGAGATCCTCTTCCGCGAGGCAGTCCAGAATTTCTCATCCTCGACCTTCCGGCACCGCGGCCTCTCGATCCTCCTGCAGGAGGACGCTGAGCTCGCGGAAACCCTGCGGATTTACTTCGAATCTTCCCTTGACGTTGCCGAATGCGCCCAGCGGATGAAGCTGCACAAGAACACGGTCTACTACCGGATCAGCAAGGCATCCAGGGTGACCGGCCTGGACTTCGGCAACCCCCGCGACTCGCTGGTGGCCTTGCTCCATATCCAGGAACGGGCCGGAACATCCATACAACAATCGGACGGGAAATGACCACAACACTCGAGGCACCACCACTCGGTCCCCTCCTCGACGACCTCGTCGGCAGCCACCGGCCGCAGCGGGAAACCGGGTCCGTGCCGGCGAACATCCCGTTCCTGGCAAAAGTCCCCTTCGACAAGTTCGGGATAGCCGTTGCCACCACGTCAGGCCAGGTCTTCAGTTCCGGTGACGCCGACATCCCCTTCTCCATCCAGAGCATTTCCAAGGTGTTCACGCTGGCCATGGCGCTCCAAGGCGACACCGCGGGAACACTGTGGACCCGCGTCCTCCGTGAACCCTCCGGGACCGCGTTCAACTCGCTGGTCCAGCTGGAGGTGGAACACGGGATCCCGCGGAACCCCTTCATCAACGCCGGCGCCCTGGTGGTCACGGACCACCTCATGGAAGAAACGTCCGACGCCGCCACTCGGGTTTTGCGGTTCCTGACCGAACAAGCGGGCAGCAGCGGGTTGTACGTCGATGAGGCGGCAGCGTCCAGCGAGCTTTCGGGCAGCAGCCGGAACCTGGCTCTGGCACACTTCCTCAAGGATTTTGGCAACCTGAAGCGCCCGGCGGAATCAGTGGTGGAAAACTACGTCCGCCAATGCTCCATCATGATGACTTGCGTTGAACTCGCCAAAGCCGGGCTCTTCCTGGCCCGGGAAGGCCACGGAAGGCTGGGCCCCGTCCTGTCGCCCAGCGCTGCCAAACGCGTCGGTTCCATCATGCTGACGTGCGGCATGTACGACGCCGCCGGAGAGTTCGCGTACCGGGTGGGCCTTCCCGGTAAAAGCGGTGTGGGCGGCGGCATCCTGGTCATTGTGCCCGGTGAGTGCGCCATTTGCGTCTGGAGCCCCCGGCTGGACGCCAAAGGTAATTCCGTTGCAGGAACTGCCGCGCTCGCTGACCTTTCCGACCGCACCGGCTGGTCCGTCTTCTAAAGCTGCCGGATTTCCCGAATCCCCAACTTCCCCCAACCCCAGTTAGATCTTCCCCGGATCGAAAGGATCAACCATGCCCAACAACCCCAATGACGAGGTTGCAGCAGACCAAATTGACGGCGGGCACGCGCACGCGTCCGAGACTTCCCTGCACGCGGAGGACAAGGGCTACCACAAGAACCTCAAGCCCCGGCAGATCCAGATGATCGCGATCGGCGGTGCGATCGGCACCGGCCTGTTCCTGGGCGCCGGCGGCCGGCTCAACGCCGCCGGACCGTCCCTGGTCATCGCCTACGCCGTCTGCGGATTCTTCGCGTTCCTGATCCTCCGCGCCCTGGGCGAACTCGTCCTCCACCGCCCCTCCTCAGGCTCCTTCGTCTCCTACGCCCGCGAATTCTTCGGCGAAAAAGCCGCGTTCGTCTCCGGCTGGTTCTACTGGATCAACTGGGCCACCACCACCATCGTGGACATCACCGCCGCGGCCCTCTACATGCACTTCTTCGGCAACTACATCCCCTGGATGGCCGACGTCCCGCAGTGGGCCTGGGCCCTGACCGCCCTCGTCGTCGTCCTCGCCCTGAACCTCGTCTCGGTCAAGGTCTTCGGCGAAATGGAATTCTGGTTCGCCCTGATCAAGGTCGCCGCCCTGGTCATCTTCCTCATCGCCGGCACCTACTTCGTCATCTTCGGCACCCCCGTGGACGGCCAACCGGTCGGTATCAGCCTCCTGACCGACAACGGCGGGATCTTCCCCAACGGCCTGCTGCCCATGATCATCCTCATGCAGGGCGTCCTGTTCGCCTACGCCTCCATCGAACTGGTCGGCACCGCCGCCGGCGAAACCGAAAACCCCGAAAAGATCATGCCCAAAGCCATCAACTCCGTGGTCTTCCGCATCGCCGTGTTCTACGTCGGCTCCGTCATCCTCCTGGCCCTGCTCCTGCCCTACACCTCCTACGTCAAAGGCGTCAGCCCCTTCGTGACCTTCTTCGGCTCCATCGGCATCCAGGGCGTGGACGTCATCATGAACCTCGTCGTCCTCACCGCCGCCCTGTCCTCCCTGAACGCCGGGCTCTACTCCACCGGCCGGATCCTCCGCTCCATGTCCGTCAACGGCTCCGCACCAAAATTCGCCTCCCGCATGAACAAAGCCGGCGTCCCCTACGGCGGCATCGCCATCACCGCCGGCGTGTCCCTCCTGGGCGTCCCGCTGAACTACCTCGTCCCGGCCGAGGCCTTCGAAATCGTCCTCAACGTCGCCTCCGTCGGCATCATCATGACCTGGGCCACCATCGTCCTCTGCCAAATCCAGCTCAAACGCTGGGCCGACAAAGGCTGGCTGGCCCGCCCGTCCTTCCGGATGTTCGGCGCCCCCTACACCGGCTACCTCTCCCTCCTCTTCCTCATCGGCGTGCTGGTCATGGTGTTCATCGAATCCCCCCTCACCATGCTCGTCACCGCCATCGCCTCCGTCCTCATGGTCTTCGGCTGGTACGCCTGCCGCAAACGCATCCACGAAATCGCCGAAACCCGCGAAGGCCACACCGGCCTCTCCCCGGTCATCGCCAACCGGACACCCATCAGGTATTCCCGATAACAACCGCCACGCACGCCCGAACAACAAAGAAAGACCATGACAACGGAACCCGCAGCAACCCTGACCGCATCACACACCCGGCCCGCCGCCGTCGAACTTTCCCAGCAGGACAACCCGCAGGCGAACCATACGCAGAAGCCCCAACCAGCAACCAGGTCCGCGGGGCACGTCATTGTTGACTCGCTGGCGGCCCATGGCGTGGAACGCACGTATGTGGTGCCGGGCGAGAGCTTCCTGGACGTGCTGGATGGCCTGCACGCCTCTGATATCGAAACCATTGTCTGCAGGCATGAGGGCGGTGCCGCCTACATGGCCGAAGCCGACGGCAAGATGAACCAGCGCCCCGGAGTGGCCATGGTGACCCGCGGCCCCGGTGCCGCCAACGCCCACGTGGGCCTGCACACGGCATGGCAGGACTCCACTCCCATGCTGCTGTTTGTGGGCCTGATCCCCTTCGCCCACCGGGACCGCGAGGCATTCCAGGAGTTCGACATCAAAGCCTGGTTCGACACCGGCGCCAAGCGCGTGATGGTCCTGGACCATGCGGAGCGGGCGTCCGAAATTGTGGCCGAGGCGGTATTTGCCGCCATGAGCGGACGGCCCGGCCCGGTGGTAGTGGGCCTGCCGGAGGACATCATCCGCCAGCAGATCGACCCCGCGCTGCATCCCGCCATTCCTGTGGCAGCCGGCGGCATGAGCAGCACGGACGCAGCCGCACTCCAGGCGGCACTGGCAGAATCCAGCAAGCCGCTGTTCGTCACCGGGGGCAATGACTGGACCCAGGCAGCAGCGGACCAGCTCACCGGCTGGCTGGAACGCCACCAGATACCGGCAGCAGCTGAATGGCGGACGCAGGGAACGGTGTCCTTCGATTCACCGTCCTACGTGGGCCCCATTGGCTACGGCCGGCCCCGGCCCACCTACGACCTGCTTGAAGAAACCGACCTGCTGGTATTCGTGGGAACAGTCCCGGGGGACGTCATCACAGACGGCTTCGTTTGCCGGCAGGACTGGAACAAAAAGAACTTCCTGGTCACTGTGGACCCCTCGCTTCGCGGCCGGTCGGGTCCGGTGTCGCGGCAGATCCTGGCCAAGCCCGAGGCCTTTGTGCGGGACCTGGCCGGCATTGACCTGCCGGTGAAGGAAGAGTGGAAGGCATGGACGGCGCGGATGCGGGGCGAGCAGGAGGAGTTCGCCGCGCTGCCCCCGGCCGCACCGGCAGCGGGGCAGGCCAGGATGGACACCCTGATGGCGAACCTTGTGCCAAGGCTGCCCGAGGATGCCATGGTGACCTTCGGCGCAGGCGAACACACCAACTGGGCCCACCGCTACTTCCCCACCCGCCGCTACGCTTCCATGATCAGCGCCCGCAACGGCTCCATGGGGTACTCAGTGCCGTCGGCCATCGCGGCTTCCCTGGCCGATCCCGCACGCCGGGTGGTCACCATCGCCGGCGACGGGGAGTTCCTGATGAACGGGCAGGAGCTGGCCACCGCTGCCCAGTACGGCGCCACTCCCCTGGTGGTGGTGATGGACAACCAGGAATACGGCACCATCCGAACCCACCAGGAGCGGCACTATCCGTCGCGCGTCTCCGGCACCCAGCTGAAGAATCCCGACTTCGGCCTGATGGCCAGGGCCTTCGGCGGTCTTGGCATCACTGTCACTGAGGACACTGAGATTCCGGCCGCACTTGATGCCGCGTTCGCCGCCATCGACCAGGACGGCGTCTTCGCCCTGATCCACCTCATCGTCGAGCAACGCGTGAAGGCCTACTAAGGGAAAAGAGGCGCGCCGCAGCCGCGCGGACTCAGCAGGGCAGTAACAGACAGCAGCGGACGACGGCGGGAGGTCCCGCCGTCGCCCGCTGTAGTTGGGTGGGGACTGACTACGCCGGCACGCTCTCCGTAACCTTCTTGGGCGTGACGGCAGGGACGCCGTCGCCATCCTGCCCGTACAGCCAGTCGTTGTACTGGAAGTTGTTGTCCTTACGGCTCTTGAACAGGAGGTTCCGCAGCGTCCGGGCCAGGCCCGAAACGTGCCAGGATTCACCCCATACACGTGCGGTGCGCTGGACACGCGCGGTACGGGCGGCGCGGTCGCTGTTGAACTCGCGAATGGCCTCATCCCATGCCTCGGGATTAATTCCCTCGGCGGTAAACACAGTACCGGTCGAAGAGTCCTGCAGTGCGGCGGCGTCCTCAAGTGCCTGGCATGCGCCCTGGGCGAGGTACTGCAGCATGGGATGTGCGGCGTCGCCCATCAGCACCATCCTGCCGGCAACCCAGTTCTCGATGGGGTCGCGGTCGTACATGGGCCAGCGGATGCCGGTGGCGAGGTTCTTGAGCGCCTCCTGGACCGCGGGGACACAGTCCTTGTAGGCGGCCTGGAGCTCGTCCACTCCCCCGTACTGCTCCTCGCCGCGTTCAAAGGAGGCGGACTTGAAGACGGCCACGGTGTTGAGCAGTTCCCCCTTGCGCAGCGGGTACTGGACCAGGTGGCAGTCCGGGCCCAGGTAGACGATGACGTCCTCGAGGTCCGCCTTGGGGGTGTTTTCAGTGATGGGGACGGTGCCGCGGTAGGCCACGTAGGCGGAGGAAACGGGCTCGTCCTTGGCCACGAGCGGGCGGAGCGTGGACTTGAGTCCGTCGGCACCGATCACCACGTCGGCCTCGTAGTCCACGCCGGCGGCGGTGTGTGCGACACCGCGGCCGTTGACGGTTTCCACGCTCTCGACCATCACGTCGTTGACGAGTTTGACGCCAGCGGCTTCGCAGCCTTCGAGCAGGACCCGGTGCAGGTCGCTGCGGTGGATCACAACGTAGGGCGCGCCGTACCGCTCAGCGAACTCCCCGCCAAGCGTCTGACGGGTGAGCTCCTCGCCGGTGACGGCGTCGCGGAACACAAGGTGCTTGGGCTGCACCCCGATCTCCAGCGCCTTTTCCAGCAGGCCCCAGCGCTTCAGCACGCGGGAGGCATTGGGGGCCATCTGCAGTCCGGCACCCACCTCGCCGAATTCCGGCGCCCGCTCCACCAGGGTCACGTTGGCGCCGTTTTCCCGCAGTGCGAGGGCTCCGGCCAGTCCGGCCATGCCCCCTCCGATCACCAGGACATCGGTGGACGTGGCGTGCTCAGACATTGTGTGCTCCTGTGGTTGTTGGTGTTGGGAAAGTGGTTTTGGCTTTGAGGTGAAGGCCGACGGCGGCCAGCAGCACCGCGGCGATGGCGGCGGCCCCGGCGAAGGCCAGGAAATTGGAGCTGACTCCCAGCCCAGCGGCCAGTAGCAGGCCTCCCGCCTGGGGTGCCATGACGGCGCCGATCCGTCCCGTGCCCAGTGCCCAGCCCAGCGCTGTGCCCCGCAGGTGCGCGGGATAGTGGTTGGCGACGGCGGCGATGATGAGGCACTGCGTTCCGTGGGTTCCGACCCCGGCAAGCACCAGCATGAGGTACACCACCGTCACGGCGGGTCCGGTCACGAGGACCACCAGTGCACCAGCGGCGACGGCGGCCGCAGCGATGGCGGTGGGAACGGGTCCAAAGCGGGTGCCGGCCCATGCCGTGATGACCGAACCTGCCACCGCGCCCAGGTTCAGTGCCAGCGCGAAGGTCAGTGCGGAGCCGAGGTTGTAGCCGGCCAACTGCATCAGGTTGGGCAGCCAGGTGCCCAGGCCATACCAGGCGAACAGCGTGGCGATGGTGGCAACTGCGAAGAGCATACTGATGCCGAGGTAGGGGGCGCGGAGCAGCGAGGAGAAGCCGGCACGGGCCCTGGGTTCAGCGGCAGCGGGCCGATCACGGGCGTCCTGTTCCGGCTTCCGGGCGTCCTGTTCCGAAGCCAGCGTCTCCGGCAGGAATTTCAGCCCGAGCGGCACCACAACCACCAGTGCCAGCACGGCCACCAGGAACATTGCCTGCCAGCCGAAGGCCGGGATCAGCTGGATACCCACGAGGGCAGCGATGGAGCCGCCGATCGGGACACCGGACATCATCAAGGTGGCAATGGTGGACCGCCACTTCGTGGGAACCAGTTCAGCCACCAGGGCGTTCGCGGAGGGAACCAGCCCGCCGAGCCCGATTCCTGCCAGGAGCCGAAGGACGCCGAAAATGGCGGCGCTGGGGGCGAAGGCGCACAGGACAGTGAAGACGGAGAAGACGACGGCACAACCGAGGATGGTGCGGCGGCGGCCCCACGAGTCGGCCATGCGGCCGGCGAAGATGGCGCCAATCATCATGCCCAGGAACGCCATCGACCCAATGGTTCCGGCAGTGGCCTTGGTCAGCCCCCAACCGGTCTCGGAAATAAGTGAGGACTGGACCGTGCCGTAGACGATGAGGTCATAGCCGTCGAAGACGACCAGCAGCCAGCAGACCAGGACCGCCAGGGCCGAAGCTTTGGGGAACCGGCCGTGCCTGTCGCCAGACGGGGTGCCAGGTGCTCCGGGTGAAGACCATTGCGTCTCTGCAGCGGGAAGTGTGTGATTCATCCCACCACTGTCGTGGCCGCGCAAGGTGAACCACAATACAATTCTGATGTGCAGAAAAAGTCCAGTCCCGCCCCTCCTGCGGGTCCGCGGCGGAAGCCTGCGGAGAAAAAGCCCGTACAGAAGCGGCCCACGTACTCCATCGAGGCCGTGGACAACGCGCTGCAACTCCTCCAGCTGCTGCGCGACGGCGGGACGCTGCGGCTGAAGGACGCGGCGGAGGAACTGGAGGTTGCGCCTTCCACCGCCCACCGGCTCCTGGCGATGCTGGTCTACCGGGGTTTTGCAGTCCAGGATGAAACCCGGCGCTACGTCCCCGGCCCCGCCATGGGCGTGGGTCCGGCCGGATTGAGCTGGACCCGGCTGCTGCGTTCGCTGGCCCAGCCCCACATGGAACTGCTCTCGGCGCAGCTCAACGAAACCGTCAACCTCATGGTGCGCGTGGGCACCAAAGTGCGTTTCCTCGCCACGGTGGAAGGAAACAACGTGCTGCGGGTAGGCGACCGGCAGGGGACGGTGCTGCCAGCCAGCAGGACCTCCGGCGGCAAGGCGATCCTCGCCGAGCTGGATCCGTCCATGATCCAGCAGCTCTTTCGCAGCAACAATGCCGAGATCAGCGGCGACACCATTGCCGAGGAGGACTATCCGGCCTTCCTGCGCGAACTTGATTCCGTCCGCAGCAACGGCTTCGCCGCCAATTTCGAAGGCACCGAGGACGGCGTGAGCGCCCTCGGCATCGCACTGCACAACCGGCACGGCAACGTGGTGGGGGCGATCAGCGTCGCCACTCCTGCCACCCGGTTCCGCACAGTGTTCGACCGCGGCCTGGTGGCCGCCCTGCACGAGACCTGCCGGCAGCTGGAGATCGACATTGCAGCAAACCCGGCCGAGCCGGACTGATTACTTCCAACCCCGCTAATTCTGTAGAGCAGAATATGCTCGCGATCACATGCCGTCCCTCCATAGGGTCGAACTACGCCAAAACTGTTCGGACCTATCCAGGAGGCCTTTCGTGTCGATCAGCGCCGAGAACGCGACCCATGAGTCAGTGGCCGCGAGCCATGCCCTGCCGGAGCCCACACCGGAGGAGGCTGTACAGCTGGAGCAGCTGTACAAGGATTTCGGCAAGGAGAACCTGGTTCCGTTGTGGACGGAAATCGGCGATTTGATGCCGATGGTCCCAAGCCCGAAGGCCGTGCCGCATGTGTGGCGGTGGAATGACCTGTACCCGTTGGCTGCCCGGGCCGGTGACCTGGTGCCGGTGGGCCGCGGCGGGGAACGCCGGGCCATCGCCCTGGCGAACCCCGGCCTGGCCGGCACCCCCTACGCCACCCCGACATTGTGGGCCGCGATCCAGTACCTGGGCGGTCGGGAAACCG
The DNA here is from genome assembly GCF_030823375.1 of Pseudarthrobacter siccitolerans. Lineage (NCBI taxonomy): Bacteria > Bacillati > Actinomycetota > Actinomycetes > Micrococcales > Micrococcaceae > Pseudarthrobacter > Pseudarthrobacter siccitolerans. Next base: position 3,535,340 of record NZ_JAUSXB010000001.1, on the reverse strand, counting down.
CCCCCGAGCACCGGCACTCACAGAACGCGTTCCGGTTCGTGGTCGAAGGCGAGGGTGTGTGGACCGTGGTGAACGGGGACCCCGTGCGGATGTCCCGCGGGGATTTCCTGCTGACCCCGGGCTGGAACTTCCACGGCCACCACAACGACACCGATGAGCCGATGGCCTGGATCGACGGGCTGGACATCCCGTTCGTCCACTACGCCGACGCCGGGTTCTTCGAGTTCGGCACCGAACGCGTCACCGACGAAGCGACCCCGGACATCTCCCGCTCCGAACGGCTCTGGGCCCACCCCGGCCTGCGCCCCCTCTCGGGCCTGGATGACACCACCAGCTCCCCCATCGCCGCGTACCGCTGGAAGCACACCGACGCCGCCCTGACCGAGCAGCTGCTCCTGGAGGACGAGGGCCACCCCGCCACCGTCTCCCAAGGCCACGCCGCCGTCCGGTTCACCAACCCGACCACCGGCGGGGACGTGATGCCCACCATCCGGGCCGAGTTCCACCGCCTCCGCGCCGGCGCCACCACGGACACCATTCACGAGGTGGGCTCCAGCGTCTGGCAGGTCTTCGAAGGCACGGGGTCCGTGGTCCTGAACGGCGAAACAAAGCACCTGGCCAAGGGCGACCTCTTCGTCGTTCCCTCCTGGGCCGCCTGGTCCCTCCAGGCCGACACCGGGTTTGATCTCTTCCGTTTCAGCGACGCCCCGATCTTCGAGCGTCTGAACTTCAACCGCACCTACACCGAAGGACGCACCAAGTAATGAAACTCCTCACCCTCCGCCTGAACGACAGCACCGGCAACGGCAAGAGCACGGTGGCGGTCCGTCAGGACGGGGACACGCTCACCGAGATCCCCGGGTTCGCCGACGTCGGCGCCCTGCTGCAGGACCCCAACTGGGAAACCACCGCGAAGGCAGCCAGCGGCGCAACCCACGCCGTGGACGGCGCGGACCTCGCCGCCGTCGTCCCCGCCCCGGGGAAGATCATCTGCGTGGGCCACAACTACCGCAACCACATCAAGGAAATGGGCCGGGAAGTCCCCGACCACCCCACCCTGTTCGCCAAGTACGCCGAGTCCCTGATCGGCCCGAACGATGACCTGGCCCTGCCGCAGGAATCCGACACCGTGGACTGGGAAGCCGAACTCGCCGTCGTGATTGGCAAGCAGGGCCGCCGTATCAGTGAAGCAGACGCGCCCGCGCACATCGCCGGCTACGCCGTCCTGAACGACGTATCCATGCGGGACTACCAGTTCCGCACCATCCAGTGGCTGCAGGGCAAAACCTGGGAGAAGTCCACGCCGTTCGGACCGGCCCTGGTCACCCGGGACGAATTCACCCCCGGCCCGCTGATGACCTCGGCCGTGGACGGGGACGTTCAGCAGGCCACCCCCACCTCGGACCTGGTGTTCACCCCGGAGTTCCTGGTCTCCTACATCTCCACCATCATCACGCTGAACCCCGGCGACGTGATCGCCACCGGCACCCCCGGCGGCGTGGGCCACGCGCAGGACCCTAAACGCTACCTGCAGGACGGCCAGGTCCTGGTCACCACCATCGAGGGCCTCGGCCAGCTGAAGAACCGCGTCATCAAGGAAGCCTGATGGTTGCCCGCACCGACCAAACCACCGACCCGGTGCTCCTGCAGTCCCTGCTGCAGGCGCGCCGGGGCACCGCGTTCTTCGCCCGCAAGCTGAACGAACTCCCCGACGCAGGGCTCGACGGGGACTCGCTGCTGCCCGGCTGGACCCGCCGGCACGTCGTGGCACACGTGGGCTACAACGCCCGCGCCATCGCCCGCCTGATCGAATGGGCCGCAACCGGCATAGAAACCCCCATGTATTCCTCCCCGGAGGCGCGGAACCACGAGATCGAATTCGGCGCCACCCTCTCCCCAATTGCCCTGCGGCACCTCTTCGACCACTCCGCCGTGCACCTGAACGTTGAATGGCGCGACCTGCCCGCCGAGGCCTGGCACCACAAGGTCAAGACCGCACAGGGCCGGACCATCCCGGCCGAGGAAACCGTGTGGATGCGCACCCGGGAAGTCTGGCTCCACGCCGTGGACCTGGCCAACGGCGCCACCTTCAGCGACCTCCCGGCCCCCGTGCTGGAACGCCTGCTCAAGGACATCACCGGCGCCTGGCACACCCGCGGCACCGACACCGGGCTCCTCATCAAAGTCACCGGCACCGGCCTGACGTTCGGCGACACCACCGCCACCAACCCGACGATCATCACCGGACCCCTCCCCGCCGTCGTCCAATGGGCAGCAGGCCGCGGCACCCACGGAGTCACGGCTACCGGACCCGGCACAGCAGAAAGCACCCAGGAACAGAACCAGGTCCCGGCTCCGCCGAAGTGGATTTAGGCCACCAGGGTGGGCAGCAGTAGGCGAACCACAGGAAGGCCCCTCGCTGAGGGGCCTTCTTTGTTAATGCACCGTCTCCCTGCGGTTGCAGAAACGGGTTTGTCAGCGTTCGTCCACAAGATCTACCGCGACGCCGGCCACCCGTCCCGGCTCGTCCTCCCGTTCACCACCCGCGCGGCGCAAGGGCAGGCAGGCTAAGCACAGCCAACCAGACAGGACACAACAATGGCGGCCAGCGAATCTCGCTGGCCGCCATTGTTGTGTTGGCCGCTAAAGGTTCCGCCTAGAGCCGGGTGTCGAACGAACCGCAGAACACGTTGTCGTTGAACGTGCCCTGGAACTCAGACTTGCCCTGGATCTTGGCAACGGTGGCCCGGATGGCTTCCCGGGACCCGGCGTGCGCATGGATCGCCGTCTTGACCATGGGCACATCAATCAGGTGGTTGGGCTGGTTGAGCGAAACAAACACCGTAGGCACTTCAGTGACGTACCACGGGATCTCCGCGGCCATTGGCGAGGACCACTTGATCCGGATGGCTGCCTCCTGGGCAAAGCCCTTTACGTTGGCGAACACAAACGCGGCGTCGTACTTCGCTGCGTAATCGCCGGTGGCTTCCTCCGACAGGACCCGCATGAAGTTCATGCCGGTCTCGCCCGCCGCTTCGCGCTGCTCCGCAGTCTTGAAAACGTGTACTTCAAAGCCGGCGGCTTCGAGCTCTTCCTTGACAGTCTCCAGGTAGGCCAGCGGGTCGGCGCGGGTGAAATCTGAACCGCCGGAAATCCCGTACAGGCGGATCCGGGGATGCATCTGTGGAGTGATGGGGAGGTTGTTCGCAGTGTCCTTGACCAAGGTGACGGTCTTGTCCGCGATCTGCGCCGCAATAGCCCGGTGCGCGTCGCTGCCGATCACGGCGAGCGCCTCAGCAGGCGGAACCAGCTGGTCCGCGGACTTACGGTGCAGCCCCAGGGAAGCCTTCAGCCCAAGGATCCTGCGCAGTGCGTCGTGCAGGCGCTGTTCGGTGATGACGCCGGACTTGTAGCCGTCCAGCATGTACCCGAAGTCCTCCGCGGGGTTGCGGAAGAACAGGAACATGTCACAGCCGGCCGCGATGGTGGCCGGCACCAGGTCCTTGCGCTTTCTGGCCTGGGTGAGGCCCACCATCTGCGACGCGTCGGTGAGCACCAGCCCGTTGAAGCCGAGTTCGCCGCGGAGCAGGTCCTGCAGCAGTTCGGGCGCCAGCGTCGCGGGAAGGATCTCCCTGTCCGCCAGGCCGGGCCGGAAGTGCCGGGACAGGTCAGGCGCCCCGATGTGCCCCACCATGATGGACTGCACGCCGTGGCCGATCATCTCGCGGTACACGTGCCCGTAGGTCCGGTTCCATTCCTCATAGGTGAAGGTGTTGTAGGAAGTGACCACGTGCTGGTCACGCTCGTCCACGCCGTCGCCGGGGAAGTGCTTCATGGCGCATACCGTGGGTGATTCGCTGATGCCTTCGAAGTATTCCTTGGCCCGCTCCACCACAATTTCCGGGGTGTTGCCGAAGGCGCGGGTGGAGATGACCGTGTTCCGCCAGTTGTAGTGGATGTCCACGATCGGGGCGAAGGCCCAGTTGCAGCCCAGCGCGGCGGTTTCCACCCCGGCTACCTGCCCCATCTGCCGGGCGATGGACTTGTCCGGATGCGAGCCGGCCTGCAGGTGTGTGGACACAAACGTTCCGTCGTCGCAGCTTCCGGCTCCCCCCATTTCCGGGTTGGAAGCCACCAGCAGCGGGATCCGGGTCTTGGACTGCGCGTAGCGGATATGCTCCTGCACCGCGGCCGAGGGCCCGGGCCGGTACCGCATGCCGCCCACGTGGAAGTCCTCCAGCACAGCATCGAGGTACTCCGGGGAGTAGTCGTTGTTGTGGTTGATGAACAGCTGGCCGATCTTTTCCTCGAGGGTCATGCCGGCGATGGTGGATTCCACCCAGGTGACAGCGTCGCCGTCGAGATTGAACGGCGCGGCCTGAAGGTCGACGTCGAACTGCCGCGGCCGGGTGCTGGCGGCACCGGCAGTGCCGGAAACGTCAGCAGGACCCCCGACGGCGGCAATCCCGGCGAGTGCCTCCCGGACCACCTGCCTGACCGGGGCAGAAATGTCGACGATAACGCCGGTTTCACTTGCGTCCAGCGGTTCCAGCGTGGCGAGCTGGGATTCGAGGAGGGCAGGCGGCATGAAGTGGCCGGTGCGCCCTTCAGTACGCGCCCGCAGGACCTCTCTGGTGCCGTGCAGGTGCAGGAAGATGGTGTCCGGGGCCTGGGCGCGGATGGCGTCGCGGTAGCTGCGGCGCAGGGCTGAGCAGGCGAGGACTATGCCGCCGTCGCCCGCGTTGGCCAGCTGGGCGCCGACTGTGGCGAGCCAGGGCCAGCGGTCTTCATCCGTCAGGGGTGTGCCCGCCGCCATTTTGGCGACGTTTTCTACCGGGTGGAGGGAGTCGCCGTCGAGGAACGGGACGCCGAGCTCCCGTGCCACAAGGTCGCCGATGGTGGTCTTGCCGCAGCCGGACACTCCCATCACGACGATGCGGAGCTTGCCGGTTGCTGCTGTCTTGGAAGTGCTCACCAGTCGTGGACCGTTCCGTCGATGAGGCGGTTGTAGGGCAGGTAGGCCTGCTGGTAGGGGTAGGCGGCTGCGGCTTCTGCGTTGAATTCGACGCCGATGCCCGGTTCGTTGCCCGGGTGCAGGTAGCCGTCCACGAAGGTCATGGACTGGTGGAAGACCTCGTTGGTCTTGTCCGAGTGCTGCATGTATTCCTGGATGCCGTAGTTATGGATGGCCAGGCCCACATGCAGTTGCGCGGCGAAGCCCACGGGCGAGATGTCGGTGGGGCCGTGGAAGCCGGACTTGATCTGGTACTGCGCGGCGAAGTCCATGACCTTCTTCAACGGGCTGATTCCGCCGAAGTGCGTGGACGCTGCCCGGACGTAGTCGATCAGCTGTTCCTTGATCAGGGTCTGGTAGTCGTACACGGTGTTGAAGATCTCCCCGATGGCCAGCGGGGTCGTGGTGTGCTGGCGGACCAGGCGCAGGCCCTCCTGGTTTTCGGCCGGGGTGCAGTCCTCCAGCCAGAACAGGTCATACGGTTCCAAGGCTTTGCCCAGCTTGGCGGCCTGGATGGGCGTCATGCGGTGGTGCCCGTCGTGCAGCAGCGGGATCTCCGGGCCGAACTCGTTCCGGACCGCCTCAAACACCGTCGGCAAGTGACGCAGGTAGGCGCGGGTGTCCCAGTCCTCCTCCACCGGGAATGCGCCGCGCCCGGCGGGCTCGTAGTCGTACCGCTCCCCCGACGCCTGGGCCTGCGCGGCCACCCCGTACACGGCCTTGATCCCGGGGACGGCGGTCTGGATCCGGATCGACTTGTACCCGAGCTCCAGGTGCCCCCGCACGGAGTCAAACAGTGACGGCAGGTCCGCGCCTGAGGCGTGCCCGTACGCGCGCAACCCGTTCCGGGACGCCCCGCCCAACAGCTGGTACACCGGCATGCCCGCCATCTTGCCCTTGATATCCCACAACGCCATGTCCACCGCGGCAATCGCCGCCATCGTCACCGGGCCACGCCGCCAGTACGAGGACCGGTACAGGAACTGCCACGTGTCCTCAATCCGGTGCGGGTCCTTGCCGATCAGCAACTGCGCCACGTGCTCCTTCAAATACGCGGCCACAGCCAGCTCACGCCCGTTCAGGGTGGCGTCACCAATACCGGTCACACCATCCTCGGTAGTGATCCGGAGCGTCACGAAATTCCGGGAGGGACTGGTGACAAAAACGTCTGCTGCGACAATCTTCATGAAATTCAGCTGTTCCTTTCAGGAACCAAGTGGGCGGGTCCGGCCGTGGCGGCGGCGGTGGTTGAGTCTTTGGCGAAGGTACTGCTTTGGCGGGCGACGAGGGCGACGATCCGGGGATCTTCCCCAAGCCCCTCGCTGACAAGATTGAGGAGTGCGGCAATCCTTTCGGCTCCTTGTGCCCGATTCGCAGCGGCGATTGAATCGGACCTCGGATCCTTAAGTTCTTTCTGTTCGGCCACGTAGTCGATCCACGCGGCAAGCATCAGGGAACTGCCGGCACCAGACCGGCCCTGTGACCTTTCAGCTGCGAGGACCGGCACGGCCCTCATCCGGAGCTTCGTGGAACCATCCGCGGCGATCTGGGACAAATTGTGAGCGATCCGTCCGTTGGCAAAACGGGCGCGGAGTGCTTCCAGGTATTCGGGGATGCGCAGGTCCTGTCCGTGCAGGTGCTCCGCGGCTTCGCCCCAGAAGGCCTCCACAGCATTCCTGCAGGACGGATCCTCCAACGCCTGCGCCACGGTGGTGTGTCCCCGCAACTGGCCCGCGTAGGCGAGAAGCGAATGGGCGCCGTTGAGCAACCACAGCTTGCGGTTCTCATACGGTTCGAGGTCGTCCACCACTACGGCGCCGGCGTCCTCCCAGCGGGGCCTGCCCTTCGGGAAATTCCCACTGATGACCCAGTCACGGAAGGGTTCTGCCACCACGGGCGAGCTGTCACGGTATCCGCAGGACTCCTCCACCTCGGCGATGTCGGCTTCGGTGGTCCGCGGGGTGATCCGGTCCACGGACGTGCTGACGAAGCTGACGTTCTTCTCGATCCATCGTGCAAGCCCCGCGTCCCAAGCTTCCGCCAGTCCTGTGATGGCGCGCCGGGCAACCTCTCCGTTACCGGACAGGTTGTCGCAACTAACGACGGCGATCGGTCCGGCAGCGGACTCCCTGCGGGCGGCGAGGGCAGAAACGAGCCGGCCCAGCGGCGTCGTCAGCGTTCCGCCGGCACCGGCTGCGCTTGCCAGGACCGCAAGGTCGCCGGCAAAGCCTGATGCGTCAAAGGAACCGGTGGAGTCCAGCCCGTAAGCCGCTTCCGTGATGGTCAGGGTGACCATCACGGTTTCCGGGGCTGAAACAAGTTCCTGCAGGCGCCGGACGTCGGCGCCGTCAACCGCTTCGACAATGCTTCCAATGACTTCGAAAGCGTCCCCGTCGCCGGAGCGCTCAATGAGAGTGAACAGACCGTCCTGGGCGGCCAGCGCCAGGGCTGCATCCGGCCGCCTCCCCGTGAAAGCGGCGATTCCCCACTCCCCGCCGTCGCCGGCGTGTTGTGTATACCAGGCTTCGTGTGACCGGTGGAATGCTCCAAGTCCAAGGTGGACGATCCGAACCGGAGCCTTTGGCAGGCCGACCTGGGCCCGGTTCAGCCCGGGTACCTTGTTGGCGCTCACAGCTTAAAGACCCTTCTCGGGGAAGAATCCACTATGTCCACGATCAGTTCGTGCGCCCGTTCTTCGCTGATCCGGTGTTCTGCTACCAGTCGTGCCAGGAAGGCTGACTCGATCCGGCGCGACGTATCGTGCCGTGCGGGGATGGAGCAGAACGCCCGGGTGTCATCGATGAATCCCGAGGACCGTGAGAAGCCGGCCGTTTCCGTGACTGCGGAACGGAAACGGAGCATCGCGTCCGGCGCATCCAGGAACCACCAGGGGGCGCCTATGTAGACCGACGGGTAGAAGCCGGCCAAAGGCGCCAGTTCGCGCGAGAACACCGTTTCGTCCAGCGTGAACAGCACCAGGTGGAAATCCTTGGCCGTGCCGAAGTCCTGCAGCAGCGGCCGGATGGCCTCCGTGTAGTTCACGGCGAAGGGGATGTCGTGGCCGGTATCCGCCCCAAAAGCCTCGAAAGTGGGACCGTGATGATTTCGGTACGAACCGGGGTGGATCGTCATGACCAACCCGTCCTCCACTGACATCCGGGCCATCTGGTACATCATGTGGGCTTCGAAGGCTTCACGGTCCTCCGGGGTGGCTTTGCCCGCGCGGGCACGGTCGAAGAGCCGCTCTGCGTCTGACTGATCCAGCTTCAGCGTGGCAGGCGAGCGGACCCCATGGTCGGCAGACACAGCGCCGTTTGCTACGAAATGGCGCCGCCGGGCCTCCAGTGCACTGATGTAACCGGCGTATCCCGAACCACTCGAACCGGCGGCGATGAGGCGTTCCACATTGTCCAGCCAGGCTGGATGGGCAATGTCGAGGTACTTGTCCGGCCGGAAGGTGGGCAGGACGCGGCCGGCGAAGGCCGGGTCCTGCGCCAGCGCTGCGTGGCTGTCCAGGGCGTCCAGCGGATCGTCCGTGGTGGCCAGCACCTCGATGTTGAATTCCTTGAACAGTTGCCGTGGCCGGAAGCCGGGCTCGGCGAGCCTGGCCGAGATTGCGTCGTAGATCCTGTCCGCGTTCTCCGCCGTGGGCTCTTCGTGAAGCCCGAACACATGCTCGAATTCCTGCCGTATCCAGTACCCGGAGGCTGTGCCCTCAAAGGCAGGCCATGCGGCACAAAAGTTGTGCCAGACCTGGCGCGAGCCGGCCGGCGAATCGCCGAGCCCCAACTCCTCCATCGGGACACCGCCGGCGTGGATCAACCGGGTCACGTAGTGGTCCGGTGTGACCAGGAGCGCGGCCGGGTCGGGAAACGGCAGGTTGTTTTCGATGACCCCTGCATCCACGTGACCATGCGGAGAGATGATGGGCAGGCCGGCTACGAGGTTGTAAAGGGAACGGGCTATCTCCCGCACGCCAGGTTCTGCCGGCAGGAGCCGGTCGGGGTGTGCTGCTATCGACTGCGCCATGGTCTCAACGCGCTCCGGCGCCTGCGGTGAGCCCGGCGAGAGCCGCCGTACGCCGCAGGTAATCAAGATTGCCGGCCGTCCGTTCGGCCAAGGGAAGCTCTGTGGAAAAGTCTTCCACTGTGACCCAGCCGTCGTAGCCATGGGCAGCCAGCGCCTTGAAGTATTCCAGGACGCTCCCCTGTCCGGATTGCAGCGGCGCCCACTCGTTCCGGAACACTGCGGCGCCGGATTCGTCAGTCGCATCCTGACGTGTCCACACGGCGTTCTTGACGTGGATGTGGGCCAGGTACTCCCCCAGAAGTTCGAAGGCCGGAAGGTAGTCTTCCTGGCCCTCGATCAGCAGATTGCCGAGGTCGTGGATGACCCCGACGTGCTTGGGGTCCAGGCCTTCCACCAGGCGCCGGGCAGAAGAAGCAGACGCAGTGATGGTGCGGTGGTGCAGTTCCACCAGCGCTTTGACGCCATGGTGGGCGGCGCGTTCAGCCACCCATTCGAAGTCACGTCGGGCCGCCTCGAACAGGACAGGATAGGCAATCCCGCTGGGCTTTTCGCCTCCCCATTCCGCCGTCCCCAGCGGAAGGGTGGTGACACGTACCTGGCCCGCTCCCAGTGCTGCCGTTGCGGCCAACATGCGATCGACGTCGGCATGGTTGTCGCACCGCGCATAGCCGCCCAGACCGGAGAACTCCAAGCCGGCGTCGCGGGTGATAGTGGCTACCCGCTGAAGGTTGTCTTCAAGGCCTGTCAGGGGGACGGTCGCCTTGTTTCCGGCCCAGAAACCGGCCTCAGCCGCCTCGGCCTGGTCCGTGATCCGCCACTCTATTCCGTCCCAGCCCTGGGCCGAAAGGTGGCTGACCGCTTCTTCGGGAGTCCAGTCAGGTGTGGAGGCTGTGAAAACTGAGAATTTCATGGCTTCAGGCGCTTTCTGCCGCAGTGTTGCCCGTGCGGACTTCGAGGTCGTTGTACTTGCCGGCCAGGACATCGTCGAAAAGTACTGCCTGGTTGAGCGTCGCTGACACGTAGACCGCCCGCACGGTGGCGAGGGCATTGACGGCGTCGCTGACGGTGACTCCGGGCTGGCGGCCTTCGGTGATGGCGGTGATGATGTCGCGGTACTGGCGTATATGCCCCGCGGGATACACGGTGGGATCTTTGGCCTCGTAATCCTCTGCGGGGTACTTTGCCAGTTCTTCCGAGGCCTGGTTTCCCCCGCCCTGCAGCCCCATGTCTGCGGAAACGCCGCCGGCGTCCCTGGTGTGGAAATAGTGCAGCTGATCGTTGTCCACCACTGCGGAGCCTTCCGACCCCATCAGCTGGACCCGAACGGTCAGGCCGGGGTAGGCGGCTGTCGTGGCGTGCAGCACGGCCATGCCGCCGTTCTCGAAGGTTACGGTAGCCACGGCGGTGTCCTCCACCTCGATGCGTTCGTGTGCCAAACGCGCGGTGTGTGCGTGGATCTCCACCGGCCGGCCCATGAACCACAGCAGCAGGTCAACCGTGTGGACGCCCTGGTTCATCAGGGCTCCGCCGCCGTCCATGGACCACGTGCCGCGCCAGTCACCGGAATCGTAGTACGCCTGGCCGCGCCACCACGCGACCGAGGCTATGGCCGAGGTCAGCCTCCCAAACCGTCCTTTGGCGACAGCGTCTGCCACAGCAACGCTGGCTTGGTCAAACCGGTGCTGGCTGATCACCGAGGCGACGATTCCCCGGCTCGCGGCCTCGTTTGCGGCAGCCTCAATTTCCTGTGCCCGGCTCAGGTCTACATCCAGCGGCTTTTCGATGACGACGTGCTTGCCGGCCGCAAGGACTTCAAGACCCTGCTGGATGTGCAATCCGCTGGGGGTGGCCAAAGCCACCAGGTCAATGTCGGTGGCAGCAAAAGCCTCTTGCAGGGACGCATGCACCGAGGGCCTCGGGCGGCCGCTCTTTTGGATGAAGTCAGCAAGGGATTCAGCGGCATCCGGGATCGCGTCCACGAGCGCGACGATGGTGGCTCCAGGAAACTCATGCAGGGCGGCCGCATGGGTTCGGCCAATGACGCCACAACCCGTGATGGCGACCTTCAATATCTCACTCATACTGTCTGGACTCCTGCTTCTGATGTGACTTTTGCAAATGCGCGGGCAGCGATGCCGAACGCTGTGGGGCCGGAGAATCCGCCGAGGCCGTGGGCTCCCGCGAGGTGCGGCTCCAGGGAGGCGAAGCCGGTGAAGCCGTCCGCCTTGAGCGCTTCCACGGTCCGCTGGACATCGCCGTCGCCCTCCCCTGCGGGAACGACATGTCCATTGGAAAAGAGCGCGTCCTTGACCTGCAGGTACTCCAGGTGCGGGCGCAGCTTTTCATAGGCCTCATCAAACGGCTTGACGCCCACCTGCACGAAGTTGGCTGCGTCCCATGCCACTTTCAAGGCCGGCGAATTGACGCTTTCGATGATGTCCAGCACACGGTCCGGGACATCCCCGAAGATATCCTTTTCGTTTTCGTGCAGCAGAACCACACCTTCCTGTTCGGCGACGGCGGCGAGCGCGCGCATACGTTCGATGACTGCATCGCGGATGCTGTCCACAGGAACGGATTCGCCGTAGTAGAAGGAGAAAATGCGGATGTATTTTGCATCCAGGACCTTGGCGGCATTGACCGCACGGCGCAGGCGCTCCACTTCATGCTCCACGGGAAGGCTGACATCCACCTTCCCGATCGGCGAAGCGATCGCGGAAACCCGCATGGCTTTCTCGTCGAGCAACTTGGCCAGGGCGGCGAGCTGGTCTTCGGACAGGTCCACGATGTTCGTGCCCCACGCGCTGCGCACCTCAATGTAGCTCGCGCCGAGCGCCTGCAGGACGGCGATCTGCACGGCAGGGTCGTCGTCGATCTCGTCGCCGAACCCGGACAGGGCCCACGAGGTTTGGGTGGCTGAAACCATGGTTATTTAACTCCTCCGGCGGTGAGCCCGCCAACTAGATAACGCTGGAAAATCAGGTAAAGAATGACCACGGGAGCGGCGCATACCAGTGCTGACGCCATCATCTGGCCGTAGAACGGGATGGCGCCGCCCTCCTGGGAGGCACCGAAGATTTGCAGGGCTACGGCGGCGGTCTGGCTTTCCGGCCGGGTCATGACGGAGGCAAACAGGACGTCGTTCCATCCCAGGAGGAAAGCGAAGATGCCGGAGACCACGATGCCGGGCCAGCTCAGGGGCAGGACGATCTTGAACAGGACACCGAGGTTGCTGGCGCCGTCGATCTTGGCCGCTTCTTCAAGTTCCTTGGGAAGCCCGCGCAGGTAGGTGACCATCACCCAGGTGGAGAACGGCATGGCGAACGTCAGGTAGGTCACGAAGAGTCCCCACTGCGTCCCGATGACCTGGATGCCCAGATATGTTGACGCCGACGAGAACAGCACGAAAACGGGAAGGACCATCAGGGTCCCTGGCACTGACTGCAGTGCAAGGAGCCCGCGCAGGATAGTGAGCCGGCCCCGGAAACTGTAGCGGACCAGGACGAACGCGGTCGAAACCGACAGGGCTGCCGAGACAACCGCCGTCGTACCTGCCACCAAAACGCTGTTGGCCAGCCCGGTAGCAAGGCCGACGCTGGTCCAGATCTTCGAGTAGTTCTCAAGGGTGAAGCTTGACGGCCAGAATTCGCCGTTGGCGACGCCGATGTCCGAGTTCACCGACGCCAGGAAAATGTACAGGACGGGAATCAGGACCAGGGCGCCCAGGAAGACCAGGATGATGGCAAGCAAGGGTCCCGGGAGCAACCGCAGGACTTCGTGCTGGCGCCTTGAACCCGGACGGGGAAGGTCCGCGGTTGCCGTACTCCGCCGGGTGGCTGTCGAGGTGCTCATTTCTTGGCTCCTGGTGTTTCTGCGTCGTCGAGTTTGACAGCACGGAGGTAGACGAACAGCGGGATGGCAATCAGTACCAGGGAGATGAAGGCCATGGCCGCGCTCAAGCCGAACCGGAAGCTCTGGAAACTGGTGACATACGTAAGGATGGGCAGGACTTCCACGTCAGCCGGGGCCGGGACACCGAACAGGACGAATGGCAGCGTGAAGTTGTTGATGTGGTGCAGCATTCCAATCAGGAAGGCGAGCGACAGGGGCCCCTTCAGGTAGGGGAACACGACATACCGGAGCTTGTTCCACCACAGGGCGCCGTCTAGAGCCGAGGCCTCGTGCACCTCATGGTCCACGGCCTGGAGTCCTGAGAGCGCCAGCAGGTAAATGAACGGCCACGATGCCCAGATCTGGACCAGTACCAGGGTCCAGAATGTCTGTGGCCCGTTCAGCCAGAGTCCGACGTCGATCCCCACCGTTCCGAGGGCCCTGTCCACGATGCCGTCAGGCTGCAACATGGTGCGCCACACCGTTGCCACAACGAACGAAGGCAGGACGTACGGAATCAGGAAAATTGACCTGATGACGGCCCGTCCCTTGAAGGCGTTCTGGGTTGCTACAGCCGCAGCGATGCCCAGCGGAAGCGTGACCACCATAGCGAGCAGTGAGTAGCTGACACTCAGCCAGACAGAGTGCAGGAGCGGAGAACTGGTCATTGCTTCAACGAAGTTTTCAACTCCGATGAACGGCGCGCTGACCCATTTGCGCAACGTGTACTGGTCCAGGTTGAGGGCGGACATGAAGATGCCCAGCAGGAGGGGCACCACGATGATGATGATCATCAGGACCCCGCCAGGGATCAGCATCCAGAGTGGCCGGTTGCGTTCGCTCAGGCCTTTGCGGCGCGGGCTGCTCTGCCCGTTGGGCTCCTGGCTGGAAACGTCAGCGGCCGAGCGGGCCGCCCGGCTTGCGGCGGACTCCGCCGCAAGCCGGACTTCGTTGGAGGCGTCAGTTGACATGGGACTTATCCCTTGGAGGCCCGGTCCAGGGAGGCCTGGCCCTTGTTCTGTGAGTCCTTGATCCTTGACTCGAGGGCCGCTTCGTCCACCTTCCCGGCGGCCAGGTCCGGAACGGACTGGACCGTGACGTTGAGGAGGCCAAGTTGCATGTCACCCCATGCACCGGTGAAAGGCGTCGCCTTGGACTTCCCGGCAGCCTCGGCCAGCGGCTTGAGCTTCGGGTCGGTCAGAGTTGCAAGAGCTTCTGCGTTGGCGGGAAGGTCGCCGAAAATCTTCTGGTAGTTCAGCTGCTCGTCCTTGGAGGTGATCAGCTTGATGTAGGCGAAGGCGAGGTCCTTTTGCTTTGAGTAATCGGCAACCACGATGTTGTCGCCGGAGAGGATGCTTGCGGCATCGCCGTCAGACTTGGACTTCGTCTCACCCGGGGCGATAGTGGGCATCAGGGCGTATTCGTATTTGCCGGCCACTTCCGACTTGTCCAGGGTGGGAATGGAACTGGAAGTGGTCATCATCAGGTAGCCGGCCTTACCGCTTGCGAAGGCTGCTACGGCATTGCTGTTGCTCCAGCCCACCGAAGCCGGGTCCACCACCTTGTCTTCGGTCAGCCAGCCGAAGTAGGTCTCGTAGGCCTTCTTCACGGTGGGGTCATCCAGCTTGAACTTGTTTCCGTCCACCAGGGGGTTGCCGGCCTGGACAGACATGGCCCAGATGAACTTCCACGGGTCGAAGTTGTCCTTGTAGCCTGTGGCGATGCCGAAGGTGCCGTCCTTGGTCATTTTCTTGGCCTGTTCGGCAAGCTCGTCCCAGCTGGTGGCGGGCTTCTCGATGCCGGCCGCTGCCAGCAGGTCCTTGTTATAGGCCATCACGAAGGGACGGCTGACAAAGGGAATGCCGGCCTGGTGATCCTTATCCGGTCCGGAGATACCCAGCGCGGCCGGGTTGAAACGGTCTTTGCCGCCGACAGCCTTCCAGTCATCGTCGGAAAGGGTGACAAAGGCCTTAGTGGCATAGGCGGTGGGGGTAAAGGTGGTGCCGAGGCTGTAGACGTCCGGGCCTTGGCCCGATACTACGGAGGTCTGGATGCGGGTGAGCTCATCGTTGGCGGACGCGAAGGTTTCAAACTTCACGTCGGCCCCGGTTTCAGCCTTGAACTTGGCGGCAATGTCACTCTGCCACTGCTTCTGCTGTTCGGGATACTGGCTCAGCACGTTCACGAGGACGTTCAGGGTCTTGCCCGTTCCGTCCACTTTCCCATCCGCGTTTGTGGCAGTGCCAGTGGTTCCTGAGCCGCCACCGCAGCCTGTCAATGCCAATGCCGCAGCCGTAACGATTGCTGCGAGCCCTGAAGACGATGTAAACCTCATTGTTTTCTCCTCTTGGACACCCACATGGCCACAACGTCAAGTGGCGCATATCACTGCAGGCGATTCGGGACTCAGTCTAGGAACAAGGCAACGGTTGCGGCAAGCGGTTGCCAAAAGTTGCCAAAAGATGTTCTATTGAAGACACGTTCCGCTTCCGGGACGCCTCTCACCCCCTGACCGGCGCTGGCCGGGCGAAAGGAATGGGCCATGGCCTCGGCTACAGCTGGATCGGGGGCGGCACGGGATTCACCTGGACGCACCGGCCAGGAAAAGGTGCCCACCATCCGGGACGTTGCCCAGCTCGCAGGGGTAGCAACGTCGACGGTTTCCCGGGCACTGTCCAAACCGGACCGCGTAAACCGCCATACCAGGGAAAGGATCGAAGAAGCAGCGGCACAATTAAATTACGTGCCAAGCTCCCAGGCCCAGGGACTCAGCTCAGGGCGCACTAATGCGGTCGCCGTCCTCGTGCCTGACATCACCAACCCGTTCTACTTCGACATCATCCGCGGCACCCAGCACCAGCTCAAGGCTGCGGGATACACACAACTCCTTGTGGATACGGAAGAGTCCAACGAGATGGAGCTTGAAGCTCTTCACAAGATGCGACGTTCTGCCGACGGCTTTATCCTTGCAGCTTCCCGCCTGACGGACCAGCAACTGACCGAGGTGTCTGAGACCCAGCCGCTGGTGACAATCAACCGGGCGTCCACCAGCGCTCCCACAGTGGTGATAGACACACCGTCGGCCGTTGTACAGGCCCTGGAGCACCTGGCCTCACTGGGCCACCACCGGGTTTGCTATGTCAGTGGTCCGCCAACGTCCTGGTCCAATCGGATGCGTTGGAACGTCTTTGAGGAGGAGTCCGCGCATCGAGGCATGGAGACGCACCGCATCGGCCCCTTCACTCCGAAGACGACGTCCGGTGCGGCGGCGGCAGATGCTGCGGTGCGAACCGGGGCCACCGCGTGCATTGTGTTCAATGACCTGCTGGCGATCGGGATGCTCCAACGGCTTCGCGAGCGGGGTATCCGCGTCCCCGAAGACATCAGCATCATCGGATCTGATGACATCTTCGGCGCAGACTTTTGCAATCCCCCGCTGACCACCATCGCCAGTCCCATCGAACAGGCAGGCCGGGTGGCTGTGTCAATGCTGCTTTCCCAGCTGAATCCCGTTCCGGGCCGCTCCGGCCGCCAGCTTGCGGTCATGCCCACACACCTGACCATCCGGGCGTCCACAGGGCCCGCGCCTGCATCACGCCCGCGGACACATGATCCGGCTTGACCGACCCGCCTTGAGGTGGATCGCGAAGGTGTCATCGGCAGGACGTGGGGAAGCCCCGGCGGCGCTGGCCGCCGGGGCTTCCCTCGTCTGGGTCCGCTAGAGCCGGTCCGTCTGGTCCTCGCCCTTGTGGCCCGTTCCGCGCAGGTTCTCCTGGACCTTGCCGAACAGATCCTTGATGGTGGATTCGGCGTTGGTGAGGACATCCACGGGCAGGTAAACCTCGTGCGTGAGCGGGAGGTCGTATTCATCCTTCAAGTGGGTGCCGTTCCCCACTCCGTCCAGGGACAGGTAAACCATGGCCTCCGTCCGTGCGATTCCAGCGATCTTGCCAAAGACAACGGTGAACTCGTTCGGCTGGAAGCTGATGGTCTGGCCAATGTGGCTGCGGCCAAGGTCACCGGCGGTAACGGCCTTTTCCTGCTGGCTGCGGGTGTGTTCCATAACTACTCCTCAGGGTCGCCGACATCTACGCCAGCAGTCTAGCCCCGCCCCGATCGCCGGGTACACCTCCTCAACCGGGACGCCGAAGGGTTGGAGCCGTGCACAAAGTCCCGGCAACGGGCGTGGCCACTCCTCCATTGAAGGGCGCTGCGCCCGGCCGGTTTGATGGAGGGACCGGCACAACCGGCCGGATCAGCAGGATCTGCAACCAAAGAAAGAAAGCGTGGCTTCGATGATGAATCGCGTCAAAGGCCCGGGCCGCTGGGAAGACGTACAGGTGGGCGAACCCGTGGAACTGAGCAGGAACGGCCTGCCGGCCTATGCCGGACTGGTGGATGACCGCACTGCGGACGGGGAGGTGGTGTGGGTCAGTACGCCTGTGGGAGGCCGGCGCCTCTTCCACATCTCTGACGGGTATGACCTCGCGGCTGCAGGGTCATAACCGGCTTGGGCGCAGCGCCGCTGGCTGGAAGACTGGGTCCACGCCAGCAGTAACACCTCCAGGAGCCTGCCATGACAACACATCAACCTTTCGCCAGCTCCAACCGGCTCACGAACCTCCTGGGCCTTGAAGCGCCCGTGGTCCTCGGCCCGTTCGGCGGAGTCTCCTCGGTGGCACTCACCGCGGCAGTGAGCGACGGCGGCGGGCTGGGTTCCTTCGGTCTCTACGGGTACGACGGCGCCGCCATCCGAAAGACGGCAGCCGAACTCCGCGCGGCCACGGGTAAGCCGTTTGCCCTGAATCTGTGGGTTCCCAACGGCACCGAAACCAACGCCGTTCCACAGGAAGACTTCGAAAGATACACCGCCGCCCTGAAACCGTACTTCGAGGAACTGGGCATCCCCCTGCCCGACATGCCGGCCCGGTACATGCCGGACTACGGCGAACAGGTGGAAGCGGTGCTGGAGGCACGTCCCGCCGTCGTCAGCTTTGTCTTCGGTGTGCCTGCGGCGGATGTTGTGGAGGAAGCCCACAGCCGCGGCATCAAGGTAGCCGGCACCGCCACCACCGTTGCCGAAGCAGTGGCGCTGGAGGCTGGCGGTGTTGACGCGGTGGTGGCCAGCGGCCTAGAGTCCGGCGGCCACCGGGTGTCCTTCCTGAAGCCCGCGGAGGAGTCGCTGATAGGTACGTTCGCGCTTGTCCCCCAGGTGGCCGACGCCGTTTCCATCCCCGTCATCGCCGCCGGCGGAATCGCGGACCGCCGCGGTTTCACTGCCGCCAGGGCACTCGGCGCCGATGCTGTCCAGGTGGGGACGGCATTCCTTGCCACGCAAGAATCCGCCGCTGTGCCCGCTTACCGTGACGTGCTCCGCAGCCCCGCTGCTGCCCATACAGTGCTGACCCGCACCCTCAGCGGCCGGTTGGCCCGCGGCATTCCCAACCGGATCATTGGCGCGCTCGAAGAAGCCGGCACGGTGGCCCCGTTTCCGGTACAGAACTGGCTGACGGGACGGTTCCGTCCGCAGGCTGCCGCCCTCGGGAACACGGACCTGATGTCCCTGTGGGCCGGCCAGTCGGCGCCGCTGCTCCGGCACGGCACCGCGGCAGACGTGCTGGCCGAACTGCTGGCCGGAGCCTGACCTGACCGGTGATCACCGGTAGAATCTGAACGGTATCTGACCGGGCGCCGCCTGCCCGCGCCCGGATTCGGAACCGGGAGGGAGGATCCGTGCAAACGCAGCGTCCACGCGTGCCCTTCCACCTCCTCCGCGCGTCCGCCGTGGCCACCGTCATCCTGGCGCTCGCCTCCGGTGCCCACCTTGCCGGCGGCGGGGAACTGCCCGCCCCCGCCATCCTGCTGGCAGTCCTGGCACTGACCGCCCTCGGCAGTA
The DNA here is from genome assembly GCF_030823375.1 of Pseudarthrobacter siccitolerans. NCBI lineage: Bacteria > Bacillati > Actinomycetota > Actinomycetes > Micrococcales > Micrococcaceae > Pseudarthrobacter > Pseudarthrobacter siccitolerans. The sequence continues at coordinate 3,516,510 of NZ_JAUSXB010000001.1, read as the reverse complement.
CTGCCGCCACCCGCCGGCGGCTCGGGTTCCGGGCCATGGCCGCCCTGCTGGGCGGCGGGCAACTGGCGCTGCACGAGCTGTTTACGGCCTTCGGTTCCCCCGGCACCATAAATCCAGCTGCGGCCGTACTTCATCCCGGACATCGGGCCGGGGCTGACGTGCTGGCTTCGGCGGTGGTCCACGTCCACGCCGCGGAAGGTACAACCCTGCCCCTGATGGTGGCTGCGCACGCCCTGGCAACGCTGGCTTGCGCGCTCCTGCTGGCCAAGGGCGAAGCAGCCCTGTGGACACTTGCCGCCTGGCTGCGGCCGCTGGCTGCCCTCCCCGGCGCCGTGGCGCCCGACGCTGTCCCGCCGGTTTTCGCCTCCTTTCCCGCCACCGCTGCCCCGCGGCGTCCCTGGCGGAACCTCAGGCAGGACAGCCGGCGCGGCCCGCCTTCCGCCGTCGTAATTTCCCGCTAGAAACCGCCCCGCACGCCGGCGGCGGCACCCCATACTTTTGCGCGCCCGTTCGACTTCCGGGGGCGCACCGGAAAGGCAACGCCATGAACAACCCAGCACTTCGCCGTACCCTGCAAACAAGCGCCGCCACCGCAGGCGCTGCAGCCCTGCTGCTCGCCGTTGCGGGCGGGGCTTCGGCACATGTCGGTGTGACGCCGGACAAGACCGATGCCAACTCGTACGCCCTGCTGACCTTCGCGATTCCGCACGGCTGCGACACCTCAGGCACCACCAAAGTGGCCATCACGCTGCCGCAGGAACTCAACGATGCCCAGCCCACTGTCAATCCCAGCTGGAGCGTGGAGAAGGTCACCGAACAGCTCGCCGAGCCCAGGAAACTGGCTGACGGCACGTCCATCACAAAACGGACCAGCCAGATCGTCTACACCGCCAAGGCGCCCCTGGCCCACGAACTCCGCGATGCCCTGGTGCTCTCCGTGAAGCTCCCGGACGCGGCCGGCAGCACGCTGTACTTCCCCACCCTCCAGAGCTGCGAAACCGGGCAGACGGACTGGTCGGAAATCGCCAAGGACGGCCAGGACCCGCACTCCCTGAAAGCTCCGGCGCCCTCGATCACCGTCACCGGGGCAGCCGGCACCGGACACGGGGACACCGCTGCAACCTCTCACTCCAACCCCTCCCCGTCCACCGAACAGGCTGCGGTGACGGACAGCGGGGCGGACGCCCGCAGCTGGGCGGGCCTGGCAGCCGGCATCGGCGGCCTGGCGCTCGGAGGTGCGGCGTACTTCCGCAGCAGCGCACGCCGCAAGCCTTCGGCGGAGGCAGCCCGGTAGGGAAGGGCCTTGATGCCCGGATCATCACGATCCGGGCATCAAATCGGCGCGCCACCTCGCCGCATCGTTGACGCGGCCCACCACTGCCGCGAAGGTGGTGCCATGAGGTCTCAGCGAATTTCACACGGGCTTGCCATCACGACGACGGCCGCGGCCGCCGCACTGCTGCTTAGCGGGTGCGGCCCCAGCCAGCCGCAATCATCGACGACGACGCCGCCGGGCACCAGTTCCGCCAGCCCCGGCGCAACATCCGCGTCGCCGGCCCAGTCCGCACCGCCGTCGGCAACTGCCCCGGCGACCGCTCCCCCGGCAGGACCGGGACTCTGCAAGGCAGCCAGCCTCTCCGCGGCCACCGATGCGTCCGGCGGCGGGGCCGCAGGCAGCGTCTACATGAAGCTCAACCTCACCAACACCGGTTCCGAACCGTGTGTCCTCCGGGGTTTCGCCGGCGTATCCCTGGCCGCCGATGCTGCCGGGGCCCCCATTGGCGCGCCGGCCACCCGCGACGAAACCACCGCGCCTGCCGATGTTTTGCTGGCACCCGGCCAGGCGGGCACGGCCGTCCTGCGCTACACGCAGGCCGGAAACTATCCCGACTGCGCCATGGTGGACGCCGCCGGCTACCGGATTTACCCGCCGGAGGACACAGCATCGCTGTTCCTGCCCCAGCCCACCAAGGCCTGCAGCAACGCGGAGATTACGCTGCTGGCCATTGGGGCTTTCCAGCCGGCTTAAGGTTCCGGAACAACGTTCGTGAGTAAAGACAGCTGCAGGCGGTCCGGCAAGTGCCGGGCCGCCTGCAGCTTAATTCCGCCCTTCGGGCGGTTGGTGAACTGGTGGGCTGTCTTACTAATGAGCCGTGGTGGCACGGCCGGCACGTGCGGTGCCGCGGGACAGTGCCAGGCCCAGGCCGATCATGCCCACGCCCAGGACGAAGTGCAGCCAGTTGTCCGCAGTGTTCACCGGGACGAAGTTTGCCGGCGTGTCATGGCCGATCAGCAGGCCGTAGAGCCAGAGGACGAGGTAGATGGCGCCACCCACCACCAGGTAGTTCCTCGACTGTGCAGCGTTGCGGGCCAGGGCGATGCCGGCTACGCCAAAGAGCAGGTGGACGATGTTGTGAAGTATGGACACCTGGAAGATGCCCAGGAGCAAAGCGTCAGAATCGTGGCCGGCGAATCCCAAGGTTTCATAATTGCTGGTGATGCCCGGGATGAACCCGAGGACGCCCACCAGGAGGAACACTGCGCCCACTGCAAGGGTTGCTTTTTGGATGTTGGTACGGCCTGCGGTGCGACCGTCCGAACTCATGCTCGTCATGATTACTCCTGTTGTCGTTTACGTTCACATCATGGCTGCCGGGTTGCGCCTGAACCATCGACTTAAACACCGACATCATAAGTATACTTAGCAAATATGCCACGCATAGATCATGCCGATAACAGACACATCACAAAACGGCCCGCCAGGGCCCGGACCAAAGGCAGGCTGAACTGGGATGACGTCGATTTGGTTGGACGGCCGGGAAGCATTCACTTCTGACCCCTTCGAGCCCGGAGGCACTTACGACACCGTAGTGGCGGGGGCCGGGCTCACCGGCCTGGTGACCGCGCTCCTGCTGGCCCGTTCCGGGCAGAACGTCCTGGTGCTGGAGGCACGGTTCCCCGGCGCGGTGACTACCGGGAACACCACCGCCAAACTGACGCTGCTGCAGGGGACTTTCCTGTCCCGGCTGTCCGGCCAGTACTCGCAGAAGCAGGTCCAGGCATACGTGGACGGCAACCGGGAAGGCCAGGCCTGGCTCCTGCGGTACCTCGACGAGCACAACGTCCCCTACCAGGTCCGGGATGCCTATACGTATGCGGCTTCCGCGCAGGGCACCGAGAAACTGCGCGAGGAAGTCAGCGCCGCCTCCACCGCCGGGCTGGACGTGGAATACGTGCGCGACGCCGGCCTGCCGTTCCCTGTCCACGGGGCCGTACGCCTCGCGGACCAGGCGCAGATCCATCCTGTCGACGTGCTGGACACCCTCGTGGCCGACATCCGCAGCCGTGGCGGTTCCGTGGTGGGCGGGGTCCGGTTGCAGGATGTCACCGGCGGCCGCCCTGCCACGGTCCACACGGACCGCGGCACCGTCACCGCAAACGAAGTGGTGCTGGCCACCGGCATCCCCGTGCTGGACCGCGGGATGTACTTCGCCAAGCTGAAGCCGAGCCGCTCCTACGCGGCCGCACTGCAGCTGCAGGAGGACCAGGCCCCGCCCCCGGGAATGTACATCTCAGTGGAACAGCCCACGCATTCCCTGCGGGACTACGAGACGGACGGCCGCAGGCTGCTGCTGGTGGGCGGCCACGGCCACCACGTGGGCCGGGCGAGGTCCGAAAAACACCACCTTGGGAGCCTCCTCGACTGGGCCGGCCAGCAGTACCCCGGCTCGCAGGTGACCCACACCTGGTCCGCGCAGGATTACATGGCAGTCAATCTGATGCCCTTCTTTGGCAAGCTGCCCCGGGGCAAGGGCCACGTCTACTTCGGCACAGGGTACAACAAGTGGGGCATGACCAACGCCGTCGCCGCTTCTTTGGGAATTGCTGCGGACATCCTGGGCGGGCATGTGCCGTGGGCTGACACCATCCACCACCGTGTCACGTCCCCGGCCGGCGCTTTCTCAGCCATTTCCCTCAATGCCGGGGTGGCGGCCAAGCTGGCTTCCGGCTGGGGGCAGCTCGCTGCCGAAGGGCTGAAAACCGAGGGTGCCAAGGTCCTGAAAAAGGACAAAGACCAGTTGCCGGCACCGCCCGCCCCCGTGGTCCCGGAGGACGGCCAAGGGCAGGTATACCGTGAGGGCACCCGTCCGGTTGCCGTCTCCACCGTGGACGGAACCACCTGCAAGCTGTCCGCCGTCTGCACGCACCTGGGCGGGATCGTGCACTGGAACGACAGCGAACAGACCTGGGACTGCCCGCTCCACGGCTCCCGCTTCAGCAACGAAGGAAAGCTCCTTGAGGGGCCGGCCACCAGGAACCTCCCCGCCGCAGGGAAGGGTTGAGCAGCCGCGCACGCCAGCCCGGTGTCAGGGCCGGCCGGAAGCCGGGTGGGCTGTCAGTGGGTTAGGGCATGATGGAGGCATGCAGCAGGAACAGGGCTCGACGCCGGGCGGGACCTCAGTCTCCACGCCCATGGGGCAGTTCAGCAGGCCCACCCGCGAGTGGTTCCTCGGCGCCTTTTCAGAGCCGACTCCTGCCCAGTACGGTGCATGGCAGGCCATCTCTTCGGGCTCGCATGCGCTGGTGGTTGCCCCCACCGGCTCGGGCAAAACCCTGGCGGCGTTCCTCTGGGCTTTGGACCGGCTGCTGGCAGCAGGATCCGCCTCGCCGGAAATCCCCATCCCTGCCGTCCCGGAGCCGGAGGCACCCGCGAAAGGAAGGCGTCCCGGGGCCCCCAAACGGAAAACCCGCGTCCTGTACATCTCCCCCTTGAAAGCACTGGGCGTGGACGTGGAGCGGAACCTGCGCTCGCCGCTCATCGGCATCACCCAGACCGCCAAGCGGCTCGGGCTTCCCGCACCCTTAATTACGGTGGGCGTACGGTCCGGTGACACCACCGCAGCAGATCGCCGCGCGCTGCTGAGCACCCCGCCGGACATCCTGATCACAACACCGGAATCGCTGTTCCTGATGCTCACCTCCCGCGCCCGCGAAACCCTCACCGAGGTGGACACCATCATTATCGATGAGGTCCATGCCGTAGCCGGGACCAAGCGCGGCGCCCACCTCGCCGTCTCGCTGGAGCGGCTGGATGCGCTCCTGCCCGCACCGGCACAGCGGATCGGACTCTCCGCCACCGTTGAACCCAGGGAACTGGTAGCCCAATTCCTTGCCGGGACCGCGCCGGTGGAAATCGTTGCGCCGCCCGCGAAGAAGAACTGGGACCTTACCGTCTCCGTCCCCGTTGAAGATATGTCAGACCTCCAGGGCGCCGCCGGCGCCTTCGATTCCGGTCCCGCGTCCGGGCTGCAGCCCCAGGCGTCCATCTGGCCGCATGTGGAGGAAAAAATCGTGGACCTGGTGCTGGCCAACCAGTCCACCATTGTTTTTGCCAACTCCCGCCGCCTGTCCGAACGGCTCACCGCGCGGCTCAACGAGATCTACGCCGAACGGCAACTGGTGGCGGCGGGCGGCGGCTGGGACGATCCCGCGCCGCAGCAGGCAGCACCCGGCGTTCCCGCGTCCACGGCTACTCCCGCGCACCTGATGGCGCAGGCGGGAAGCTCGGCCGGGGCGGATTCGGTGCTGGCGCGCGCACACCACGGCTCCGTCTCCAAAGACCAGCGGGCCCTGATTGAGGACGACCTGAAGTCCGGCCGGCTGCGGTGCGTTGTGGCCACCTCGTCACTGGAACTCGGCATCGACATGGGTGCGGTGGACCTGGTGGTGCAGGTGGAATCGCCCCCATCGGTGGCCAGCGGCCTGCAGCGTGTGGGCCGTGCCGGGCACCAGGTGGGCGAAGTTTCCCAAGGTTTCCTCTTCCCGAAGCACCGCGCAGACCTGGTCCACACGGCCATCACTGTGGAACGTATGCTGGCGGGAAAAATCGAGCGCCTCAGCATTCCAGCCAATCCCCTGGACATCCTCGCCCAGCAGACCGTGGCCGCCACGGCTCTGGGCAGCATAGAAGTTGAGGAATGGTTCGCCACCATCCGGCGTTCAGCCCCGTTCGCGTCCCTCCCCCGGTCGGCGTTCGAGGCCACGCTTGACCTGCTGGCCGGCCGCTATCCGTCTGACGAGTTTGCCGAGCTGCGCCCCAGGATCATCTGGGACCGCAACGCAGGCACCATCGAAGGCAGGCCGGGAGCCCAGCGCCTGGCCGTCACTTCCGGCGGCACCATCCCGGACCGCGGGCTTTTCGGCGTCTACATTATCGGCACCGAGGGGGAGGGGACCTCGTCCCCTTCCACGGACGGCAAGCCCGCGCCTGCGCCCAAGGGCGGCCGCCGGGTGGGCGAGCTGGACGAGGAGATGGTGTACGAATCCCGTGTCGGCGACATCTTCGCCCTCGGTGCCACGAGCTGGAAAATCGAGGACATTACGCACGACCGCGTACTCGTTTCCCCCGCGTTCGGCCAGCCTGGAAAGCTGCCCTTCTGGAAGGGCGATTCCCTCGGCCGGCCGGTGGACCTGGGCCGCGCCCTGGGCGCGTTCGTCCGCGAACTGTCAGCGTCCGACGTCAGCCCCGCCACCGAGCGCTGCAAGGCCAGCGGCCTGGACGACTTCGCGGCCAACAACCTCATCCAATACCTCAGCGAACAGAAACAGGCCACCGAGGTGGTCCCCAACGACACCACCCTGGTGGTGGAACGGTTCCACGACGAACTGGGCGACTGGCGGGTGATCCTGCACAGCCCCTTCGGGATGCCCGTGCACGCTCCGTGGGCGCTCGCCGTGGGCCAGCGGCTGCACCAGCGGTACGGCCTGAACGGCTCCGCCATGGCCGCCGACGACGGGATCGTGCTGCGGGTGCCCATGATGGAGGACGAGCCGCCCGGCGCCGAACTGTTCCTGTTTGATCCGGAGGAGCTGGAGCAGATTGTCACCGCGGAAGTGGGCGGCAGCGCGCTCTTCGCCTCGCGCTTCCGTGAATGCGCGGCGCGGGCCCTGCTGCTGCCGCGGCAGACCCCTGGCAAGCGGCAGCCGTTGTGGCAGCAGCGGCAGCGGTCCGCCCAGCTGCTGGATGTCGCCAGGAAGTACCCCACGTTCCCCATCGTGCTGGAGACAGTTCGGGAATGCCTGCAGGACGTCTACGACCTTCCCGCGCTGAAGGACATCGCAGCGTCCGTGGAGCGGCGCGAGCTACGGATTGTCCAGACCACCACCTCGCAGCCCTCGCCCTTCGCCAAGTCGCTCCTGTTCGGATATGTCGCCCAGTTCCTTTACGAGGGTGATTCACCGCTCGCGGAGCGGCGGGCTGCTGCCCTGGCCCTGGATTCCACGCTCCTGAACGAACTGCTGGGCCGCGTCGAACTGCGGGAGCTGTTGGACGCCAAAGTCATCGAGGCCACTGAGCGGGAGTTGCAGCGCCTGGCGCCGGACCGCCGTGCGCGCGGGCTCGAGGGCGTCGCCGACCTGCTGCGCCTCCTTGGCCCATTGGCGCCGGCGGAAGCAGCCGCCCGGCTGGAACCGGCGATTGAGCCTGGCGAAACCAAGCCTGCCCAAACCCAGCCCCCGGTGGTTGAGCCCGCCCAAACCCAGCCCTCGGTGGTTGAGCCCGTCGAAACCTGGCCCGCTGAACCTGAGGCCGACCCCCGGCAAGCCGATACCGCCCACGCCAGTACTGAATCAGCCACCGCCCACTTGCTTGCCCTGCAGCGCGCCAACCGCGCCATCAAGGTCAACATCGCCGGCGTGGAACGGTTCGCCGCGGTTGAGGACGCCGCCCGGCTTCGGGATGCCATCGGGGTGCCCCTGCCCATGGGGGTTCCGCTCGCGTTCATCGAGCCCGTGGCGGATCCTTTGGGCGACCTTGTATCCCGTTACGCACGGACCCACGGACCTTTCACGGCGGCCGAAGCGGCAGCCCGCTTGGGCCTGGGCGTGGCCGTGGTAACGACTGCCCTGAAACGCCTGGCAGCGGACGGCCGGGTGGTGGAAGGCGAGTTCCGGCCCCATGCGGGCGATTCACCGGCACCCGAAATACCGGCACTGCATGCACCGGCACCTGAAGCGCCCGCTGAAACAGGTCAGCCTGTTGCACCAACGGCTGATACCCAAAGCACTGAAACCCCGGGCTCAGAAATACACGGCGCTGATACCCAAAGCACTGAAACCCCGGGCTCAGAAATACACGGCGCTGATCCACAACGCCCCGAAGCACACCATCACACCAGCATTAGTGAGTGGTGTGATGCCGAGGTGCTCCGCAAGCTGCGGCGGCGGTCTTTGGCGGCCTTGCGTGCCGAGGTGGAACCGGTGGACGGGTCCGCCTACGGCCGGTTCCTGCCTGCATGGCAGCACGTCCGGACTCCCGGCGGCGGCCGCGGGCAACCGGCGCTCCGCGGGCTGGACGGCATCGTCACTGCCATCGACCAGCTCTCCGGAGTTCCCGTTCCCGCCTCAGCCTGGGAGCCCCTGGTCCTGGCCAGCCGGGTGTCCAACTATCAGCCCGCCATGCTCGACGAACTCATGGCCGCCGGCGAGGTTCTCTGGTCCGGAGCAGGCGCCTTGCCCGGAAACGACGGGTGGATCAGCCTGCACCTGGCCGATTCGGCGGAGCTGACCCTGAACCCGGCCATCGGCTACGAACCAGGGGACGCCCAGTTGCGGCTCCTGGAACACCTGCGCAACAACGGCGGCGGCTACTTCTTCCGGCAGCTGACGGACGTCGCCGGGGGGATGGACTCCGTCCTTAACGACCAGGAAGTTGTTACCGCCCTGTGGGACCTGGCATGGGCCGGCCGCATCACCGGTGACACCTTCGCGCCGGTCCGGGCCCTGATCGCCGGCGGACATACCGCACACCGGCAGGTTGCCCGCGCTCCGCGCGCCCGTGCCCCTCGCCTGAGCCGGCTGGGCCGCTCCCATGGGACGGGGCTGATGGGTTCGGCAGGCCTGGGCAGTGGCCGCTACGGCTCGTCCTCAGCTGCAGTGGCCACACCGCCTATGGCGGCAGGCCGCTGGTCCGCGCTTCCGCAGCCCGAGCTGGACCCCACCATCCACGCGCGCGCCACCGCAGAGCTCCTGCTGGACCGCTACGGCGTGGTAACCCGCGGTTCAGTGATGGCGGAACAGATCCTCGGCGGATTCGGCCTGATGTACAAAGTCCTGGCCCGGCTGGAGGAAGCCGGCCGCTGCCGCCGCGGCTACTTCATCGAACACCTGGGCGCGGCTCAGTTCGCCGTCCCGGCAACGGTAGACCGCCTGCGTTCGTATTCGGAGGACAGCCAGCTCGCCAAGCCCGAACCCGTTGCCCTCGCCCTGGCTGCCACCGATCCCGCCAACCCCTATGGTGCGGCCCTCCCCTGGCCCGCCCAGCACGACGACGCCGGAACCGGGCACCGCCCCGGGCGCAAGGCCGGGGCCCTCGTGGTGCTGGTGGATGGTGCGCTGGTCCTCTACGTGGAACGGGGCGGCAAAACCCTGCTGGCCTTCAGCGACGACGACGCCGTCCTGGCCGCGGCCGGTTCCGCGCTGGTAGGTGTGGTGACCCGCGGCGCCGTGGACAAGCTGATCATGGAGAAAGTGAACGGGCACGGGATCCTGGATACGCCGGTTGCTGCCGCCCTCAGCGCGGCCGGCGCCTACTCCACCCCCAAGGGGCTGAGGGTCCGTGCCTGAGGGCGATTCGGTCTGGCGCGCAGCCAACCAGCTGCACCAGGCACTGGCAGGGCAGAAGCTGATTGCCTCGGACTTTCGTGTTCCCCGCTTCGCCACGCTGAACCTGGCGGGATGGACCGTGGCCGAAGTGGTGCCCCGCGGCAAGCACCTGCTGATGCGGGTGGTAAGCCCGGAGGACAAGAAACTCACCATCCACTCGCACCTCAAGATGGAGGGCGCCTGGCAGGTCTATCCGCCCGGTGGCAGGTGGCGTAAACCCGGGTTCACGGCCCGGTGCGTGCTGCGCACCCCCGTGGCGGACGCCGTCGGCTTCTCCCTTGGGGTTGTGGAAGTGGTGGCCACGTCAGAGGAGGACTCCATCGTGGGGTTTCTGGGCCCGGACCTGCTGGGTCCGGACTGGGACCTGGACGAGGCAGAACTTCGGGTCCGGGCGGCTCCGGACGTCCCCATCGGGGTGGCACTTTTGGACCAGCGCAACCTCGCCGGGATCGGCAACATCTACCGCTGTGAAACCTGTTTCCTGTCCGGCGTGCATCCGGCCACACCCGTGTCCGCCGTGGAGGATGTCCGCACCATGATGACCGACGCGAAGCAGCTGCTTGAGGTCAACCTCGGTTCCGGCCGCCGTGTCACCATCCTCAATCCCAAAGGAATGCCGGTCGGGAGGATGGCAGGGCGGCCGGGCTACTGGGTTTACGGCCGGGAGCACCGGGCCTGCCTCAAGTGCGGAACCCCAATACAGCGCGGCGCCCTCGGTAAACCCAACGGCGAGGAAGAACGGGACATCTACTTCTGCCCGCGCTGCCAGCCACTTCTGTCATAGCAGTATCAGCCCCGGACGCTGGTGCCGGCATCCTGATGGTCGTGCTGATCAGGTTCGGGCAGGGCTGCGGGCACCATGAACACCGGCAGCAACAGCTGGACCAGGGGTCCAATAGCGAGGGCATAGACCACCGTCCCCACTCCCACCGAGCCGCCCAGGAACCAGCCGACGGCCAGGACAACAACCTCAATCAAGGTCCGGGACAAACGGACGGACCAGCCGGTGCGCCGTGCCAGCCCGGTCATCAATCCGTCGCGGGCGCCGGGACCGAACCGCGCGCCGATGTAGCAGGCGGAGGCAATCCCGTTGAGCAGGACGGCGCCTGCGAGCATGCCGATCCGGCCACCCAAGTGGGAGAAGACCGGGATCAGGGCAAGGCCGATGTCCGCGAAGACGCCCACCAGCACAGCGTTGCACAGCGTGCCGAACCCGGGCCGCTGGCGCAGTGGAATCCACAGCAGCAGCACCAGGAAGCTGACGATGATGACCACCACGCCGATGCTAAGCCCGGTCCTGCCGGCCACGCCCTGGTGGAAAACATCCCACGGGTCCAGGCCGAGCCCGGCGCGGATGAACATCGCGAGGGAAGTGCCGTACATGGCGAGGCCGATAAAGAGCTGGAGGAGTCTGCGGGGCAACATGCTCCCAAGTCTGCCGAAGAACTGGCCTTGAAATATATAGCCAGTTTGAAATACTGGCCTGATGGCTTCCCTTACCGCCTCAGCCCTTGCCCGCCTCCTGGGCACGTGGAACCTCGGCGCCTCGCCCGCCTACCGCGAGCTGGCCGACGTCGTGCGCCTGCTCGTCCTGGACGGGAGAGTAGCGCTGGACACTGCGCTCCCGAGCGAGCGCGCCCTCGCCGATACCCTGGCCGTCAGCCGGACCACGGTCACGGCGGCCTACGGCCTGCTCCGCGACCAGGGATTCCTCAGCAGCGGACAGGGCAGCAGGAGCCGGACCAGGATTCCACGCACGACGGCGGCAGGCACCACGGCACTTGGCCGCCCGTTGCCTGATGGTTCCGGCCCTGGCAGTCCGGGACTCGCGGCGGCAGGCCTGGCGCCTGGACTCGCCGCACCCGGATTGGCAGCACCGGCGGGACTGATCGACCTCGCGTATTCGTCCCTGCCGGCCAGCGGCGAACTGGTGCACCGGGCGTTCGCCGCGGCCCTGACCGAGCTTCCGGCCCTGCTCCCGGGCTTCGGGTACGACGCCATGGGCCTGCTCCCCCTGCGCGAAGCGGTGGCGGCACGGTACACAGCGGCCGGTGTACCTACAACTGCGGACCAGGTCCTGGTGACGTCCGGCGCGCAGCACGCTCTGAACATCGTCCTTCGCGCCCTCACCAGCCGGCAGGACCGGGTGCTGGTGGAACACCCCAGCTACCCGAACGCCCTGGACGCCGTCCGCGCAGCCGGTTGCCGCGCCGTCCCTGTGGCCTTTTCAGCCCCGGCCGGTAAATCAGGCGGCCGCCCCACGATCACCTGGGACATGCACGGGCTGCAGACCGCGCTGGCGCAGCAGCGGCCCAGGCTGGCGTATCTGGTGCCGGACTTCCACAACCCCACGGGCCAGCTCATGGCGGACCCTGAACGCCGCCAGCTTGTTCGTGCAGCTGCGGCCGCCGGGACCACGCTGGTGGTGGACGAAACCCTGCGGGAGCTGAACCTCGACGGCGTCGGCACCACGCCAGTGGCGGCCTTCAGTTCGGCGGTAGTCACCATCGGCTCGCTCAGCAAGTCCCATTGGGGCGGCTTGCGCACGGGGTGGATCCGGGCCTCGCAGGACCTGATCCAGCAGTTTGCGGCGGCGCGGACCTCCCTGGATCTGGGCGGGCCGGTGATGGAACAACTGGCCGCTGCCCATCTGGTCCGGGCCATGGACGAACCGCTGCCCGCCAGGCTCGCCGCACTCAGGGATAACCGGAAAGCCCTGCTGGATCTCCTCGCCGGGCACCTGCCGGAGTGGGAAACGCTCTACCCTTCCGGTGGTTTGTCCGCATGGTGCAGGCTTCAGGCTCCCATCAGCACCGCCCTGACAGTGATCGCTCCCGACTTTGGGATCAGGCTGGCGGCAGGGCCGCGGTTCGGCATTGGCGGCGCCTTCGAGCGCTATCTCCGAGTGCCGTTCACGCTGCCGCCGGAAAAACTGGAAACGGCCGTCCTGGCCCTGAGGTCAGCCCAGGACCGCCTGGATGCAGCCCCTCAGCTCCGGCGGACCCTCAAGAACGCACCTGCCGTGGCTATTGCCTGACGGGAGACTGCCGGCCGGGGCGGGCCATCCGCTGCTTCGCGGTATTGGTCCCGGCTCCCACCGGAACATGGGCAGTGGCCTTGGCCAGCCCAAAGAGCGGCATCCCGTTGTAGATTACTTCGATTCCTGCGGCAGGCGCCTGGTAGGTCTCATGCCACACGCCCACGTCACCGCTGCCTGCAGTCTCCTTCATAAACCGCCGCCAGGGCTCCAGGTGGGGGGACTCCCGGTCCACGGCGAATTTTCGCAGGTGCTCCGGGCTTTCCCAGTAGCTGAGCAGCATGGTGGTCTGGCCGAACCACTGCTCGTACCCCAGCATTCCCGACGCCGGGTCCCCCGCCAGCTGCTGGAGCATTCGCGGCATGGCGCTCGCCACCTTGCCGACGGTTCCCAGCTTCCACCACCGGTTGGCGCGCATGCCGATCAGGAAGACCGTCACTGATTCCCGGCCGGGATCGGCGGTGAACCGGCCCGGAAAGACACTTTGCACCATGGGAAGCTCCTTGAGTTCAGGCAATTGAGTTTCATAACCTCGTTTCATAACGGGGTTACGAAACAAGGTTATGAAACAATGGGACCCATGGCAAGACCCGTGATCCATAACGATTCCCTGCGGCAGGAACTGCTGGCGGTCACCGCCGAGCTGGTGAACCGGGAAGGGCCGGCCAGGGTGACGCTGCGGGATGTTGCGTCGGCCGCGGGGACGTCCACCACCGCCGTCTATTCACTGTTTGGCGGGAAGTCCCAACTCCTCACCGCCGTGGTGGACGACGGGTTCCGGTCTTTCCGGGACTCGCAGGTGGCCGCGGCGCCGGCTGGGCTGCAGGGCCTCGGAGTGGCCTACCGGACGTGGGCGCTGGAGCACCGCGCTCTCTACCGGCTGATGTTCGGCGGTGCACTGGCCGCTTACGTGGATTGCCAGCCGAGTGCCGAAGTTGCCGCCGGTGCCATGGAACCGCTGATGGAGGCGGTGGCTTCCGCCCAGGCGGCGGGGGCCCTGCGGGCTGAACCCGTGGAAAAGGTCGCCTTCGCAATCTGGGGCCAGGTGCACGGCCTGGTGAGCCTGGAGCTGGCGGAGGTGGGCCCGCCGGACGCGGACTGGGCCGCAGCCTACACCTCGGCCCTGGACGCCGTGGCGCGCGGCTGGGCTGCCTGACGCCCCCCCCTCTTCGGCGCGCCTATTCCCCTGCTGCACGCAAAATACCTGACGTGGCTGATACATCCGTCGCGCCAGGTATTGTGCGGGTCGATCTGTGTTTTGTGCGTCGCTGCCCGTTCAGGGCGCCTTAGGCGTACACCTTTTCCAGGAAGTTGCCCCACGCCTTGCCGGTGGTTTCCGGATCCCCGGCCCCGCTGAAATCGTGAACGGTCATTCCCACCGGCGCACCAAAGGCGTTGCGCCCGAAGAACCGGTACAGCGCATCGGAGGTGCGGATCCCCAGGAAGTGTTCGTTGGAGAAGTCCACTTCCCCGCTGAGCCGGCCCACGCCGTCGAGCTCCAGTTTCACCTGCGACCCCTGTCCGGCGGGCTCAACGCCCAGTGCACGTCGCAGCTGAACAAAGCCGTCGGCAGTCTGCGAAGCCGGGGGCGCCTGGATGTCCGTGAAGACCACGGGGCGGCCATCGAAGTACTGCAGGTACTGGCCCAGCGTGTGGAGATAGAATTCTGTGTGGCGGGAGGCGCCGTCGTACTGCTCGTCCCAGTTGTCCGCGAAGATGCCGCTGTGTACGTAGTGCAGGCGGGCGCGGCCACCGTCGAGCGGCTCCAGGACGTGCTCGAGCTGGTTGAACCAGCCGTCCGGGCCGTCCATCCTGGAAACGAGGTGGTTGGGGTATTCCTCGACCGTCCTGACCGCGGGCCACTGGTCGGTGGGGAACATCCAGGCGGGCGTGCCTGCAGTCACTGCCTCCCACACCCGCTCCGGCGTGCCGGGCAGTTCGGCGTCGTAGACAATCTCGAATTCGCGCTTATCAGTCATTGTCCTGCTCCTTTGCTTTGGGGATTGCCGGGCTTTCCGGGTTCTCCCTGGTTGTCTTGAGGACGGTTGTCTTGAGGACAGGGTGCAGCGCCACCACCAGCCGGTGCGCCCTGCCGCCGGAGGCTCCGGGCCGGGTGCCGCCATCGTGATACTTGTCCACGAGCCGTGTGACCGCCACGCCCAGTTCCTCCGCAAAGGCGGCGCGGTCGGCGGCGCTCCGGAAGGTGATCTCGCCGTCGATGGCGAACGTGGCCAGCTTTTGCCGGGCCGCGGCAGCCCCCGCGATCAGCCTGCCCATCTCCTGGACCATCCGGCCGGCAAGTGCCAGCAGCCAAAAAGCCGAGAAACGGTCCGAAAAGCGGTGCGGATCCGGCGATACCGCGGAAAGGGCCTGCGGCGAGATCAGGTAGGACGCCGCAGTGGCCTGGAGCACCCGCTCAGTTACATTGCCCTTGCGCCGCTCCTCCACCAGCTCCACGAGGCCGTGCCGCTCAAGCGCCTTGAGGTGGTAGTTGACTTTCTGCCGGGGCAGCCCCACCTTCACGGCGACCTGCGTGGCCGACCCCGGGCGGGACAGTTCATGCAGGATGCGCGTACGGACAGGATCCAGGGAAGCTTCGGCCGCCGCGGGGTCCTCGATGACTGCTATCTCCAACATGCTTCAAGTCTCTTGCCGACAACTTTTATTGTCAAGAACTTTTTTGTGATCGGTTGGGAGGCGGTCGCGGCGGTCCTGCAACAGGGCCACGTAGAATTGTCCGGTGATGCAATCCCCCCTTCCCGTCCGCGACGGCGTGAATGCCACCCGCCTGCGCCTTCCCGGCGAGGGGCCGTGGGACACCGCAATGGACTACATGATGCACCGCTGGGGGCACATCGATCCGCAGGGCATCGAGGACAGGTTCGACGCCGGCGAGATCGTTGGCGAGGGCGGCGTTCCCTTGGACCGGGCCACTCCCCTGGCCGACCATACCTTTATCTGGTACTACCGCACCCTGCCGCCGGAGACCCGGATCCCCGTGGAGCTGGGCATCCTGCATCAGGACGAGCACCTGCTGGTGGTGGACAAGCCGCACTTCCTGCCTACCACCCCCGGCGGGACCTACATCCAGGAATCTGCGCTCGTGCGCCTGCGGAACCAGTTGAACCTGCCGGACCTGATTCCCATGCACCGGCTGGACAGGATGACGGCAGGGGTGCTCCTGTTCTCCACCAACCCGTCAACCCGCGGCAGGTACCAGGTGCTTTTTGAGAAACGCCAGGTCCAGAAGGAATACGAGTGCGTGTCCGCAGCCGAGCCCGCCGAGGGGTATCCCGCCGTCGAATTTCCCGTGGTGGTGCGAAACCGGATGACCAAGTCGCGCAGCTACCTGCTCGCCGAAGTCATCGACGGCGAACCTAACGCGGAGACGCGGATTGAGCAGCTGGAAGCGTTCGACGGCGGCACGGCGCCGGGTGCCGCAAGCGCCGCCGTTGCCGTGTCGAGTAACAATACCCGCCGCGCGCTGTACCGGCTGGAACCGCACACCGGCAAGACGCACCAACTGCGGGTGCACATGGCCTCGCTGGGGCTGGGCATCATCAACGACGCCTTCTACCCCGACCTGCTGGACAAGGCTCCGGACGACTACAGCAAACCCCTGCAGCTTCTCGCCCGCGGCATCCGGTTTCTGGATCCGATCTCCGGAAAACCGGTGGAGTACCGCAGCCGGCTGGAGCTCAGCGAGGCCGCCGGCTCCTGACCCCGGTTCCAGCACGACGAATGTGCGGTACCTTGTGGCAATGGACTTCGGCAGCGCTGACAGCTGGGGGACGGCCATCTATTTCTGGATCATCCCCGTCGTGCTGGGCGACGCCATCTTTCCGCCCATCCCGTCCGAGATGGTGGTGATCACCGGCGGGGCACTGTCCGCGGACGGCCGCGCCAACGTGTTCCTGGTGGCCGCCCTGTCCGCCCTGGCCTCCTGGCTCGGCGACATGGTGGTGTTCCAGCTGTTCCGGCGGCGGCTGAGCCACGTTCTTGACCGCTGGCAGTGGGGCCGGCGCATCCATACCGGAATTCACGCGGCACTCGCCAAGGCAGGACGCTCTTCCACTTACGGCGCCATCATCGGGGCCAGGTTCATCCCCGGTGGACGGCTGGCCACCTCGGCTGCCGCAGGCATCGCCAACGTTTCGGTCCGAGGCTTCAGCCTGTGCGCCGGGCTCGGGGCACTCCTCTGGGCGTGCTGGCTGGTGGGCCTGGGCTACTTCACCGGCTCGGCCACCCGCCTGCCGTTCTGGGCCAGCTCGCTGATCGGGGTGGCGCTGGGGCTGGTGATCGGCGTCGTCGTCGGAATTATCGTCACGCGCCGCCGGGGCAACCGCTCCCCGGTAGAGGAGCCAGAGCCTCCCCTGGCATAGCGGACCTAGAGAGGCGTCCAGCGGCCGCGGCTGCGCCGCAGCACCATCAGCGAGCCGGTCAGCGCAACGCGTTCGACGGCGTCCCGCATCATGGCCGCCGAGTCCAGCGCCTGCCGGTTCTCGCCGCTGTATTCAGTGGCTTCGACAAGGAAGCGCAGGTTCAACTGCGGCACGCCGCCCGCCAGCTGCAACTGGTTCGCCTCCACGTGGTGGCGTGTTCCCAACGCCTCCACCGCTGCGTCCATCACGGCTTCAGGCGGGTTGCCGGGACGCAGGCCGGTGATCTTCAGGCGGGTCTGGAACGATGGCATGCCTTCAACCCTATCCAAACGCTCTCTCACTTAATGCGGGGAAAGCCGTAACGCTCTCTCGTGAGCGAGAGAGCGTTAAGGGAAAACCAGCATCAAGTGAGAGAGGGTTGGCCGTTACCCGGTGTTGCGGAGGCCTGCCGCCACGCCATTGACGGTGATCAACATGGCCCGCTGGAGGCGCTCGTCGATTTCGCCGCCGCTGATGGTGTCGGCCTTGTTCGCAGCTTCCGCACGCACACGGCGGAGGAGTTCCACCTGCAGGTAGCTGATGGGGTCCAGGTACTGGTCGCGGATCTCGAGGGAGCGCTTCAGCGTGGGCTGGGCGTCCAGGAGCAGCCTCTCGCCCGTCAGGTTCTGGACCTCGGCCACGGTCAGCTCGTATTCCTCCCGGATGGCCCGGAAGATGTGGTGCAGCTCTTCCGGAACCAGGGTGGACACGTAGTAGCCGGCGATGTCCATATCGGTCTTGGCAAGCGTCATTTCCACGTTGGAGAGCACGGAGCGGAAGAAGTGCCAGTTCTCCCACATCTCCACCAGCTGGGCGGAGTTGCCGGCTTCGCGGGCTGCCTTGAGTCCGGAGCCGACGCCGAACCAGCCGGGTACGATCTGGCGGGACTGGGTCCAGCCGAACACCCACGGGATGGCCCGCAGGCCGCCGAGCCCCGCCCCGGAATCCGGGCGCTTTGAGGGGCGGGAGCCGATGTTCAGCGAGCCCAGCTGCTCCACGGGGGTGGAGGACAGGAAGTAGGCCGGCAGGTCCGGATCATCGATCAGCTTCCGGTACTGGTCAAAGGCGGCATCGGAGATGGTTTCCATGACGTGCCCGTACCGTTCGCGCTGGTCTGCGGAGGTCCGCGGATCCCGGTGCAGGGCGGAACCCTGGAGCACCGCGGCGAGGGACAGTTCGAGGTTTTCGCGGGCCAGTTCGGGCAGCGAGTACTTGTCCGAGATGACTTCACCCTGCTCGGTGAACTTGATTTCGCCTTCCAGGACGCCGTTGGGCTGGGCAAGGATGGCGTCATAGGTGGGTCCACCGCCCCGGCCTACGGATCCACCGCGCCCATGGAACAGGCGCACGCGCACACCGTGCTTGGCGGCGACGTCCCGCAACTTGCGCTGGGTCTTGTGGATTTCCCACTGGCTGGTCATCACGCCGGATTCCTTGTTGGAGTCCGAGTAGCCCAGCATGATCTCCTGGACATCCCCGCGCAGCCGCACCAGTTCGCGGTAGGACGGATCGGACAGCAACTGGTCCACGATCTCCGCGGAGGCACGAAGTTCCTCGACTGTTTCCAGCAGCGGCGCGAACCCGATCTTGGCGTAGGGCTTTTCGCCGAAGAGGTTCACCAGGCCGGCTTCACGGGCCAGGACGGCGGCGGCGAGGACGTCGTCCGCGCCGCGGGTCATCGAAATGATGTAGGTCTCGATGACGTCCGGCCCATAGGCGCGCAGGGCGCGGCGGATCTCGCGGAAGACGTCGTACGTGCCGTCAGCTGCGCCGTCGAGCTTGATCGGGTGGCCGGACAGCGGACGGCGTGAGGCGAGTTCGGAGCCGAGAACCTCGAAGCGTTCCTCACGGCTGAGTTCGGCGTAGCGGAGCCCGGGCCCACCAATACGGTCCATGAGCTGTCCCACGGCATCGTGGTGGTGGTCGGCGTGTTCGCGGATGTCCAGCGTGGCCAGGTGCAGGCCAAAGGAGGCGATGGCGCGGCGGACCCGGGCCAGGGCACCGTCCGCAGCCAGCGACGCCGAGTGGTTGCGGAGCGAGAGTTCCAACAGTTCGAGGTCCGCCAGGAGTTCGTCGGTGCCGCTGTAGTCCCGGCCGTGCTCGTGGTTTGAATTGGCCGCCACCCGCTTGCCGGTGTTGATGAGCTTGGCCTTGATGCAGGTGAGCTTCAGCCGGTAGGGCTCCTGCGCGTTCAGCTCCAGTACCCGCCGGTCCAGGCCCGGCAGCTTCCCAAGGTCCGCGTCGATGGACTCGAGCAGTTGCTTGTCCGCCCCCGCGAGCGCCGTGGAGTTGGAGAGGATGGAGATCAGCTCATCGATCATGGCTATGCTGATCCGGACTGCGTGCTGGTTTTGGATCTGCAGGATTTCCCGCGTCACGGCCGCGGTGACGTTGGGGTTGCCATCGCGGTCGCCGCCGATCCAGGATCCGAAGCGGATGGGGGCTTCCTTGGACGCGAGGGTGACGCCGTGTTCGCCCAGCAGTTCGGAGAACTCCGCCAGCATCTCGGGCATCGCGTCAGTGAGGATGCCGCCCAGGTAGTAGATGGCGTTGCGGGCCTCGTCCACGGGAGTGGGCCGGACCTGGCGGAGCTCATCCGTCTGCCACATCTGATCGATGATTTCCGCCAGCTGGCGGTCCTGGCGGCGGCGGGCCGTGGTTCCTTCGGCCGTGGGCTGGGCCAGCACATCGGAAAGCTTGCGGATCTTGTCCAGGACGGAGCGGCGGGAGGCCTCAGTGGGGTGGGCAGTGAAAATGGGCCGGACATCAAGCCCGTTGACTACCTCCTGGAGGACGCCGGGCCCTGCCTGGGCGGCAATCTCGTTGACGGTTTTGGCCAGCCACCCATCCTTCTCCGCGCGGGTCCGCAGGCCCCGCACCCGGTGGACCTGCTCGGCGGCGTTGGCGAGGTGGAAGTAGAACGCGAAGGCACGCACCAGGTCCGTGGCTTGCTCGATGGGCAGGGAGCCGAGGAGTTCGCGGACCTGGGCTACGACGTCGTGCGCGCTCCAGGGGCCGGTGGCATCGGCACCGCCGCGGGCGGCTTCCTTGGATTCCTTGGTGAGGAGGCGGACCTGCTCCACGAGGTCCAGGAGTTCAGGTCCGTGCTGGCGGACCAGGGATTCGCCGAGGAGGGTGGAGACACGGCGGACGTCTGCCCTCAGTTCGGAGGCAAGGTCTGATTCGGGATGTGCGGCAGTGTGAGCCATGGAAGCTATCTTTCGAGGGTTTCGGACTTGGCTCGTACACTGCGCTGGATACTGTGAGCCACGTTACTAGCTAAAGATGCTACCCGCAGTCCGGCACCTCGGGGGAATCCGTCTCAGATAATGTCAGCTCCGGAACGATAACCAATGTGCTGCTTGACGCCCTCGAGCTCAGCCCGCAGCTGGGCAAGCTCCTTCCTGGAGGCAGCAAGTTCAGCCTTCCGGCGTTTGGTTTCCCACGCGTTGGCGATCAGGACGCACAGCCCCACCGGAACGGCGGCAGCAAGGGCCCAGCCGGCCGCAACAAAAAAGTCCAGTGCCACCGGAAAGGCGGCGCGGAAGTCCACGAACTCGTTGACGACGTCGGCCACACCGCTGAGCGTCCCGTCCAGCGGTGCCAGGAACTGCCCCACCATGGGCGTTTCCGAGAGCGACGGCGGATCGAGATTGGCTTCCTTGTCCCCACCCCACCTGCCTTCGCCCAGATGGTTGAGGACGTAGATGCCGGCTGCCAGGCTGCCGGCAATGAATACGTGGACGCCGGCGAACAGGGCCTGATCCGGACGCCGAAACCGCCTTAACAGCAGCACCACCGCCGCGAAAGCCAGTGCCACGATCCAGGTCAGGTTTTTGAGCCAGTCGCTGCTGACTCCCGCAAGTATGTCCACGGCGTCCATTCAACAGGGCGGACCACGTTGTGGTTCAATCCGACTCCGGCTCCGCTCCGGAATGAAGGAGGGTTAGTTGCAGTTGCAGCCGGAAATGACGTACGAAAGGAACCATGAGCACCACTCCAGCCAGCCAGGTGGAGCGCTGGCAGCGCTTCCGCGACAACCGGAACAAGGCCCTGGCAGCCCGCCACGGGTGGTTGACCCTCACCTCCTTCCAATGGCTCGAAAACTCCCCGGCCGCCGTCGAACTGGTGCCTGGGCTCTGGTCCACGGACGGTACGACGGCGGCACTCACCGCAACGCCCGCCGACGGGTTGTCGCTGGTGGAGACAGGGCAAGCGGTGGAGGGGACGATTTCCGCGGCCCTCGCGGACGAAGCGTCCCTGATGTGGGTCCGGTACGGCGGCGAAGACGGCGCCCAGGTGGTTGTTGAGCTGGCCATGCGGGGAGGCCGCTACGCCATCCGCACCCGGGATGCTGGATCCCCCGTTTTCACGGAGTTCCGGGGCGTTCCCACGTACAGGTACAACCCGGATTGGGAAGTCATCGGCAGGTTCGAGCCCTATCCGGAGCCTGTGGCCGTGCCAATCGCCACCGCCAACCCCTTGGTGGACGGCGTCCATCGCACGGTGGGCGAGGTGGTGTTCCGTGTTCCCGGCGGTAAGCACGAAGTCCGGCTCCAGGCGGAGGAGGAGAAGCTTGGCGCCCTGACACTCACATTCCATGATGAAACAAACGGCGAAACCACCGATGACTGGCGCAAGCTCGCCGTGCCGCGGCCCCGCCCGGACGGGTCGGTAGTGCTCGATTTCAACCGGGCCATCAACTATCCCAGCGCCTTTACGCCGTACGGAACCTGCCCCATGCCGGTGAGGAACAACTCCCTGGACGTGCGTGTGGAGGCAGGCGAGATGCAGCCTTATCCGGTTTCGACAGGCTCAACCACCGAGGACTAGACAATCGCCGAAAGCCCGGTGATGGCGCGGCCCACGATCAGGGTGTTGATCTCGAACGATCCTTCGTAGGTGTAGATGGCCTCCGCGTCTGAGAAAATCTTCGCCATCCTGTAGTCGATGACGATCCCGTTGCCGCCCAGGATGGACCTGCCCAGCGCCACGGTCTCACGCATCCGCGCGCTCAGGTAGGACTTGGCCAGCGCCACCTGCGGCATGTCCGCAGCGCCGTTCTCCTGCAGCCTGGCGAGCCCGGCCATCATGCCCATGCTTGCCACGGCGTTGCCCAGCATGGTCACCAGCTGCTGCTGGACCAGCTGGAACTGTGCCAGCGGGCGGCCGAACTGGCGGCGCTCGACGGCGTACTGCCGGGCGACGTCGAACGCCGCCAACTGCTGGCCCACAGCCTGCCAGGCCACCATGATGCGCGAGCCGCGCAGCAGCTCATTGGTGTCATCGAAGCTGCTGATGGCGGTGAAGCGGTCCGCCTCGGCCACGCTCACGTCATCGAAGACGATGTCCGCATTCTGCACCGTCCGCAGCGCGATCTTGTTTTCGATCCGCGTCCGGGTGATCCCGGGCAGGGTGGCATCAACGATGAAGCCGCGCACCGATCCGTCCGCCTCGTCCCGGCCCCACACCAGCATATAGTCGCAGAACGTCCCGTTGCCGATCCACCGCTTGGCGCCGTTCAGCACCCAGGTGTCCCCGGTGTCGTCGGGCCTGCCGGTGGTGGAAGATATCCGCCTGGCGCGGGTTTCCATGCCGCCGGCCACATCAGAACCATGGTTCGGTTCCGTCAGGGCGAACGCACCGGTGATGCGCAGGTTCGAGGCGTCGTCCAGCAGCCGTCGCTTTTGATCGGCACTGCCGAAGGCGTACAGCGACTCAACGAAGAGATCGTGATGGACCAGGAAGAAGGTGGCAATGGACGTGTCCACGCGCGTCATCTCGGCGATCACCAGGCCGGCGAACAGGTGGCTGTAGCCGCGCTGCGCAGGCGTGCTGAGCTGCAGGGCCGCGAGTTTAGGCAGGATGTGCGCGGGAAACTCGGCCTTGTTCCACCAGTCCCCCGCGTACGGGGCGATCTCCCTTGCCAGGAAATCCCGCAGTTCAGCCAGCTTGTCCCGTTCCGCCTGGTTCAGCAGGGATTCGACGGCGAAGAAATCCGCCGGGGGCAGGGTTACCGTTCCGGCCGTGGTCATTTCGGTCCCATCCGGATGGCGCCGTCCAGCCGGATGGTTTCCCCGTTCAGCATGGCGTTGTCCACGATATGCGCTACCAGGTTGGCGTACTCGGCCGGTTTGCCCAGCCTGGAGGGGTGCGGCACCTGGGCGCCTAAAGAATCCTGCGCTTCCTGCGGCAATCCGGCCATCATGGGCGTTTCGAAGATTCCCGGCGCGATGGTGACCACCCGGATCAGGGAGCGCGCCAATTCGCGGGCGATGGGCAGCGTCATCGCCGCTACCGCACCTTTGGAAGCAGCGTAGGCAGGCTGTCCGATCTGCCCTTCAAAGGCTGCTACCGAGGCGGTATTGATGATGACGCCGCGCTCCGGTCCGCCCAGTTCCGTGCTGGCCGGTTCATTGGCCACCATGGCGGCCGCTGCCAGCCGCAGCACGTTAAACGTCCCTACGAGGTTGACCTGGATGACCCGGTTGAACGCTTCCAACGGAAGCACGCCCTCCCGGCCCAGCACTTTGCCGGGGGTGGCGATTCCGGCGCAGTTAACCACGATGCGCAACGGGCCCAGTTGTGTGGCGGTATCGACGGCGGCCTGAACCTCCGGTTCGCTGGTGACGTCCGCGGGCATAAACACGGCGGACTTTTTGGGGCTTCGGATGGGATTCGCGGTCCCACCATTCAGCTCTTCGGCGAACGCCTGCCCGGCAGAGGAGGGGAGGTCAACAAGCACCACTGAGGCGCCGGCGTCGAACAGCCTGCGGGCAGTAGCTGCCCCCAGGCCCGAGGCGCCTCCCGTGATCAACGCAACGCTGCCTGTGACGTCCATACATCCTCCTTGATGCGGGCCTGCTCCGGCAGAAGCCCGCGGAGCATTAGTTAGTGAATGTTAACTGAAATTATCGGGTCCACGCACTATCCGGCCTTCCCGGCGCTGCCGTACGCCCGGCTAGGGTGGAAGCCATGACTTCCTCTCCCGTTGACTGGCACGAAAGGGCCAACGAGGCCGCACGGTCTGTCACCGGACTCTTCGGCAGGAGGTTGTTCTTCCTGCCGGGCACCCATCTTGGCGGCATCCAGAGGCCCGCCCCCCGCTGGCGCGACGACGTGAAGGGCAAGCTGCTCCAGCCCTGGCACTACTGGTGGCAGGCCCACTATGTTGACTGCCTGGTGGATGCGGGCCGCCGCGAGCTGGGCAAAGGCGCCACTCCTGCCGCCAGGTTCAACGGCCCGGAACATCCCAGCGCCGGAAGGCTCGCTTCCCGGCTGGTCACCGGGATCCGGCTGCGCAACGGCCTCACAGTTGTCAACAACTACTACGACGACATGGCCTGGCTTGCCCTCGCCACCCTCCGGCTCGACGCACTGGCCCAGGAAACGCGCCGGCCCGGGCGGCGGCGCAACGCGGCGGTCCGCAAGACGCTCACGCTCCAGTTCGACGCCGCCTGCACCGATGACCTGGGCGGCGGTTCCTTCTGGAGCAAGAAGCGCGACTTCAAAAACACGCCCGCCACCGCACCTGTCGCCCTCTTCTACGCCCGCACAGGGCAGCGGGCCAAGGCGCAGTCACTGCTGGACTGGCTGGACGTAACCCTCTTCGACCCGGGGCAGGGCCTGTACCTCGACGGCGTCCGGCTTAGCCCCGACGGGAACGTGCTGACCGAGCGGGCGGTCTACACCTACAACCAGGGCCCGGTCCTGGGTGCGCTGCTTGAGCTGGGCGGGGAGGCGAACCTGGCCAGGGCAGCCATGCTGGTGGAGGCGGTGGACCGGCACCTGACAGTTCCGGCAGGAGGGGGCAATGACGGCGGCGCAGCTGCTGGCCAACTGACCGTCCTGCGCTGCGAGGGAACGGGCGACGGCGGCCTGTTCACCGGGATCTTGTGCCGTTACCTTGCGCTCGCCGCAGCAGATCCGCGGCTCCCCCGGCAGGCCCGCGCCACCGCCGCGCGGCTTGTCACCGGCACCGCGCAGGCTTTCTGGGCAGGAAGGCGGCCCGCCGCCGGCAATGGCAACCGCGAGGAACAACCCGGAAGACTCGCCTTTCCCCTGCACGCGGAGGACCGGGGCGCACCCTCCCCGGCGGGCGCCGGCGTCGAGCTCTCCACCCAACTGCAGGCGTGGATGGCAATCGAGGCCGCCGCATCCATCGCCGCATTGGATTAGGGCACGCAACAGTTCCGTAATTGATGTGACACTGCTCACTTTAAGCGCTTTCCGGGTTACGCCTTAGGGTTGCCTACCCTACAGTTTCTCAGGTGAGGTTCCCTTCTCCAGGGTTCACCGGGACCGTGGTCCGCCCCAAATCTTTCCCAGAAAGCAGCGCCCTCAATGAAGATTCGCAACAGCGCACTGGCCGGCATCGCACTCGCCGCCAGCGCCGCACTCGGCCTGACCGCCTGCGCCGGCAGCGGCACGCCCGCCTCCACCGGTTCACCTGCCGCTTCCGCCTCCGGCGGCGCAGTCTCCGGCGAAATCACGGTTTACAACGCCCAGCACGAGAGCCTGACCAAGGAATGGGTCGACGCCTTCACAGCCGAAACCGGCGTCAAGGTCACCATGCGCCAGGGTTCGGACACTGAGCTGTCCAACCAGATCATCCAGGAGGGCGCGGCCTCCCCGGCGGACGTGTTCCTCACCGAGAACTCCCCGGCCATGACCCAGGTTGAAAACGCGGGTCTCTTTGCGGATGTGGACAAGGCCACAACGGAGCAGGTTCCCCAAGAGTTCCGGCCTTCCACCGGAAAGTGGACCGGCATTGCGGCCCGCTCCACCGTCCTGGTCTACGACAAGGCCAAGCTGACCGAGGACCAGCTGCCCAAGTCCATGCTTGACCTGGCCAAGCCCGAGTGGAAGGGCAAGTGGGCCGCTTCGCCTACCGGCGCCGACTTCCAGGCCATCGTGTCGGCACTGCTCGAGCTCAAGGGCGAAGCCGCCACCGGGGAGTGGCTCACAGGCATGAAGGAAAACTTCAAGGCCTACAAGGGCAACAGCACCGCCATGAAGGCAGTCAACGCAGGTGAAGTGGACGCCGCCTTGATCTACCACTACTACTACTATGGCGACCAGGCCAAGACCGGCGAGAACTCCAAGAACGTCACGCCGTACTACTTCAAGAACCAGGATCCGGGCGCTTTCGTCTCCATCTCCGGCGGTGGCGTGCTGAAGACGTCCAAGAATGAAGCAGCCGCCCAGGCTTTCCTGAAGTTCATCACCGGCAAGAAGGGCCAGGAAGTGCTGAAGACCGGCACCTCCTTCGAGTACGCCATTGCCTCTGATGTTCCGGCCAACGAGAAGCTGGTCCCGATCGCAGACCTGCAGGCGCCCACCGTGGACCCCGCCAAGCTCAACTCCGAAAAGGTCACCGATCTGATGACCAAGGCAGGACTCCTGTAATTTCGTGACTTCCGATCTATCGGCTCCCCCCCAAAGGAGCACGACGACGGCGGGCCGGGGCAAAAGTCCCCGCCCGCCTTTCGGCGTTTCTGCAGTGTCCGTGCTGGCGGTGCTGATCGCCCTCTTTTCCCTCGTCCCGCTGGGGTACGTGGTGTACATGACCGTGGCAACCGGCTGGGAGACCGCCGTCGAACTGATCTTCCGGCCGCGGGTTACCGAGCTGTTGCTGAACACCATCCTGCTCATGGCGGCCACCATTCCGCTGTGCCTGTTGCTGGGCGTGGCTGGCGCGTGGCTGGTTGAACGGACCAGGCTGCGGGGACGCAAAATGTGGGCTGTCCTCCTGGCTGCCCCGCTGGCCATCCCCGCCTTCGTCAACAGCTACGGCTGGGTCTCGGCCGTTCCCTCGATGGGCGGCCTGGGCTCGGGCGTGCTGATTGCCACGCTGTCCTACTTCCCGCTGGTGTACATCCCGGCCGCCGCCTCCCTGAGCCGGCTGGACCCGGCCATCGAGCAGTCGGCCGCTGCGCTGGGGCTTGGGGCGTGGCGCACGTTCTTCCGGGTGGTGCTCCCCCAGCTCCGGATTGCCATGACCGGCGGGGCGCTGCTGGTGGGGCTGCACCTGCTCGCCGAATACGGCGCGTTCGCCATGATCCGGTTCGATACGTTCACCACCGCGATCATGACCCAGTACCAGTCCACGTTCAATGGTGCCGCCGGGAACATGCTGGCCAGCGTCCTCGTGTTCTTCTGCCTCCTCCTGCTCCTGGCCGAGGTCCGCAGCCGCGGCACGGCGAGGTACGCCCGGATCGGATCGGGGGCCCAGGCCAGAGCGCTGCGGCTTCCGCTGCGCGGGTACCAGGTTCCGGCCCAGGCCTTCCTGCTGGCACTGACCGCACTGGCTGTGGGGCTGCCGCTGTATTTCGTGGTGCGTTGGACGGTGGCAGGCGGACCGGAGGCGTGGGCTGCCGACGAGTTCCTCCCGGCCCTCCTGTCCACGCTTGGTTACGGCCTGGCGGGTGCAGTTGCCACCACGGCAGTGGCGTTCCCGATGGCCTATCTCGCCGTCCGGCATCCCGGCTGGTTCAGTAAATCCCTGGAGCTCTCCAACTACATCACCAGTTCGCTGCCGGGCATCGTGGTGGGCCTGGCCTTCGTGACCGTCAGCATCCGTGTGGTGCCGGGGATGTACCAGACTGCCGGCGTACTGGTGGCGGCGTATGTCCTGCTGTTCCTCCCCCGGGCGCTCGTGAACCTCCGTGCCGGGCTTTCCCAGGCGCCCAAGGAACTTGATGAGGCCGCGCAGGCACTGGGCAAGCCACCGCTGCTCGCCTTCATCCGGGTGACGCTGCGGCTCAGCGCTCCCGCAGCCGCGGGCGGGGCCGCCCTGGTTTTCCTGGCCATCGCCAACGAGCTCACCGCAACCCTGCTCCTGTCCCCCAACGGGACCCGCACGCTGGCCACCGAGTTTTGGAGCAAGAGCAGCGAGATCGACTACGCGGGAGCAGCTCCCTACGCACTGCTGATGATCCTGCTCTCCGCCCCCATGACCTACCTCCTCTTCCAGCAGTCCAAGAAAGTAGCCGGACAGTGATCGAACAAGCGCCGATCGAACAAGCCCCGATCCGAAAAGCAGCGAAGCAAACGGCACCCAGCCAACAAGTGCCGGCCCATCAAGAACCGGCCGATCAAGCACCGGCCGATCAGGCGCCCTCGCGGCTGCCGGAACCGCGGGTCGCCCCCTCCGTGGCTACCTCCACGGACAGTCACCTGGTCATCACGGACGTCACCCGGAATTTCGGCAGCCAGTCTGTCCTCAAGGGCGTTAATCTTTCCATCGCCCGGGGCGGCACCACCGCCATCGTTGGCCCGTCCGGCTCTGGCAAGACCACGCTGCTGCGGCTGATCGCAGGGTTTGATCATCCGGTAACCGGCAGCATCTCGCTCAACGGTGCGAAGGTCGCCGGGGACGGCGCCTGGGTACCGGCGCACAAACGGCACATCGGCTACGTGGCCCAGGACGGCGCCCTGTTCCCCCACCTGAGCGTGGGCAAAAACGTTGCCTTCGGACTTGACCCGGCAAAACTGCCCGGCGGCCGAAGGGCAGTGGAAGACCGTGTTCGCGAGCTGCTGGAGATGGTGTCGCTGGATCCGGACATGGCCAAGAGGCGCCCCCACCAGTTGTCGGGCGGCCAGCAGCAGCGCGTTGCCCTGGCCCGGGCCCTGGCACGCGAACCGGAACTGATGCTCCTCGACGAGCCGTTCTCCGCCCTCGACGCCGGCCTGCGGGTAGCCACCAGGCGGGCAGTGGCCAAGGTCCTGAACAAGGCCGGCGTGACCACCATCCTCGTGACCCATGACCAGGCTGAAGCTTTGTCCTTCGCCGACCAGGTGGCGGTGATGCGCGGCGGGAAGCTTGCGCAGATCGGTAACCCCTTTGTGGTCTATACACGCCCGGCTGACCGCGCCACTGCCGAGTTCCTGGGCGACGCCGTCATCCTGGACGCGTGGATGGAAGGTTCGCTCGCCACCTGTTCACTCGGCGGCATCCCCGTCCGCCGGCCTCCCGCACAGGGCAGGGTCCAGCTGATGCTGCGGCCGGAACAGATCCGCATCGCCGAGGATGGCCCCATCCGCGGCGTGGTGGTGGACACCGACTACTTCGGTCCGGAAACCACCGTGCGGCTCAAGCTGGCGGTTCCCCCGGAACTTGCCAGCGGAGGCGACCACCGTTACCCCGGCGGCGGCGAGATCATCACCATCCGGCACTGGAACGCCTCCATCGCCCGGCCCGGGATGGAACTGTGCCTTCGGGTAGTCGGCGAAGGCGTCGCCTTTCCCATCGAACCCTGACGCGTCCCAGAAGCCTCAGCGGATACCCGCGAGCGGCGTGACTGTGCCGTTCTTGACGTTCACGGAGCCGCCCACTGCAGCGAGCCCCACGTCCTTGGTGCTTCGGCGGAAAGACGAGCGAGGTGAGTGTCTGCGGCGTCGTGGCAGCCGGCCCCTTCCCGGCATTGCCGGACACCAGGGTGAGGACCACCACCAGGGCGGCAACGGCCGCCCGGCTGGCCACCAAAGGGGGCGGCCCGGGAAAGTTTGCCTGGGATTTTTGAAGGGGTTGCGGATCATGGTTTTCGTTCCGTCGCCGAACACACAAATGCCGCCCCCGGATGAGGAGGCGGCACCAGCGCAATTAAACCTTCTACCCTAGGCGTCCGAACACAAGGACCCAATTACTGTTACAGCCCGGCTGGACGCTTTTTCTGCGGGTACGGCGCCTCACCACGGGCCAGCATCTCCACAAACCCCGCAATTTTACGTTCGCGGGTGGCAGCCTGTTTGACCGAGTTGGTCCGGTAAATCAGGGCAAAGCGGTTGGTTTTGGTAAGGACATCGAACATCGCCTGGGCGGCCGGAACGGCGGCGATGGCGGCGGCCAGGTCCGCCGGAACTTCGGCCGCCGCCTGCCCCTCATAGGCCTTGTCCCAGCGGCCGTCTTCCTTGGCGGCGTTCACGGCTGCCCGGCCCGCCTCGGTCATCCGGCCTGCGGCTTCCAGCCGCGCCACATGCGTGACGTTACGGGCCGACCATACGCTCCTGGGTCCGCGTGGGGTCATCCGCTGGAGGGAGCTTTCTGCGTCCCTGCTTTTGCCCTGGCCGTCGATCCAGCCGAAGCACAGGGCCTCGTCAAGGGCGGCGGCGTAGTCCAACTCCGTCACCTGCCCGCCCTTCTTGTGCAGGACCACCCACACGCCGGGGCTGGTCCTGTGGTTTTCCTCCAGCCAGCCACGCCAGGCGGCGGCGTCCGGCACCAGCAGTTCCTCGAGTTCAACAGCCATGGCCCTATTCTGCCTGCGTCCCGGTCGTGGCAACATGGCCATACCCGGTTTCCCGAAACGAAGGACCACTAATGCTCCGCGTGCGCCCACTGCATTTCACCTCCGCCATCGAGTCCTGGGACCGGCTCCTCACCACACTGGGTCTGGTTCTGACCGAGGGCGACGGCGGGTTCCGCGTCTTTGACTCCGGTTCGGGCCGTCTTGCCCTCCATGAAGTACCGGACGGAGCCGAAGAGGACGGAACCACCGCGTTCACAGTGGAGGTGGGTGATCTCGCCGAGTTCGCCCGCCGCACCAACCTCTCGGCCCAGGACGATGGAACCTCACCCGCGGAAATCATCACGGCGGACCACGGCGAAACCTGCAGGATCACTGCGCCGGACGGATTCACTTTCCTGGCTGACCATGCCGCCCACATGGCCCAGTGCGCTGATGCCGACGCGGCCCTCGCCGTCGTCGGGGTCTGGTTCACCGAGGACGCCGCGGCGGCAGCCCGGACGCTGCAGCACATCGGCGCCCGTCCGCGCCCGGTGCCTGACGCTGACGAAACCGCCGACTTCACGGCCAAGAACGGAGGGGTCCTGCTGGTGCGTCCGGCAGCGGGCCCGCCACGCCCCGGGTTGGGCTTTGAGTACGACGGCGGCCTGGAACCGTTGCGGGTCCGCCTCGCCGCCGCGGGCTTTGAGGCAACCATGACCGAGGAGGCCTTTGGGAGCACCCTCCACGTGCCCAACCCGGACGCCGGGCCCGGCACGGCCCACGTGCCGGCCACGGTGTGGATCTCCGAGCGCCGTCCCATGGGGTAGAACTTAAGCATGAACGTGCGCACACCTGACCCGAATCCCGGCTGGCTCTCCGAAGAAGACCTTTTTGAGGCGCGCGGGCGGCTGCCCATGGTGTACGTCGAGGCTGTGCCTGTCCGGCTGGATCCGCTGGGTTTCGTCAACGAAGTGGGAACCCTGCTCCAGGCTGACGAGGACGGCACCATGGTCCGCTCGCTGGTGTCCGGGCGGGTCATCTACCGCGAGACCATCCGGGCAGCCCTGCTCCGGCACATGGAGAAGGACCTTGGTCCGCTGGCGTTCCCGCAGCTGCCCATCAGCCCGGTCCCCTTCACGGTGGCGGAGTACTTCCCGGCCCCGTCCCAGACCGGTTTCACCGATGAGCGGCAACACGCCGTGTCCCTGGCCTACGTGATCCCGGTGACGGGCGAATGCGAGCCACGCCAGGACGCACTGGAGCTGACCTGGATGACCCCCGAGGAAGTGCTGAGCCCCGGCGTGCAGCTGGAGTTCACGGGCGGCCGCGGCGGCCTGATCCGGCAGGCGCTGGCCTTCGCGGGCGTGGGGTTCTGACACCCTCGGCCGCACCCGGCGTCCCCGACTTCCGGTGCCCTCCTTTGTAGACTGTAGGGCGGACCGCAAGAGAACTTAAGGACTCCCATGACCGAAACACCAGCCGCCCGTAACTACAGCGAACAGCAGGCTGGATCTCTGACCACCGGCAGCCACATCCTGCTGCCCGGCGGTGAGCGGACAGCGGAAATCAGCCAGGTTGAGCTTGAATCAGACGACTTCGGCGCGCCGGCACTGGTACTCGCCAGCCTGTCAGGCGGCGGGACCCTGCGCATCGCCGTGGGCACCGCGGTGACTGTTGTGGGCGGAGAGGCCGACGCCGTCACGCAGCTTCCGCTGCAGGCCGGTCCGGTCGAGGTGGTTGGGCCGGCAGGGGAAGCCACGCCCGGGCAGCCCGGCGAAGAGGCGGCTGCGGCACCTGCGGCCCCCGCCGTCGTCGTACCTCCCTTGCCCCCGGTTCCCCCGGCGGCAACCGGCCCCGGCGAGGAGGAACTCGCCCTGATCCCGGCGCCGAAGGGTACGCCGGAATCAGTGGTGGAAGCTGCGGCCGAAGCCCACCCGGATGCGGAGGGCGTTCTGCTGCTGGCCGACCGGCTGGCGAAAGGGGTCAACTTCAAGTCGGGCAGCTGCCTTAAGGACCTCAGCGACCTCGCGCACGAACTGTTTGTCACCCTCAAGGACGCCGATGGTTCGTTGGCCGTCGCGGACCTGCTTAACGTCCTGCCATATGACGGGAATCCCGGCCGGTGGGCCTCCGTGGAAGCCTCCCTGGCCCTGGCCAGCTACATCTGCCGGCAGAACGGCCAGGAGGAGCGGGCGGAGGTCTACGAGAAGCTGATCCGCACCCCGGAAAACCAGGAAACGGACGCCTTCAAGGCCAGGATGGCGGCCAAGGTCCGGCAGCGCTCGCTCAACGAGCCCAACCTGTACGACAAGGAAATCTTCCGGTCCATCGACAACTCCAATCATGACGCCGAGCGGGAATGGCGGCTCCTGCGGCTCGAATCCCTGCTGTTCCTGCGGGCCCACGGAGGCTCGGAAACCATCGGTCCGGGTGAGCTTGAGCGCCGCATCAGCAACGAACTTGAGGCCGTCCGGGCCTGACTTCGGCCGTGAACAAATAACCCCTATCCGGCGCCGGGCCGGAGTTGTACATTCGGGGCTATGACGAACAATCTGAGCGTTGTGATCAATGCTGACGCGCCGCAGGTCTGGACGATGCTGCGCGAACCGGCCAGGGTGGCCCAATGGCACGGCTGGCAGGCCGAGGACCTGGACGCCGAGATCAATCAGATCTACTTTTCCGGGGACGAAGAGGAATCACCGGACCACACGAGCTTCACGGTCCACGGCGGCGACGTCTTCGAGCTCCATCCGGAGCCCAACGGAACCCGCGTTAGCATCACCCGGGCAGCGCTGGACCACAATTCGGAATGGGCTGCGTGGGACGAGGACATCACCCAGGGCTGGCTGACATTCCTGCAGCAACTCCGTTTCGCCTTGGAACACCACCCGCACGGCAAGCGCCACACCTTGTTCCTGCAAGTTCCCGGCGGACCAGGCTCCGGCATTGAAAAGCTCGGCCTCTCGGATGTGCCGGCGCCGGGCGAGGACTACGGGCTGACATTGGCCACCGGCGAGAAGATCTCCGGGAAAGTCTGGTACCGGAGCAATCACCAGGTGGGCCTCACGGTCCACAGCTACGCGGATCGCGGCGACGGCCTGCTGATAGTTGCCGACCAGCCAAAAATCGCGGACGTCCGGCCCGACGGCGGATCGCTGGTGATTGTTTCCACCTACGGCCTGGGTGCCGCCAGGGTGGACGCGATCCGCACATCCTGGGACTCCTGGCGGGCTGAGAACTACCCCACATCAGAACCGGTGAGCTGAGGGACCTGCCCGATTGCTGGCACACTGGTACGGTGCCAGCCAACCCTGTTTCCGCTCCGTCCCCCGCTGCCCCGGCGGCTGCCCCAGCCAGGGAAGCCGCGCTGCCTGGCGCGCTCTCCCGGCAGTCCGAGTTCGGCTTCCGAGTAGGCTCCCGCCTTGCCGAAACGTGCCCGCCGTCGGCTGCCCAACTGGAGTCCAACGGCGGTGCATTCCTGGGCCGCACCGGCACCATCACGACGCCCCACGGAGAAATCCGGACGCCCGCGTTCATCGCCGTCGGAACAAAGGCCACGGTGAAGGCGGTGCTGCCCGAATCGATGGCTGACCTTGGCGCGCAGGCACTGCTGGCCAACGCCTACCACCTGTACCTGCAGCCGGGAGCGGACATCCTCGATGAAGCCGGCGGCCTCGGCGCGTTCATGAACTGGTCCGGGCCCACGTTCACGGACTCCGGCGGATTCCAGGTGATGAGCCTGGGCTCGGGGTTCAAGAAAGTCATCGACATGAAATCGGTGGACGCTTCCGGGCCCGATGACGCCGTAGCTCCCGGCAAGGAACGCCTGGCCCATATCGACGACGACGGCGTCTGGTTCAAGAGCCACCTGAACGGTGACAAGCACCGCTTCTCCCCCGAGATCTCGATGCGGGTCCAGCACCAGATCGGCGCGGACATCATGTTCGCCTTCGACGAGCTGACCACCCTGCAGAACTCCCGCGGGTACCAGGAGGAATCGCTGGAGCGAACGCGGCTGTGGGCGCTGCGCTGCATCGAGGAGCACTTCCGGCTGACCTCGGCCCGTGAGGGCAAGCCGTACCAGGCACTGTTCGGCGTGATCCAGGGGGCCCAGTACGAGGACCTGCGCCGGAAAGCCTGCCGGGATCTGGGCGCCATGCCATTTGACGGTTTCGGCATCGGCGGGGCCCTCGAGAAGGAGAACCTGGGCACGATCGTCCGGTGGTGCAACGAGGAACTGCCGGAGGACAAACCGCGCCATCTGCTGGGCATCTCCGAGCCGGACGATATCTTCACGGCCATCGAAAACGGCGCAGACACTTTCGACTGCGTCTCACCTACCCGCGTGGCCCGGAACTCCGCGTTCTACACGCCGCAGGGCCGCTTCAACCTTTCGGGCGCCAAGTACAAGCGCGATTTCGGCCCGCTCCAGGAGGGCTGCGATTGCTACGCGTGCACCCATTACTCGCGGGCGTACATCCACCACCTGTTCAAGGCCAAGGAGATGGTCTCCGCCACGCTGATCTCCATCCACAATGAGCGGTTCGTGGTGAAGATGGTGGACGATGCACGGCTGGCCATCGAAGCCGGCACCTTCTTCGAGTTCAAGGCCGAGACCCTGGGCCGGTATTACTCATGAGCAGGGCGCCCATGCCGGTTCCGATATCCTGAGCGGATGCTCATCGAAATCCCCGCCGCAGCAGGCACCGCCGAAGCCCTGGTGGCCCGTCCGTCCACTGGCACCGGCCCCTTTCCGGGCGTAATCCTCTACATGGACGCGTTCGGCCTGCGCCCCCGCATCCAGGACATGGCCCAGCGGGTGGCCGACTGGGGCTACGTTGTCCTGGCCCCGAACGTCTTTTACCGGGAAGGCAAGGCCGGCGAGCTCGCTCCTGCGGCGGACATGGCCACGGCGGAGGGCAGGGCGGCCGCCGGCAAGGCCGCGTTCCCGCGGGTGGGCCGCCTCACTCCGGACAAAGCCGTGGCTGACATCGATGCGTGGGTCAAGGCGCTTGGGGCGATCGACGGCGCAGCGCCGGGTCCCATCGGTGCCTTCGGCTACTGCATGGGAGCCAGGCTTGCGGTGCGTACCGCCACCGCACGGCCGGACGTGGTGGCGGCGTGTGGCGGTTTCCATGGCGGCGGCCTGGCGACGGACGCCCCGGACAGCCCCCACCTGGCCCTGGGCAACGCCCGCGCCCGGTTTGTGTTCGGCCACGCGGACCATGACCAGAGCATGGCCCCCGACGCCGTCGCCCGGCTGGGTGAGGCGCTCCAGGCTGCGGGCCTTGAAGCATCGAACGAGATCTACCCCGGCGCATCCCACGGCTACTCGATGGCAGACACCTCAGCCTTCCATCCGGAGGCTACGGAGCGTCATTTCCGGGAGCTGCGGGCCCTGCTCGACGCCACACTCAAGGCCTGAAGGCTCCTTGGGCAAGAATTCCGGCCCCGTTGTCGCATTGAACGGGTTCAGGGAAAGGCGCTGTTCAGACACACAAGGCGGGCGGCCGGCGCCGGATGGCAGGATGGTGCCATGACTTCCGTTACCGCCGATGTCCAGTCCCCCGCTGCAGCTCCCGCCGTCGTCCTGACGATCGCCGGTTCCGAAGCCACCGGCGGTGCCGGCGCGCAGGCAGACCTGAAGACCTTCCAGGAGCTGGGGGTCTTTGGCATCGCCAACCTGACCTGCATCGTGTCCTTCAACCCGAACGACAGCTGGAACCACCGCTTTGTGCCGGTGGACCAGCAGGTGATTGCCGACCAGCTGGAGGCGACCACGGCGGCGTACGGCCCGTCGTCCGGCGCGCCCTCCGTGCTGGACACGGTGAAGATCGGCATGCTGGGCAGCCCGGCGACCATCAGCACCGTGGCGGGCGCCCTCGACGGCGGCCAGTTCCGCAACGTGGTCCTGGATCCCGTGTTGATCTGCAAGGGCCAGGAGCCCGGGCACGCGCTGGACACGGACCAGGCGCTCAAGGCGCAGATCCTTCCGCTGGCCACGTTTGTGACACCGAACCATTTCGAGGCCGAGTCCCTGTCCGGCCTGACGATCACGGACGTGGAGTCGCTGAAGGCGGCGGCCGTCCGCATCCACGAAATCAGCGGTGCGGCGGTGCTCGCCAAGGGCGGGGTGCGGCTGGAAGGCCCGGACGCCGTCGACGTTTTCTATGACGGCGAAACCCTCGAGGTGCTGCGCGCGGAGAAGGTGGGCGAGGTGGCCGTGTCCGGTGCCGGCTGCTCCCTCGCAGCCGCCGTGACCGCCGAGCTTGCCAAGGGTGCGGCGCCGCTGGAGGCCGCACGCGCGGCGAAGGCCTTCGTCACCGCCGGAATCCGGAACCGCGTGGCCTCGGGCGCACCGTTCGATGCCCTGTGGCAGGGCGGCCCGCGCTAACCTGTCGGCCGCATTCGCCTACTGACTGGCCGCAGCCGCGGGGGCTTCTGCCAGGAGGGCTTCGGCCGTCAGCATGGCGGTACGGGCAATAAAGGCCCGGCGGCGTTCCAGCCGGTCCGGCGCGGCGCCGGCCAGGAGTGCGTCGATTTGCGGCAGGACGGTCCAGCCGTCGCAGAGCGTCACGATAGTGAGGACCAGGTCCGCTGCATCGGTGCGGTCGATGCCCGGCAGAACCCGGAGCATCTGGTCCACCTTGGCGGCGCAGTGGTCTGCCCGGGTGGCCCGGTCCACGGTGTTGCGGCCGCGCTCCAGCCCTTCCCAGAACAGCAGCCGGGCCAGGGCGCTGTCCTTGGTGTGGCGGTCAAAAAGCTTCGCGGCGTAATCTCCCACGGCCGCGGGGCCGTTGCCCTCGATGGGGACCTCGGTCATGACGCGCACCAGTTCCGCGGCCAGGACGGCGTCGAACAGATCGTCCTTCTTGCCGAAGTACTGGTAGATGCGCTCCTTGTTGACGCCCGCGGCGGCTGCGATCCGGTCCACGCGCGCGCCGGCCAGGCCCTTTTCACTGAATTCCTCCGTGGCGGCAGCCAGCAGCAGCGCTTTGGTTCGTTCAGTATTCCAGGCCATGACGCTATTCTACGCGTTTCCAACTAGGTAGTTGCACTTTGCCGGCTGCAGGTCTAGTCTCGATCCCAACAAAGCAACCGTTTAGTTGGAGATTCCCGTGAACAACACCACCGTTCCCGCCCCCGCCCTCACAACAGCGGCCACCACAGCCGCGGTTCTGTCCGCCCCGCCTGCTCCACCCGCGCCGTCCATCCACGTCCGCGCAGTCATCACCTGGCTTGCCATCTTCCCCCTTGTAGCCGTGGGTATGCTGCTGAGCGCCCCACTGACGGAAGGCTGGCATCCGGTTCTGCGCGCCCTGGCGCTCACCCTCGTGGTGGTTCCGGCTGCCGTGTATGTTGTGCTGCCGCGCCTGTTCGGAGCTTACGGCGGGATCGTCCGGCGCGCTGCTGCAAAGTCCAGCCGCTAACCCTGACAGCGCGGGTCTGCCGCAGCCATCCATCAGCGCGGGTCTGCGACCTTCCCCATAAACAGCGGCAGGCCACTCTCCACATGCACAATCTGGTAGTGGAACGGCCGGTCGAAGGTGATGGACTTTTCGGGCTGGGCCGGGGCACTGGTCACCATGCCGTTGATCTGGGTGACGGCGGCGGCCACCGTTCCCTTCTCGGCCACCGTGATGTTGGCGTCCTGCGCGGCCTGGGTGAGCATCAGGCCCGGCTGGATGGCATCAAAACCGGTCGTCGTCTCCAAGGTTTTGTGGAGGCCCAGTTGCTCGAGGACCGCCCGCACATCAAAGCTGCTCTTGTGGTCCCAGGTGGGCAGCGCCAGTTCGATGACCTCCGGTTCTGCAGTCTCCAAGGCAGCTGACACCCCGGCCAACAGGCCCGCGTTGATGGCGGCAGCAGCGCCGTCGGACTCCTTGGCGGGAAGCACCAGCCGCATCACGAACCCTTCGCCGTACGGCAGGTCCACCGCCTGCCAGCCGGGGCCCTCGGCGAACGCCATGTGCTGCAGGCCATGCATCATGGGCACGGTGACAGTCCCCTGCGCCGTTGCGAACGGTTCATCCGACGTGGCCTCGGCACTGAACGGGACATCCCAGGCCGCGGCAAAATAAACGGTGTTGAGGAGGCTGAAGGTGTTCCTGGTGTCGTACCGGGCCGGCGCCTTCTCAATCCGGCCGCCGGTGTTCCTGTTGACCCAGGCGTCCATGGCCGGCTTGGTGGCTGCCTCGTCGCGGAAGTCCACCGGGTACACGCCGGTGCCGTAGTGCTTCGCCAGCGTCTCCAGGAAGTCGTCACCCGTGGAAACATTCCTGTCCACAAACAACCCGTTCGCGGTATGCATCAGCGGCTTGGCAGGAGGGTTCTCTTCGTCAA
This sequence comes from Pseudarthrobacter siccitolerans, assembly GCF_030823375.1. Classification (NCBI taxonomy): domain Bacteria; kingdom Bacillati; phylum Actinomycetota; class Actinomycetes; order Micrococcales; family Micrococcaceae; genus Pseudarthrobacter; species Pseudarthrobacter siccitolerans. The sequence continues at coordinate 3,477,817 of NZ_JAUSXB010000001.1, read as the reverse complement.
CGGAGCCCGGGTCACCATCGTATTCTTCCAAGGACGCGAGCAAGGCGTTCATGGCCTCGTCCCGGCCGGCATCAGGGAGCCCGAGCACGGCGTCCATCTCTGCTGCGGCTTCCCCTGAGGCACCGGCCCGCAGCATCGCCAGCGCGAGCAGCAGGCTGCCCGGCGACGCAACCACGTTGCCCTCTCCCCCGCCGGCCAGCAGGGCATCACCCAGCGTGAAGGCGGAAGTCCGGAAGGCAGCGAGTTCCGCGCGGAAGGCGGCCCTGTCCACGGCAGCCCGTTCGACGCCGTCCGCCGTGAGTAGCTCCGGCGGCGCCGGGGCCGCGCAACCCGTCACGGCCAGGACGGCGCCGAACACCATGGTCCGCTGGATACGAATCACTGCAGTTGCCTCCCCCGGCATCACCAGGCGGACACCCGCCTGCATCCAGTGAAACAGCGACGACGGCCAGGGGCGATGCCTGGACGGTCACGCTTTGCATTCATTTGGATCTCGCACCAGGCGCGCAGGATCCCAAGCGAGGTTCTTGCCGGGAAGGGTACGACGGCGGGTGGCCACCCGCCGTCGTACTTCCTCTGTTTCTCCTCGTGGAGGCTAAGCGCCCACGGAGTCCTTTTCCTTGTCGCCGTCCTTGGGCGCCTGCACCCAGGCGTGGCCCTGTTCCTGGTCCAGGTGGGTCGCCTTCTTGTTCTTCAGCGCGAAGATGTAAACCAGCAGCGAGATGGCAATGGCTACCGTGACATACGTGAAGAACAGGTCCACCCGTTCGGCCTTCTGGAAGGCGGAACCGATGAGCGGGACGGTGCCGCCGAACAGGGAGTTGGCGACTGCGTAGCCCAGGCCGACGCCGAGGGCACGGATGGAAGCGGGGAACAGTTCAGCCTTCACCAGGGCGTTGATGGAGGTGTAGCCACCCACGATCAGCAGTCCGCCCATCATGAGCAGGAAGGCGGTGAACGGATCCTTGGTGTTGGACAGGGTGGCGAGCAGCGGCCAGGTGAACAGGACCCCGGTGATGCCGAACCAGAGCAGCAGCGGCTTGCGGCCCACTTTGTCCGAGATGATGCCGTAGACAGGCTGCAGGAGCATAAAGATGAACAGTGCCCAGAAGTTGATCACGGAGGTGTCGGTCTTGGCGATGCCGGACGTATCGTTCATGAACTTCAGGATGAAGTTGGTGTACGTGTAGAACGCCACCGTGCCGCCCAGGGTGACGCCGATGCAGATCAGCAGCGGCTTCCAGTACTGGGTAAACAGCAGCTTCATGGTGCCGGGCTGGGCAACCCCTGCTGCCACTGGCGTTTTCGCCGCCTGTACCTGTTCTTCTGAAACCGTCTCTTCCATTGAACGCCGCAGCCACAGAACCACCAGCGCGGCCACGCCCCCGATAGCGAACGGGATGCGCCAGCCCCACTCGGTGAGCGCGTCCTTGGCAAGGGCGTTCTGCAGGATGACCAGCACCAGCAGGGCCAGCATCTGCCCGCCGATCAGGGTGACGTACTGGAAGCTGGAGAAGAAGCCACGGCGCTTCGACGTTGCGGCCTCTGACATGTAGGTGGCGCTGGTACCGTACTCGCCGCCCACGGAGAACCCCTGGATGAGGCGGATCAGGATGAGCAGGATCAAGGCCCAGACGCCCACCTGCTGGGTGGTGGGCAGGACCGCGATCGCGAAGGAACCGGCAGACATCAGCGTCACGCTGAGGGTCAGTGCTGCCTTGCGGCCCTTCCGGTCCGCGTACCGTCCGAAGAACCAGGCGCCGATGGGCCGCATCAGGAACGACGTCGAGAACACTGCCATCGCTTCCAGGCCGGCCTGGAGGTCATCCTTGGAGTTGAAGAAGTGCGACTGGAAGTAGGCGGCAAAGACGGTGTAGACGTAGAGGTCGTACCACTCCACCAGGTTTCCGGCGGAGCCTTTGAGGATGTTGCTGACTGCCCGGCGCGTCTGCGCTGATTCGCTGACTGCTGCGGTTTGCTGGGTGCTCATCGCTGAACCTTCCTTGGCTGCGCGGCCCCCGCTGTCCGCTCCGGCCTGATTTTTGTGCTGTCCATGGCAGCGTTGCTCATGGTTCCTCCTTGAGGTTGTTCATCCCCCCGCAAAGCTTGAGGACCTTACCCAAGCTATTCGTGAGCCAGGGCACAGCCCAAGCGAAACCCGAATTCCTAACACTTCCTTAGGTTTTCTTTTCTATTGGGGGTTCTGCCGGGTCCCCCGCCACGCGGAGATTCGGGGAAGGGGGTAATCTGCCAAGGGCAGGCACAGCGGTGCGGGGACCCGTGACACCACGCCACTCGAAAAGGAACAGGAACTGGCTATGGATGTGCTCATCGTCGAGGACGACGACGCCATGGCATCCGCCCTCGAAGCGGCGGTAGTTTCTGCCGGGCATACCTCAAGCAGGGTTTCCCGCGGCGCCGACGCCCTCCTCGAGCATCGCCGGTTCGAAGTCATCCTGCTGGACCTGGGCCTTCCTGATATTGACGGCCTCGAGGTCCTGCGGAAGCTGCGCCGGGTGACCCCTGTCCCCATCCTGATCCTCACCGCCCGGGACGACGAACGGAGCGTGGTGCTGGGCCTGCGCTCCGGAGCCGACGACTACCTGGTCAAACCCGTAAAGCTGGTGGAGCTGCTGGCCCGCATTGAGGCGGTGACCCGCCGGGCGGCCAGGTCGCAGGACACCAGGCGGCGGGTCATCACGCTCGGGAAACTGGAAGTGGACCTCGAACGCCGGGTGGCTGTCCTCGATAAGGAAGACCTTCCCCTGACAGCCACGGAATTCGACCTGCTCGCACTCCTGGCGGGCCATGCCGGCTCGGTGGTGACCCGGGAGCAGATCCTGGACTCCCTGTGGGGTGATGCGTTCGTCGCCTCCTCGCGGGCCCTGGATGTGCACCTAACGGGGCTCCGGGCCAAGCTCGGGCTTCCGGGCTTTATCATCAACGTCCGCGGCGTCGGCTATCGCATCGAGGCGGATCCTGCGTGAGGCTCCGTGTCCTCGGGGTCCTGAGCGTCCTGTCCGTCCTCCTGGTCCTCATTGCTTCCAACACCATCCTGGCCTCCGCCGGCAGGGAACTCACGCAGGAACTCCAGATCAACAGGGCTGCCTCCCTCAACCGGCTCGCCCAGGTTGCCTTCGACGCCGGGGCCGACGGCGGCGACGCCACCCAGCTGCAGGCTGAAATGGACAGATACTCCGAGCTCTACGGGGAAGGGGTCCTGATCCGGCTGCAGCAGGGGACCCTGCGCTCCGGCGGCCTCAGCGAAGACCGGGCGGATGTGCGGGATGCCCTGGCCAGGGCCAGCCTTAACCTCAATGACACTGCCCTGGCGCCGCTCCAACCCTTCGGCACAGGCTCGGCTGTAATCTCCCGCTCCTTCGGAAGTGCCAGCCAGGTACTCGGGGCGGCCGTCCTGGACGTCAACCAGGCCGCTGCACGGCAGAAACTGCGCGAGCGCTGGCTCGCCGTCGGACTGGCTGCGGCCGCCCTCGCGGCCATACTCCTGATCGCCGCGGCCCGGGTGACCCGCTGGGTACTGCGCCCGGTTCACCGGCTTAATGCCGCCGTCGCCGAACTCGAAACTACCGGCCGGAGCGGCCGGCTGCCGGAGGAAGGCCCGCCTGAGCTGAGGGAATTAAGCCGCTCCTTCACCGCCATGGCGCACAGTGTCAGCGACAGCATCGAGTCCCAGCGCCAGCTCATTGCTGACACGTCCCATGAGCTCCGCAACCCGGTGGGAGCGCTGCGGCTGCGGATCGACCTGCTGCAACTGGAATTGAAAACAGCTAAGGAGCAGGCCGCTGCTGCCGCCGTTGTCACCGAGCTCGAACGTTTGGAAAAGATCCTTGATGGTGTGCTGAAGCTTGCCGCAGCCGAGTACCGGGCTTTCGAGGACTCCGCAGGCGCCCCGCCCGCCAGGATCTCCGACAAGGACCGCACCCCCCTTGACCCGTTCCCCATCCTGCAGGGAGAAACCGAACGGGCAGAACCCGCTGCACGGCTCGCAGGAGCCTCCATTTTCCTCGAGAACCCGCCCCCACAGCCGGCACTCGTCACCTGCCGCGCTGACGACCTTGCCCAGATGGTTGGTGAACTGCTGAACAACGCCATCAAATACGCCGGCCCCGCCAACATTGCAGTTTCTGTCCGCATGCGGGGCAACACTGTGGTGATAGAAGTCTCCGACGACGGGCCGGGGCTTTCACCCGAGGAACGGTCCGTTGCCACACAGCGGTTTTGGCGCTCACAGCAGCACCGGGCCGTGGGCGGCAACGGCCTGGGCATGACCATCGTGGACAAGCTGGCCGTGGCGAATGGCGGACGTCTTCTACTGGCTGAGGCTCAGCCCCACGGCCTGCTCGCTTGCCTGGAGTTTCCGCGTGCCGCCGAGGTTCGGGCCGGGCACCCTAACGGGCAGGCGGCCTCGCATGAGTGAACTTTCTTACCCTCTGGATGCACCCTCCGTGTCCAGGCGTGGAATCTTCAAGGCCGGTGTTGCAGCCGGGTTGGCCGGGATTCTGCTCCCGGCTCTGGGCGCCTGCACTCCGGAAGACCGGCTGGATTCGCTTGTTGTGGCAGGCGGCGAGCCAGGCGGCTTCTACCTCGAGTTCGCCACCCTGCTTGCCGCCTCGCTTCAGCGCAATGGGGTGGCCCGGCAAGCCACCGCGCTGCCTACCGGCGGCAGCCTGGACAACCTCGAGCACCTCCTCGGCGGGCGGGCCACCTTCGCCGTCGCCCTTGCTGACGCTGCGGCCGAAAGGGCAGCGGCGAAGATCGCATCCGAAGCGGGAATCACAGCCCTCGGGCGGGTCTACGAGAATTATGTCCACTGCGCGGTCCGGCAGGCCGACGGCATCCGCAGCATTGCCGAACTGGCGGGCAGGACGGTGGCCGTGGGTGAGCCGGGGTCCGGTACTTCCCTGACCACACCGCGCCTGCTCGAAGCAGCCCGCCTCACGTCCGTGGCCGCCGGCGCGGGTTCCCCCGGCTCTGGCGGACAGGCGGTTACCGTCTTGAATCTGGGACTGAACGATGGCCTGACAGCACTTCGCGGCGGGTCAGTGGATGCCTTGTTCTGGTCCGGCGGCGTTCCCACTGCCGCCATCGCTGCCGCCCATCACGACGTGGGACTCAGTTTCCTGGATCTCTCCGTACTGCTTCCTTCCCTGCGCACAAGGTACGGCGCCTTCTACGACCGGGTACTGATTCCGGCAGGAGCGTACGAAGGACTTCCCGCAGTGTGGACAGTTGGTGTGACCAACCTGCTGCTGTGCCGAAGCGACCTGGCGGCCGCTACGGTGAAGCGAACCGTGGAGCTTTTGGTGGGCCACGCGGAGGAGCTCATTCCACAGTCCAGCCTGGGTGTCCAGTTCCTCAGCCCGGAATCCCTCATCAACACGGCAGGCCTGCCGCTGCACCCCGCAGCAGCCGCCGCATACCGGGAGCTCCACGGGTAACGTCTTTGCGTTGTCCACATACAGTCCGCCGTCATAGCGGCCGACCGGGTTCCCTCCGTAGCGTCTTGGCTACAGGCAATCGCGGCAACAAAGGTGGGGATCAACGTGGCCAGAAAGAGCGACCGGGAGGCGGGCGATGGAAGCAGTGTCAGGAAGCGTTCCCGGAACCCTGCCCTGAACGTTAAGCCGGAAGTCGCGTTGGCCTCAACCCGCAACATCCGGGAATTGGATTCGCTGACGCCCGCCTTTGTCCGTTGGTACGCCGGGCAACAATACAGGACTGATGTGAGGGTGGTCCTTCAGCACTTGACAGGCTTTTTCCATGATTATCCTGAATCCAACAGAACTGGGCCAATAACTGCGTTGGAGCCGACGGAAGTTGCGCCGAAGGTAGCGACTCTCATTTTGGGCTCTGTCGACGAGGGCGTCATCGCCACCATCTGTCTGCACGAATTTGTGCTGTTTCTCCGGGACTCAGGCCTCTGGACCGGCAGCCAGGAATCTTACCGGGGACTTGATGGCTTCCTGCGTGAGATCATCGTGCTCGACCTGAATTGGGCCCTCCGCAACCCGCAGGCGACAACGGCGGGTATCAGTCGCAAGTCTGGATAGATCAACTCCCCGAGTGCGCCTGCAGGAAGGTGTACACCTCGGTCTCGTCGACGCCGGGGAATGCTCCGGGGGGCATGGCGGCCAGGAGGTGCGAGTGGGCGCGGGCGGACGGCCAGGCGTTCCCGGCCCATTGGGACGTCAAGGATTCAGGCGGGCGTTTGCAGCAGGTGGGATCCGGGCAGTTGGACGTAGCCCGCGCCGTCGTCTCCCGGCCGCGGAACCACTTCACGTGCTGGTACGGCACCCCGATGCTCAATGAAAACTCGCCGCTCGCGGACCGCTCTGTGCGTGCAGTGCACCAGTACGTGCCGGACGGGGTATCCGTGTACTGGCTGTAGGCGCTGAACTTGTCCGGCACGTCGAAGACCGCCCGTGAGGTCCACGCCTTGCACGAGGGCTGCCCCTCGATGGCGCCGGTGTGGTCCTGCGGAAAGGTCACGCCGTCGTTCTCATACGCCTTGTAGATGATTCCGCTCTGGTGCGTCTTCTGGAAATGCGTGGTGATGCCCAGGTGCTTGGTGGCGAGGTTGGTGAAGCGGTGGGCCGCGGTTTCGTAGGACACGGCGAACGCGTCGCGGATATCCTCGACGGCGATTTCCTTGGCGGTTTTGGCTTTTTGCAGAAATTCCACGGTCGCCTGCTCAGGGAGGAGAAGTGCCGCGGCGAAATAATTGGTGGCCACCCGCTGGGCGAGGAAATCGCCGTAGTTCCGGGGCGTCTCATGCCCCAGAACGTAGTGACCCAGGGCCTGCAGCAGTACCGAGCGGGGATCGTGGTCCTGCCGCTGGCTCTGGGTCAGGTAAATTCTGCGGTTCTTCAAATCCGTGACGGAGCGGGTGGAATGCGGCAGATCGCCCACGTGATGAAGGGTAAAACCGAGGTGCTCGGCGATGTCCGCGATCACGTGCTGGCTCAGCGGACCGGTGGTGTAACCCACCTCCTTGAGGACCTTCTGCGCTTCGGCCTCGTACTCCGGAAAATAGTTGCCTCGCTCCCGCATCATCGCCCGCAGTTCACCGTTGGCCCGGCGGGCTTCTTCGGGAGTGGCCACCTGCTCGTTCATCTTGCGTTCCAGCTCCTGCAGCAGCCCCACCTGGGCCTCGAGCACATCGAGCGGAAGCCGCGAGCTGATGCGGATTTTCGGCAGGTTCAGGGATTCATAGAGGGGTCCGCGCTGGTACCGTTCCAGCTCGATTTCCAGGGCGGCGCGGCGGCTGGGAGGTTCAGCCCCGAGCAGCTGATCGATGCTCACGTTGAGTGCGGACGCCAAGTGCTGCAGCAGGCCGAGTTTCGGTTCCCGCTTTCCATTTTCAATCAGGCTCAGCTGGCTCGGGGCTGTCCCGACGGCGGCACTGAGGCCTTCGAGGGTAAGCCCGGCCTGTTTGCGGAGGTGGCGCACGCGGCGGCCAAGTGAGATGACGTCCAGTTCCGCCACCGTCCCCGGCGACGGCGGCTGCAAAACTTCCCTGTTCCAGCTTGAAGGCGACATTTATGAAGAATACGTGAAGAAGTGCATTTCTTTCCATAGTTTTCGTCTAGAAAGCCTGTTGCAAATGCAGAAAAGTGGTGTTCACGGAAAGAAACACCGCACCGGAAGAGCCGGTGGGAACCCCAACGACGTGGTTCCCACCTACCCGATCCGGAGCTCAATCAAGGAGATCAACGATGACTGCAGCATTTGAGCCCACCCAGCAGCCCTCCGGCCATGACGCAACATCGCAGGCCGCCGCCCTGGAGCTCGAATGGGCCGCCAACCCCCGCTGGGAAGGTGTGACCCGGGACTACTCAGCCTCCGACGTCGTCCGTCTCCGCGGCCGCGTCTCCGAAGAACAGACCCTGGCCCGCCGCGGCGCGGAGAAGCTGTGGAAGCAGCTCACCGAAGAGCACAAGACCGGCGGGTACACCAACGCACTTGGCGCCCTCACCGGCAACCAGGCAGTGCAGCAGGTCAAGGCCGGCCTCCGGGCCATCTACCTTTCCGGCTGGCAGGTGGCCGCGGACGCCAACAACTCGGGCCACACCTACCCGGACCAGTCGCTCTACCCGGCCAACTCGGTTCCCACCGTGGTCCGCCGCATCAACAACGCCCTGCTCCGGGCGGACCAGATCGAATTCTCCGAAGGCGTCCAGACCGTCGAGGACTGGCTGGTGCCGATCGTCGCCGACGCCGAGGCCGGCTTCGGCGGCCCCCTGAACGCCTATGAGCTCATGAAATCCATGATCCAGGCTGGTGCCTCCGGTGTTCACTGGGAAGACCAGCTCGCCTCCGAAAAGAAGTGCGGGCACCTCGGCGGCAAGGTCCTGATCCCCACCCAGCAGCACGTGCGCACCCTGAACGCGGCCCGCCTCGCGGCCGACGTCGCCGGCACCCCCACCGTGGTCATCGCCCGCACCGACGCCGAGGCAGCAACCCTGATCACCTCCGACGTCGACGAGCGGGACCAGGAATTCATCCTCCGCGAAGGCGGACAGCCGGTCCGTACCGCGGAGGGCTTCTACAAGGTCCGCAACGGCATCGAACCCTGCATCGCCCGCGCCAAGGCCTACGCCCCCTACTCGGACCTGATCTGGATGGAAACCGGCACCCCGGACCTCGAGCTGGCCCGCAAGTTCGCCGAAGCAGTCAAGGCGGAGTTCCCGGACCAGATGCTCTCCTACAACTGCTCCCCGTCGTTCAACTGGCGTAAGCACCTGGACGACGCCACCATCGCCAAGTTCCAGCGCGAACTCGGCGCCATGGGCTTCACCTTCCAGTTCATCACCCTGGCCGGCTTCCACGCCCTGAACTACTCGATGTTCGACCTCGCCCACGGCTACGCCCGGGAAGGCATGAGCGCCTACGTCGAACTCCAGGAAAAGGAATTCGCATCCGAGTCCCGCGGCTACACCGCAACCAAGCACCAGCGCGAAGTCGGCACCGGCTACTTCGACACCATCTCAACAGCGCTCAACCCCAACGCCTCCACCCTCGCTTTGGTCGGATCGACCGAAGAGGGCCAGTTCCACTAACCACTTCCCGCCCAAGGTGAGCAGTTCGCTTCGCTCACCAAGAGGCACGACGGCGGCACCCAACTGGGCGTATCGCCTAACCGGGAGGGGGAATCCGGAAGCGTGCGTAAAAGGGGCCCTGTCCCCGCCGTCGACCGAGCTCTGCGAGGTCTTACGGCGGCGATGGGGAATAGCACGCGGAGGATTTCCCTTCCCGGCCCACCCAGACAAGTCCCGCCGTCGAACTTCCCTTTTCGTCTTTAAGGAGACTGAGATGAACAGCTTTACTGACAGCTTCACGATCAATGGCATTACTTTGACGGCCCAGCCGATTTGCCGGCAGGACGAGGTTCTGACTCCGGACGCTCTGGCATTTGTGGCCAAGCTGCACCGGGCTACTGCTGGCCGGCGGCAGGAGCTGCTGCAGGGCCGGCGTGCCCGGCGGGCTGACATCGCTGCCGGGGCTGATCCCCGATTCCTGCGGGAGACCGAGGGCATCCGCAATGATCCGTCCTGGCGGGTCGCTCCCCCGGCCCCCGGACTGGAAGACCGCCGGGTGGAAATCACTGGGCCGGTGGACAAGAAGATGACCATCAACGCCATGAACTCCGGGGCGAAGGTATGGCTCGCGGACATGGAGGACTCCTCCACCCCCACCTGGCGCAACGTCATCAAGGGCCAGCTGAACCTCACCGACGCGCTGGAACGCCGGATCGACTTCACCAGCCCCGAGGGCAAGGAATACAAGCTCCGCCCCGCCGGTGAACTGCCCACCATCGTGGTCCGGCCCCGCGGCTGGCACCTGCCCGAGAAGCACATGCTGATCGACGGCCAGCCAATCGCCGGCGGGATCGTCGACTTCGGCCTGTACTTCTTCCACAACGCCCGCCGCCTCCTGGCCCAGGGCAAGGGCCCGTACTTCTACCTGCCCAAGATCGAAAACCACCTCGAAGCACGGCTCTGGAACGACATCTTCATCCTCGCCCAGGACCTGCTCGGCATCCCGCAGGGGACCATCCGCGCCACCGTGCTGATCGAAACCATCACCGCAGCCTTCGAAATGGAAGAAATCCTCTACGAACTGCGCGACCACGCCGCCGGCCTGAACGCCGGCCGCTGGGACTACATCTTCTCCCTCATCAAGAACTTCCGAACCCGCGGCCCCCGCTTCGTCCTGCCGGACCGCGGCCAGGTGACCATGACCGCCCCGTTCATGCGCGCCTACACGGAACAACTCGTCCGGGCCTGCCACAAGCGCGGCGCCATGGCCATCGGCGGCATGGCAGCAGCAGTCCCCAACCGCAAAGACCCCGAAGCGAACGCCAATGCCTTCGAGAAGGTCCGCGCCGACAAGACCCGCGAGGCCAACGACGGGTTCGACGGGTCCTGGGTGGCCCACCCCGACCTGGTGCCCGTTGCCCGCGAGGTGTTCGACTCCATCCTCGGCGAAAAGCCCAACCAGCTGGACCGCACCCGCGACGACGTCACCCCGGACGACAGGGCGCTGATTAACGTGGCCGCCACCGAAGGCACCATCACCGAACAAGGCATCAGGAACAACATCGAGGTCGGGATCCGCTACATTGAATCGTGGCTCCGCGGCAACGGCGCCGTAGCGATCCACAACCTCATGGAAGACGCCGCCACCGCAGAAATCTCCCGCTCCCAGCTCTGGCAGTGGATCTACGCCCAGGCCATCACCGACCGCGGTGAAATCATCACCCACCACTGGATCGAAGAGCTCCTGGACGAGGAATTCGCACGGCTCGAACGCTTCGACGGCGACCGCTTCGAAGACGCCCGCGACATCTTCGAAGAAGTCACGCTGAGCCAGGACTTCCCGTCCTTCCTCACCCTCCCCGCCTACGCCCGCTACCTCACCGAAGCCCGTGAAAAGGCCACCGTGGAGGAACTGGCCGCGGCCTGATCAACCAGGAAAAGAAAAAACTTCCGTCCGCCGGGCCGGCACGCCCTTACGCAACAGGCACCTCCGAAATCCGGAGGGCCGGCCCGGCGACGGAGCACCCTCTGGGGAGGTCCGGTGCCGACGACCCCAACCGGTTTGGCACCCGGACGCTCTCTCACTTAACGCAAGAAATCCAGGGACGCTCTCTCACTTTCCAGAAGAAAGTGAGAGAGCGTCGGTCGTTAAGCCGCATTAAGTGAGAGAGCGTCCGGCTAGCGCCCCTTCGGCACCCGCCGCACGGAGAGGGTGGCGCTGAGGAAGAACGTCAGCACCGACGCCAGGATGACCAGCAGGGCCGGCGTCCAGGAACCCGAAACATCGTGCACAAAGCCCACCAGCGGAGGCGCCACAGCGCCGAAGCAATAGCCCAAACCCTGGACGGTGGCGGACATCCGGCCGGCGGAAACCTGGTCCCGGGCGAGTTTGATGATGGCGATGAAGATCAGCGTGATCCCGCCGCCCTGGGCAACGCCGCCGAAGACGGACCACAGCCACCAGAGCTCGGGAACCAGCAGGAGGCCGGCCGGCACGGTCGTCCACAACACGCCCAGGGTGACCGCCGCCGCCGTCGTACTGAAATACTTGGCCGCAAACGGCACACCCAGCCCGCCCACGATCGCGAACACCTGGAACAGCGAGGAGCCGGCCCCCGCCGCCGAAGCGGACATCCCGAGTTCGTCGTTGAGGTAGCTGGGCAGCCATGCCGTGACGGCGTAGTAGGAGAATGCCTGGCCCGCGAAGGCCGCAGTGAGCCCGGCAGTGGTCCAGGCCGAACCGGCAGGAGCCGCCGGCCGCTGCCCGTCCGGCACCGGAGCGGCGGACGGCACGAACGCAGCACGGAGTCCGATGGCGAGCACCCAGCACACGATGGCCGCGACCGCCAGCAGCGCAGTGGACGCGAGCGCGAGCTGCCACCCTGCGAGCTCGGCCAACGGCGCAGTGATCATCGAGGTCAGGAATGACCCGACGTTCAGGGCAGCCGTATAGACACCCATCGCGGTACCCTGCCGCAGCGGCGGGAAGTCGCGGCGGATAATGAGGGGCACGGCGATGTTGCCGATGGTGATGGCCAGGCCGATCACCACGGTGCCGGCGAGAACCAAGGCCGGGCCGCCGGCGGACCGGATGATGACGCCTGACAGCACGCCCAGGATAGTGAGGGTCACGGCGAATTCGGCACCGAAGCCCCGGGCCGCCAGCGAGGCAAGGGGTGCCGCCAGCGCGAAGCACAGCACCGGAATGCTCGTGAGCAGGCCCAGCACCACCGGCGAAAACCCGAGGTCCGCCTGCATTACGTCCACCACGGGGGCTACGGCCACGAACGGGCCCCGCAGGTTCAGCGCCAGCAGCCCGATACAGGCCAGCAGGATCCAGCTCTTCGGAATCCGGGCGGGGAACCGGCCGCTCACCAGCAGGGCAAGGGGGTTGAATCTTTTTTCATCACCCTCATTGCTATCACGGCCTCTATGCATGGCAGTCCCGGGAGGCCGCGCCGTCCTGCCATACGATGAACATCACTGCCGCAGAACGGGACAAAGGACACAGACATGCAGCAACGGCTTGCCATCCTTGATGATTACCAGGGCGTGGCGCACGGATTCGCCGACTGGTCCTCCCTGGAGGCCGACGGCGTCACGGTCACCACGTACCGTGAGCCGTTCGGTTCGCCCGATGCACTGGAGTCCGCCCTGGCCGATGCGACGATCATCGTTGCCATGCGGGAGCGGACTGCCTTTCCCCGCGGGGTGCTCGAAAAACTCCCGGCCCTTCGGCTCCTTGTCACCACCGGAATGGCGAACGCCTCCATCGACGTTGAGGCCGCGGACGACCTTGGCATCACTGTCTGCGGCACGCCGGGGTCCCCCACCGCCGCCCCGGAACTCTCGTGGGCCCTGCTCCTGGCCATCGCCCGCAACATCCCTGCCGAGGACAGTTCCCTCCGCGCCGGTTCCTGGCAGAGCACGGTGGGGTTCGAACTGGCCGGCAAGACCCTCGGGGTGGTGGGCCTGGGCAAGATCGGCCGCAGGATGGCCGCCTACGGCCAGGCCTTCGGCATGGACGTACTCGCGTGGAGCCAGAACCTGACCGATGAGGCCGCCGCCGGGGCAGGGGTGCGGAAGGTGTCCAAGGAGGAGCTCTTTCGAAATTCCGACGTCGCCACCCTCCATCTGCGCCTGTCTCCCCGTTCGGAGGGCATCGTGGGCGAGCCGGAGCTGAAACTCCTGGGCCCCAACGGCATTCTGGTGAACACCGCGCGCGGGCCGTTGGTGGACCAGGACGCCCTGGTGCGGGCGCTGACGGAAGGCTGGATCGCAGGAGCCGCGCTGGACGTCTTCGACCACGAACCCCTCCCGGCAGGCCACCCCCTCCTCACCGCGCCCAACACGGTGCTGTCCCCGCACCTGGGCTATGTGACGCGGGAGAGCTACCGGGAGTTTTACGGCGGGGCGCTGGAGGACGTTAAGGCCTGGTTGGCCGGCGAGCCGCTGCGGGTCATTTCAGCCTAGGAACCCAGCCTCCCAGAGCCTGGAAGTTGCGGGGCGCTAGCCGGTTGCCTGAAGGGTTGCCTCAACCGCAGCCGGAGACAGCACGTGCTGCGTCACCATCTGGCTGGCGCCCAGAATCGCAGCCCGGTCGCCGGCCATCGAAAGGGCGATCCTCAGGTGGGCTGTGGCCAGGGGCAGCGAGCGCCGGTACACCACTTCACGCACCCCGGCCATCAGGTGCTCCCCCGCCTGGCCCAGGCTCCCGCCGATCACAATGACCGACGGGTTGAGCAGGTTGACCACCGTGGCCAGGACGTCCCCCACGTCCCGCCCGGCCTGGCGCAACACCTGGATCGCCTGCCGGTTCCCCTGGGCCACCAGCCGCAGCACGTCGCTGCCCCTGGCCGCCGGTACTCCCAGCCGGTCCAGTTCCGCGGCCAGGGCCGGGCCGGAGGCCAACGCCTCCAGGCAGCCGTAGTTGCCGCACCGGCACAGCACGTCGTCGCCGCGCGGGACCCGCACGTGGCCAAGATCGCCGGCAGTGCCGTTGGCGCCGCGCTGCAGCATCCCGCTGCTGATGATCCCGGACCCCACCCCGGTGGCCACCTTGATGAACAGGAAATTCTCGTGCTCCCGCCAGTGCGCGGTCCGTTCCCCCAGCGCCATGATGTTCACGTCGTTGTCCACCAGCACGGGAACCGGCAGCGAGCGCTGGACGTAAGCGACGACGTCGAACCCGTCCCAGCCCGGCATGATGGGCGGCTTAACAGGCCGTCCTGTGGCGTGCTCCACGGGCCCCGGCAGGCCGATGCCCACTCCGGCGACGTCGTCCACCGGGCGTCCTGCCTTGGCCAGGAGCAGCAGGCCTTCCCTCACCACGCGGTCCAGCACGGCTTCGGGCCCGTCCGCCACGTCCTGCGCAAGGCGCTGCTCGGCGAGGACCTCGCCGTTAAGGTCCGTGACGGCGACGATCACGTGCGTGGCCCCCACATCCACGGCCAGCACCACACGCACGGCAGGATTGAAGGCAAAGCGCGACGGCGGCCTTCCGCCGCTTGAGCTGGCCTCCCCCGCGGGGCCCACCAGTCCGGAGGCTATCAGGGCATCGATCCGGGACGCCACGGTGGACCGCGCCAGCCCTGTGGTCAGGGCGAGCTCAGCGCGGGTGCGGGCCTTGCCGTCCCGGAGCAGTTGGAACAGCACGCCGGCTCCGCCCTGGGCCAGGGCGGGCTCGGGCGAAGCGCTGATGCCTGCGGTCTTGGTCATAGGACATGGATAGCACGGCCACTTCTGTATGTCACGCCGACAACTTTTGCTTGACGTGCAGCAAAAGTCATCCTAGCGTTGCAGTAGCCGAAGAATTGTGGCCAAGCCCACTCCCCCGTCCGAATCCGGATACAGAGCCGCGTCCGGAACCGACTCCAGAAACCAGGAGAGTTCAATGTCCTACTCGCTCCAGCTCTACACGTTGCGGAACGCCATCCAGGAAGACCTGCCCGGAACCATTCGGAAAGTCGCAGACATCGGCTTCACCCAGGTGGAGCCGTACAACTTTGTTGCCACGGCACAGGAACTTGGTGAGGCGCTGCGCGAAAACGGCCTGACCGCGCCGTCCGGCCATGCCCCGCTGCTGGGCCAGGACCAGGACCGGATCTTCACCGCTGCCAGGGAACTGGGCATCACTACCGTCATCGAACCGTTCATTCCGGCCGATCGCTGGCAGAGCGCTGAAGACGTGCAGGCCACCGCCGCCCAACTAAACGAGGCGGCAAAGAAGGGCGCCGGATACGGCATCCGCGTGGGATACCACAACCACCAGTGGGAGCTGGAGTCCCGCATCGAGGGCCGCACGGCGCTGGAGTACTTTGCAGACCTGCTGGACCCTGAACTGGTCCTTGAAGTGGACACCTACTGGGTTGCCGTGGGCGGCCAGGACCCTGTGGACATCCTGGGCAAGCTGGGGACCCGGGTTAAGTTCATCCACATCAAGGACGGGCCCCTCACTACCAACACCAAAGCCCAGCTGCCTGCAGGCCAGGGCAAGGTGGCCGTCCTGGACGTCATCGCGGCGGCTAAATCGCTCGAAGTGGGCGTGGTGGAGTTTGACGACTATGACGGCGACATCTTCGAGGGCATCAACGAGAGCCTTTCGTTCCTGACTGCATCGGGTGAAGGAATCAAGGCATGAGCACCCCTGCACCGGCAAATACTGCACCGGCAAGCTCAGCATCCTTCCATGGGGCAACGGGCAAAGGCCCGGTAGGCGTTGCCGTCATCGGCGCCGGAAACATCAGCAAGCAATACCTGGATAACCTCACGGTCTTCCCGGACCTCAAGGTCCACGTCATCGCGGACCTGTTCGAGGAAGCCGCGGCAGCCCGGGCCAAGGAATATGGCATTCCCGAGTGGGGCGGGGTGGACAAGGCACTGAACCACCCCGACGTCGAGATCATCGTCAACCTGACCATCCCGGCCGCGCACGTTGAAGTAGCCACTGCCGCGGTCAACGCCGGGAAACACGTCTGGACCGAAAAGCCCTTCTCCCTGGACCGTGAATCCGGGCTGGGTCTGCTCAAAACCGCCGACGCCGCAGGGCTCCGCCTGGGCTGCGCACCCGACACCTTCCTCGGCGCAGGCCTGCAGACGGCCCTGCGGATGATCCGGCGCGGCGACATCGGCACTCCGCTGACGGCCATGACCACCTTCCAGACCCCCGGCCCGGAATCCTGGCACCCCAACCCGGCGTTCCTCTTCCAGCACGGCGCCGGCCCGCTGTTCGACATGGGCCCCTATTACCTGACCACGCTCATCCAGGCTTTCGGCTCCATCCGCAAGGTGGCCGCCGTCGGGTCCAAGTCCAAAGACGTCCGCGTGATCGGTTCCGGACCCAAAGCCGGCGAAGAGTTCACGGTGGAGGTCCCCACCCACGTGTCCGCCATGGCCCAGTTCGAGTCCGGCGCGTCCTCCCACAGCGTCTTCTCCTTCGAGTCCCCGCGCGCCCGGATGGGCTTCGTGGAAATCGCCGGCACCGAGGCCACCATCTCGCTGCCGGACCCCAACTATTTCGACGGCGATATCAAGCTGTGGCGGGCAGGCGATGAGGACTGGACCACCATCCCGGCCACCGGCCCTGCGAACGGCCGGGGCATGGGAGTCCTGGACATGGCCCGCTCCATCCGCGCCGGCGTCCCCCACCGTGCCACCGGAGAACTCGCCTACCACGTTCTGGACGCCATGGTCTCCATCAACGAGTCCATGGAATCCGGGACCTTCGTGGACGTAGCCAGCAACGCACCCATTTCGCAGCCCATCCCCGAAGACTGGGCCCCCGAAGCCTTGACGCTAGGAGAAGGCGCATGAGCAACGAACCAATCCAGCGGCCCCTGGGCGTAGCGATGATCGGGTATGCCTTTATGGGCAAAGCGCACTCGAACGCGTGGCGGAACGTTGCCAGCTATTTCGACGTCCCCGCGCTTGAGCAGAAGGTCCTGGTGGGCCGGGACGCCGCCGCCGTTTCGGAAGCCGCCGCGAAGTACGGGTGGCAGGAAACCGCTACGGACTGGCGCTCTGTCCTGGACCGCGACGACATCCATATTGTTGACATCTGCGCGCCTGGCTGGATGCACGCCGAGATCGCCATCGCCGCCCTCGAAGCCGGCAAGCATGTGCTGCTGGAAAAGCCGCTCGCCAACACCCTGGCCGAAGCCGAAGCCATGACCGCTGCAGCCCGCGCCGCCCGGGCCAAGGGCGTGCAGTCGATGGTGGGCTTCAACTACCGCCGCGTCCCGGCGCTGGCCCTCGCGAAGGAACTGGCCAGCGAGGGCAGGCTCGGGACTGTCCGTCAGGTCCGCGCCGCCTACCTGCAAGACTGGCTGGCCGACGAGTCCGCACCGATGACATGGCGGTCAAAGAAGGAGACCGCCGGGTCCGGGGCGTTGGGTGACATCGCATCCCACGCCATCGACCAGGTCCTCTTCCTGCTCGGCGACCAGGTCACGGAAGTCTCGGCCCGGCTGCAGACGTTCGTGGACCAGCGGCCGGGTGCCGAAGGCCTGGAAGACGTCACGGTCGACGACGCCGCCTGGGCAACGCTGACCCTCGCCTCAGGAGCAATCGCCTCAGTGGAAGCCTCCCGGGTGGCCACCGGGCGGAAGAACTCCCTGCAGATCGAGATCTACGGCGACAAGGGCGCCCTCCGCTTCGACCTTGAGAACCTCAATGAACTTCAGTTCCTGGACGCTACTGCGCCAGCCCGCGAGCAGGGCTTCCGCCGGATCGTGGTCACCGAACCGGAGCACCCGTACCTGGACGCGTGGTGGCCGCAGGGCCACATCATCGGCTGGGAGCACACCTTCACGCACGAAATCCGGGACTTCCTGCTGGCCATCGACGGCGGGACAGAGCCGTCGCCGTCGTTCGAAGACGGACTGGAAGTCCAGCGCATCCTGGCCGCAGTGGAGGAATCCGCTGCCGCTAAAAGTGCCCTCATCCAGCTGTCCACCGCTGCCAATGCACTGACTGAAGGAGCCTGACATGCCCCGCCCGTACACCCTGTTCACCGGCCAGTGGGCTGACCTGCCGTTCGAGGAAGTGGCCCGCCTGGCCTCCGGCTGGGGCTACGACGGCCTGGAAATCGCCGTCTCCGGCGACCACCTGGACGCTTGGCGCTGGGACGAACCCGGCTACGTCGAGTCCAAACTCGCCATCCTCAACGAGTACAACCTCAAGGTCTGGGCCATCTCCAACCACCTCAAGGGCCAGGCCGTCTGCGATGACCCCATCGACTTCCGCCACGAAGCCATCGTCGGCGCCAAGGTTTGGGGCGACGGCGACCCCGAAGGTGTCCGCCAAAGGGCCGCCGAGGAACTGAAACACACCGCCCGGCTCGCCAAGGCACTGGGCGTGGACACCGTCGTCGGCTTCACCGGATCTTCCATCTGGCAGTACGTGGCCATGTTCCCGCCGGTCCCCGAAAAGGTCATCGAGGCCGGCTACCAGGACTTCGCCGACCGCTGGAACCCCATCCTGGACGTCTTCGACGAATGCGGCGTCCGCTTCGCCCACGAAGTCCACCCCTCCGAAATCGCCTACGACTACTGGACCACCGTCCGCACCCTCGAAGCGATCGGCCACCGTGAAGCGTTCGGCCTGAACTGGGACCCGTCCCACATGATGTGGCAGGGCATCGACCCCGTCTCCTTCATTTGGGATTTCAAGGACCGGATCTACCACGTGGACTGCAAGGACACCAAGATCCGCCAGACCGGCCGGAACACCGTGATGGGCTCCCACCTCGCCTGGGGCGACCCCCGCCGGGGCTGGGACTTCGTCTCCGCCGGCCGCGGCGACGTGCCCTGGGAAGCGTCCTTCCGGGCCCTGACCGCGATCGGCTACGACGGGCCCATTTCGGTGGAATGGGAAGACGCCGGCATGGACCGCCTCCACGGCGCCCCCGAAGCCCTGGCAGCCCTCAAAAAGTTCGACTTCCCGCCGTCGAACACCTCCTTCGACGCCGCCTTTAAGCAGTAACTGCGAAAGTGCACACGTAGAATCCCTGCATGCCGCATTCCATCCGTACAGCAACAACGGACGACGCCGGGGCCCTGGCTGCCCTGGCGGCCGTCACCTTTCCGCTGGCGTGCCCGCCGTCGGCCTCGCCGGAGGATATTGCCGCCCACCTTGCGAGCACGCTCAGTGACCGGCACTTCCAGGCGTACCTCGCCGACCCCGACGTGACGGTCCTGGTCATTGACGCCGAGGGCGGCCTCCGCGGGTACAGCCTGCTGGTAAACCGGCCCGCCACCGACCCGGACGTTGTCTCCGCCCTGGAAATCCTGCCGTCGGTGGAGCTCAGCAAGTGCTACGTGCACCCCGGACACCACGGGCTCGGTGCCGCTGCCGAACTGATGAATGCCAGCCTTGCAGCGGCTGCCGGGTCCGGCGGGAAGGGCGTCTGGCTGGGAGTCAACAGCCAGAATGCCCGGGCCATCCGTTTCTACGAGAAGTCCGGGTTCCGGAAGGTGGGCACCAAGTCTTTCCGGCTGGGCAGCACCGTGGAGCATGACTTCGTACTGGAACGCGCCGTCCCCTGACCGGGCACCAGACGGCGTGACATCGAACGGGTGCCGGCAGACGGGGTGCCATCAAACGTGCTGATGGGCCTTTGGCGAGTAGGCCAGGGGCGGACGTGGCTCTGATAGGAGTTTGAGGCCAGGCGGGAGCCCATCGATGCTGCCGCCCGTCCCGTGGGCCCTGATGGTAATGCGGGAGGAGTCGATCAGCACGTTCGCGGCCTCGAAGTCGCCCATGTCCTCGGGGAGGATCGGCGCCAGGTGCACCACTCCGTGGGTATAGACGGGGTCGAAACGGAGGAGCACACGCATCAGCTGCACCGGCGCCGCCGCCGCCCAGGCCTGGGGCGAGCACGCGGTGGGGTACGGCACGGGTCCGGGGAACTCGCCGCGGTCGAAACCGCAAAACAGTTCCGGCAGCCGGCCGTCAAAGTGCTCGGCGGCGTCAATAAGGCCGGAGGCAAGCCGCCGGGCCTCCTCCACAAATCCGTAGCGCATCAGCCCTGTTGCCACCAGCGCCGAGTCGTGCGGCCAGACCGAGCCGTTGTGGTAACTCACGGGGTTGTAGGCGCCCATGTCCGAACCCAGGGTGCGGATGCCCCACCCGGTGAACATCTGCGGCGACATCAGATGCTCCACCACCGCGGGCGCCTTGTCCTCGTCCACGATGCCCGTCCAGAGGCAATGGCCCATGTTCGAGGCACAGGCGTCCACTGCCCGCTTGTCCTTGTCCAGGGCAACCGCGAAATAGCCTTTGTCCGGCAACCAGAACTTCTCGTTGAAGGCAGCCTTCAGGGTGGCGGCCTTGTCAGCCCAATGCTGTTCCAAAGCCACGTCACCGTCCCAGCGCGCCAACAGCGACCGGCCGATATAGGCGGAGTAGACATAGGCCTGCACTTCGCACAGGGCTATTGGGGCTTCCGCAATGGTGCCGTCGGCAAAGTTGATGCCGTCCCACGAGTCTTTCCAGCCCTGGTTAACCAGCCCGTGGTCGTTGGGCCTCTGGTACTCCACAAATCCGTCGCCGTCACGGTCACCGTAATTTTCAATCCAGTCGAGGGCACGGTCCGCGTGCGGAAGCAGCGGGTGGATAATCTCCCGCGAGAGGCCCCAGCGGCTGAGCTCGCCCAGGACACCCACGAACAACGGAGTGGCATCGGCCGTGCCGTAATAGGCTGTGCCGCCAAGCGACAGCCCCGCTGTGACGCCCAGCCTCACCTCATGGGGAATGCGTCCCGGTTCTTCCTCGGAGTCCGGGTCCACCTTGGTTCCCTGCAGCCCGGCCAGGGTCTGCAGCGTGCCGGCCGCCAGGTTCGGGCTCACCAGCAGGCTCATGTAGGACGAGAGCAGCGAGTCCCGGCCGAACAGGGCCATAAACCACGGGGCCCCGGCTGCCACGGCCACCCGGCCCGGATGGTGCTCGTCGAAGATCCGCAGGGAGCCCAGATCGCTCTGGCTCCGGTTCAGCACTTCCTGCAGGTTACTGTCCGCCACGGTAACCCGCGGGACGTTTTCCTCCCAGGCCCGGTGCCGGCGTACGCCTTCGCGGTGGCGGGGAGGCCGGCCCTCCGTGAAGGGATCCGCGGGCGCCTGGCCGTTGACCAGCGGCACCACAATCACGCTGGTGGCCCACTTGCCCCGGGCAGGCACCGTGGCCTTGAAACGGAGACCGTCGGCGCCTGCCTCGGCACCCTGCGCCCTGATTGACGTTCCCCGCCGCTGGCCGTGGCGGGCAGCTTCGATGACGAGCCTGCCGTCCACTACGGCACGGGTGGCCTCAGCACCGAGTGTGGTCCGGCCGCCCTTGACGTCGAAGAGATCTGCCTGGTCGGCGTCCACGAGCAGTTCGATATCGCAATCCACCGGCTCGGCCGAATAGTTTTCAAGGATGATGTCGTCCTGCAGGCCCGGGCCGATGTGGCGGATCTGCCGTACCACCAGCGGGCTGTCGAACCTGCCGTCCGGCCATTTGGCCCGGCCAACAAAGGTGGCTCCGAACGGCTGCGGCTTCTGGGCCACCAGGGGCTCCCGCAGGGACCCGTTGATCCGGAGGACCCAGCGGGAGATGATGCGGGTGTCCTGGAAGAATGTCCCGTTCGTGCCGCCGTCGGAACTGATGTCACCCGTTTCGGACGAGATGCAGAACGAGGACCCTTCCACGATGGTGACCGAACCTGACTCAGATGCGCCGGCTTCAGTATCAGCGTTCCATGCGGTCACGGACGCACTCCTTCGCTAGGCGACAGACTTGCCGCGGATCGCCAAGACCGTCGCTTAAAGATTCTGGTGCAAGCCGACCGTATCCGGAACCCCTGAAGGCATCTCCCCGGCCAGCAGTTTCCCGAAAAGCCAGAGGTGCTCATTCACCATGCGTTCCTCGCCGAACCGATCCTTGGCAATCTTTCGGCAGGCTGCCCGGCTGAGGCCTGCCGCCTCCTGCACAAAACCCGCCAGCAGCTCGGTGCGCCCCAAAAATCCGGTCCGGCCATGGTCGATGATTTCGGGTGCAGAACCCACGGCCGTGCCGATCACAGGGGTGCCCGTAGCAAGCGCCTCGATCATGACAAGCCCAAAGGGCTCGGGCCACTGAATGGGGTTCAGGAAGGCCAGTGCTTCGCCCATCAGCCGGTACTTGGCTGCGTCATCGACTTCCCCCACAAAGTCCTCATTGGGCCCAAGCAAAGGTTCGATGACCTCATGGAAGTAGCGCAACTCCTCCCGCTCGCGCATCTTCACCGCGATCCGCAACGGCATGCCGGCCTCGCGGGCAACCATGATCGCTTCCAGCAGGCCTTTGTCCTGGCAGGCCCGCCCAACGAAGCACAGGTAGCCGCCGCTCCCCGAGCCCATCGGGACGGAGGCGACATCCATCCCGTGATGGATGACCCGCGTCACCGGCACCCCAGGGGCGCGCGAGCACTGGTCCCGGGAGATAGCTATGACAGCAGCCCTTCGGCCAATCGCACGGTAGATGTCCACGGCTTCAGTGTTGAGCGGGCCGTGGATGGTCGTCACCACCGGAACCTGTTGGGGCCGCTGCAGGTATAAGGGACCGGCCAGGGTGTGGTCGTGGATGATATCCACGCCGTCCATTGCCTCGTAGGCCCGGGCCACATGGCTTAACTCAGTGATGGTGGAGCCCAGGCCGCCTGGTTGGGCAGGCCGCATCCCCGGAACCAGGGGCACCGGGCAGGTGCTGTCCGACGGGGCCGCCAGCACCACTTCGTGTCCTGCGGCGGCGAAGCCCCTGGCCAGGCTGTCCACGACTCTTTCAGTGCCGCCGTATGCCACGGGCGGAACCGGAATCCACGGTCCTGCAACAAGTCCTATCCGCATTCCTGGCCTCGCGAAGAATACAGGCCGGGCTCCCCAGCCCGCCAGGCACAGCCGTCCGCGGGAACTGACGTGTGCACCGCGGTGTCATCCGGAGTGAGCCGGTGACGCTTTTTTACCTCCATTTCAGACTATTGCGCAGGATGAGCCGGGCGGCAAGCCCTACTGTGCGGTATCTAACACCCGGGTCCTGGAATGCCCTGCCGGGATCCGGAGTTAGCCCCAGCATGAAGATTGAGATCTGGTCTGACGTCGCGTGCCCGTGGTGCTACATCGGCAAGCGCCGCTTTGAGACGGCCCTTGCCAACTTCGAGCACCGCGATTCGGTGGAAGTGAAGTGGCGCAGCTACCAGCTGGACCCCACCCTGCCCGAGCACTATTACGGGACCGAGCTGGAATATCTCAGCACCCGCAAGGGCATTCCGCAGCACCAGGTCTCGCAGATGTTCCAGCACGTCACCGAGCAGGCCAAGGGTGAGGGACTGGACTACCGGTTCGACTCGGTGGTGGTGGCGAACAGCTTCACCGCCCACCGCCTGATCCATCTCGCGGCCGTGCACGGCCAGCAGGACGAAGCCAAGGAACGCCTGCTCAGCGACCACTTCGAGCACGGCAAGGACATCGGCAGCCGCGAATACCTGACATCCCTCGCACTGGACCTGGGCATCAGCAGGGGCGAGGTGGAGGAACTGTTCAGTACGGACAAGTTCGCCGACGACGTCCGCTTCGACTTCGAGGAAGGCCGGACGCTGGGCATCAACGGCGTGCCGTTCTTCGTCATCGACCGCAAGTTCGGCCTGTCCGGCGCCCAACCGGCCGAAACGTTCACCGCCGCACTCAACCAGGCGTGGCAGGCCGCCAACCCCTTGGTACTCGTGAACTCCACCGACGGCGACGCCTGCGGCCCGGACGGCTGCCAGGTCTAGCCTTCGTCTCCCAAGCCCAGGCGCGTTTACTGACACATCGCGGTAAAGTGTCTACATGCCCAGGATTACAGCGGCCACCAACGCCGAGCAGCGCGCGGACACACAGCGCCGTATTCTCACGGCGTTCGGCGAACTCCTTTTTTCCCACGGCCTGCCCGGGCTGACCATGACCGACGTGGCCCGGCATGCAGGCGTGGGCAGGACGGCTGTCTACAACTACTACGCGGACATCGAAGAACTGCTCATCTCCTATGCGCTGGATGAGACCGAAAAGTTCCTGTCCGAGCTCCGGGAGGCATTGGGCCGCCTCGACAACCCGGTGGAGCGGCTGGCGCTGTACGTCCGCGCCCAGGTGGTGGACCTCAGCCGCCGCCACCTCCCGCCGGGACCTGCGATGGGGGCCGTGCTGTCGCCGTCGTCCTTTGCCAAACTCGCCGACCATGTGGGCGAGCTGAGCGTCCTGCTGCAGGGCATCCTGCGCGACGGGATGGAGCAAGGCTACCTGCCGGTTGCAAACGTGGGCCAGCAGGCACAGCTGATCCTCGGCACCCTCTCCTCCAGTGCGGCCCGGGGCAGCGACGAACCTGCGGAACTGGAAGCGCGCGTTGCCAGGACGGTGCGTTTCATCCAGCTGGGTGCCGGCGCAAGGTTCGACGACGCCGGCTGCCCCGTCCGCCTGGCACCGCTTCCCGCCGTGTCCGGCTGAGGATTCTTCAGCGGGTGGGCGCCGCCGACGGCATGACCGGCCACTTGTCGTCATCGGCAACGCGGCGGCTTTCGCGCGGGCAGCCCAGCTTGCCCGGTGTCTGGTCAACGAGGTCCGGCGGCACCAGCGCCTTGTAGTCCTGGGCCAGGACCACGTCCACACTGCCGTCCGTCCTGCCGTCCTGGAAGTAGTCCGAGCCCGGCAGGTTGCGCTGGACGCTCAACGCCGCGGACTGGCCCGCCGCGCCGGACACTACCGCGGCAACACCGCGGTAGCCGGCCTCAACATTGGCCACCGCACCCACCACGAACTTCCGGGCCAGGAACTCGTCGGCCACTGACCGCGCCAGCCCGGGCCGGTTGGTGGAGTTGTAAACGTTGAGGTTGACCTTGTCATTGGGCAAGTAGTCAAAGGCGGCAGCCGGACAGGAGGACACCGTTTGCTCTGCCGGCCCCGCGGCGGGGATCTTCAGGCGCCCGTTGATGATGGCCAGCGCGGTGATAATGGCGGCGATGATCAGTCCAATGAGGAGCACCAGCACCACGCCGTGAAGCACCCGGCGGCGTGCCTGCGAAGTGTCGTCCGCGTCGCTGCGTTCTTCGAAGGTGGCCCGCAGTTCAGACCCGGTGACAACACGGTGGCCATGGAGGACGCTGATGTCCTGCTGTTTTTTTCTAGCCATCGATAACCAGGACACGGGCGTGAATGGCCGTTCGCTGGTGCAGGGCGGTCCGGACGGCGCGGTGCAGTCCGTCCTCCAGGTACAGGACCCCCTGGTACTGCACTACGTGCGGAAACAGGTCGCCAAAGAACGTGGAATCTTCCGCCAGGAGCGCTTCGAGGTCCAGGGTGCGCTTGGTGGTCACCAGCTCGTCCAGCCTGACCGGACGCGGCGGCAGGGCAGCCCATTCTTTGGGAGTGTTGTAACCATGGTCAGGGTAAGGGCGGCCCTCGCCCACAGCTTTGAATATCACCATGCCACCCTAGGCATCCAATGGTCCCAGCGAAAGTGCCGGACGCACCCGGGGGCAGGTTGTAGCCAAACAGTGACCAAGTGTCACACGCGGTGATCCTGGCAGTGCGGCACCGGGAGTTCAGGGTCCTGCTGACAGAATGGAGCCATGACTGCCTCCGCTTCTCCTGCCGCCACCACCCCCGGCGTACACCTGCCGGCCACGCCTTCCCTCGCGCTCCTGCTCGATGTGGACGGGCCGGTGGCCAGCCCGGTCACGCGCGATGTCAAGGCTGAAATCATCAATGATCTTGTAGCCCTGGCCGCTGCGGGTATTCCAGTCATCTTCAATACCGGCCGCTCGGATGCCTTCATCCGTGAGCAGGTCATGGAGCCGATGATCGCGGCGGGGATTCCTGCGGGCACCATCATCCACGCCATCTGCGAAAAAGGCGCCGTCTGGTTCAGCTACACGGCCACCGGACCGGGCCCCATCCATGTGGACCGGGAGCTCGCCGTTCCTGCGGCGTACGGTGACGACGTCCGGCGGATGGTGGCCGAGGACTACTCGGCGCACATGTTCTTCGACGAAACGAAGCGGGCCATGGTGTCCGTGGAACAGCACATCGACGTGCCGAGCGCCGAATACCTTGCCGAGCAGAAACTCTTCGACGCGGACGCCATGGACCTGATGGCCCGGCACGGCCTGGGCGTGGTGCGGCTGGACCACCACGCCCCCAGTTCCGACGACGAAGTGGACTACCGCGTGGACCCCACCATCATCTCCACAGACATTGAATCAGTGCGGCTCGGCAAGGACCTGGGAGCCAGCCGGGCCGTGGAACTGCTGGCCGCGCAAGGCATCACGCCGCAGGCCTGGCGGACGGTGGGTGACTCCCGAACGGACTACGCCATGGCCGACTGGCTCCACCACAACGACCACGAGGTAAAGCATGTGGACGTCCGCCCGGCGGACGGTGTTCCGGACAAGCCCTACGACGTCCTGACTGCTGTGGACCTGGGACTGGATTCCTCCGTGATTCACGACGACGCCGGCGGCGCTTTCCTGCGCAGCTGGCTGGAGGCGCTGGGAGCCTAAGCCTCTTCCGGGGCCCGCGCGGCCCCGGCCGGAAACCTGCCGTTTCCACCCCGCGGCTATCATGCAGGTAGAAAGGCTTACATACTTTGACCAGCACGGAGAACACCATTACAGAAGCACCGGTACAGGACGAGGTCTACTACGGCAGCCAAGCGTCCGTAGAAGAACAATTTCATGCAGAGGTTACGTCTGCGGCGGCGGAACAGCGGCTCAGGCACCGCGCCGATGTGCTCAGGCACAAGGGCCGCTATGCCCTGATCAACTACAACAGGACGCCGTACCAGGCCATGGTCGAGGACCTGCTGTTCCTGCGCAATGTCCTGGTCAATTCCGGAATCGCCTACCTCCTGGTCCGCGGCAACAACGACCGGCCCGTCATCGCCCTGGACTGGAAGGACCGGAAGAAGCTCCGGGCTGCCCTGGTGGAGGCCTGCCGGGATGAGCCGTTCTACTCCATGACGGTGGATGCGAAGAAGAAGACTTCCGTGCTGGTGGCCGACGGAGAGCTTTCCTCCAACCGGCAGGCGCGCATCTTCCGGCTGTACCGTCCCCGGGTTGAACCTGTCGGTGGTTTCGAGTTCGGGGCCTCAGCGGGCGTGCAGATCGAGCTATGGGCCTTCGAAGGCGAGCAGCTGATCCTGCCCATCGAGAACTCACTGACCCGCCGGACCCTCCTGCGGCAGGACGCCGTCCGGGGCACCGTGGAACGCTACGGCCACACCTGGCCCACCATCGAGAACATGTTCGCCGACCATGCCAGCGACATCAGCTTCGACATCGACCTGGTGTTTTCCTGGGTGGACGGCAGCTCCCCCGAGTACATTGCAGCCCGGCGCTCGCAGCAGCAGGGTGTGGTCCTGGGTGAAGGCGACGACCACGAAGCCCGGTTCCGCCAGATCGACGAACTCAAGTACGCCCTCCGGTCCGTTTACATGTTCGCGCCGTGGATCCGCCGCATCTTCATCGCCACGGACTCCCCCGCGCCTGCCTGGCTGGCGGACCACCCGGCTGTCACCATTGTCCGGAGTGAAGAGTTCTTCTCGGATCCGGCCGTGCTGCCCACCCACAACTCGCAGGCGGTGGAGTGCCAGCTGCACCACATCGATGGGCTCTCTGAACACTTCCTGTACTCAAACGATGACATGTTCTTTGGCCGCCCCGTGGGCCCGGACATGTTCTTCACCCCGGGCGGCATCACCAAGTTCATCGAGGCGGAAACCCGGATCGGGCTGGGCGAGAACGCCGCCGAGCGCAGCGGCTTTGAGAACGCGGCACGCGTCAACCGGAAACTGCTGTGGAACCGGTTCGGCCGCATCACCACCCGCCACCTGGAGCACACGGCGGCACCTCTGCGGCGCAGCCTGGTGGCCCAAATGGAGCAGGAGTTCCCCGAAGAGTTCCGGAAGACGGCCGCCAGCCGGTTCCGTGCGGCGGACAACATCTCCGTCACCAACTCGTTCTACCACTACTACGCGCTGCTCACGGGCCGCGCGGTCACCCAGACGGCAGCCAAGGTCCGGTACGTGGACACCACCATGCGGGCGGGGCTGAACTACCTGCCCAAACTGCGGTCCAAACGGAACATGGACTTCTTCTGCCTGAACGACGGCAGCTTCCCCGAAGTCGCAGCGGACGAGCGGGCCGAGCTGGTCACTGACTTCCTGGAAAAGTACTTCCCCATCAAGGCACCCTGGGAGAACTAGGGCGGACGGCAGGTTCCGCGCCGCCTGACTGCGCGGACCCTGCTGTTCCTTCGTTGCGGCACCCTTCCGGCGGCACCCTTCTAGCGGCTTGTGGGCAGGCCGTGCTTCACGCTGTTCCGCTGCTTCGCCGTTTCCGGGATCCGTATTCCTGCGGCAGCCAGCCGGCGCTCTGTCTCTTCCGGCGGGACATACTCGCCTACCGTCGTCGAACTTCCCAGCGGGACCACCGAGTGCACGATGGTGTGCTCATAAACGTGCACCAGGTTGAAAGACTGTCCGCTGTCCTGCCCCCGGGTACCACCCACAGGAACGTTCAGGTCCTGGGTGTAGCAACTGGCGGAGGCGACGGAGACGGGGACTCCGGCAAAGCTCGCCGTGGTGGAGTAGTGCAGGTGGCCGGCCAGGATGGTGCGGACGTCCGAGTCCCGGACCACCGCTGCCAGGGATGCCTGGTCGCGCAGCTCCACCAGGACCGAAAGGTCCAGCACGGAGGGGACAGGCGGGTGGTGGAGCGCCAGGATGGTGCCGTCAGGGGCCGGGGTCTCCAGTTCCTGCGCCAGCCAGTCGAGCTGGGAGTCATCAAGTTCGCCATGGTGGAAGCCCGGGACTGACGTGTCCAGGGTGATGACGCGCAGGCCGTTGATGAAGTAGCTGTGGTCCAGGGGGTCGTCGTTGCCGGGCTGGTCCAGCAGGCCCTTCCGGAGGTTCGCCCGGTTGTCGTGGTTTCCCATGGCCCAGATGACCTCCGCACCCAGGTCCTGGCAGGCAGGCTCAACGATGGCCCGGAGCTTTACATAGGCTTCCGGATCGCCCTTGTCCGCGAGGTCTCCGGTGAAGATGACCGCTTCCGGCCTCGCGCCGGATGCTTTGACCTCTTCGAAGAGCTGCAGGAGCCGCTGTTCGCTGTCTACGACGCCGTAGAGGGGATCCGGACCTCCCAACAAGTGGGGATCGCTCAGGTGGAGTAGGAAGTGGCGTGGCCGGGGATGCTCGGCCTCGATGTGCTCCATTGCTGCCTCTGTGGTCGGGGGGAAGCTGCTCTTCCCTTGTACCCTTCAGTAATCTTTATCCAATCAGACATTTGGCAAACTTTGGGTGAATCGCCGAAACCGGTGTGGAAAAAGATAAAAGAACTGCGCATTCCTTGGATTAATTCGGGAAAGCGCAGGCTCAGCCCAGGGCGTCGTCGATGGCGTCGATGACTTCGGCTGAATCGGGCTCGACGGTCGGCGCGAAGCGGGCCACCACTTCGCCGTCCCGGTTCACCAGGAACTTCTCGAAGTTCCATTTCACCAGTCCCGGCCCAGCAGCCCCGTCCTGAATTTGGTCAGCTCAGCGTAGAGCGGGTGCTGGTCCTTGCCGCGGACGTCGGCCTTGACCGTAAGAGGGAAGGTCACACCATAGTTCCGCTCACAGAACTCCGCGATTTCGCTGTCGCTGCCGGGCTCCTGGCCTGCGAACTGGTTGCACGGGACACCGAGGATGTCGAATCCACGGTCGCGGAACTTCCCGTACAGCGCCTCAAGCCCGGCGTACTGCGGTGTCAGGCCGCAGTTGGAGGCGACGTTGACCACCATCACCACCTTCCCTTTGAACCTGCCGAAATCAGTCTCGGTCCCGTCGTTCAGGGTCAGCGGGATCGGGTACAAGGGTGTCACGGGCTGCGTCCTCAGGAAGTTGGTCATAAGTCGGATTCGTTGCCAATGGATCAGAGTACTGGTCCGGGCTGGACGTTTCCTGGGCCCGTTTTGCGGCAACGTTTCCTGGCCCCGGCTCCAGGGCTCCGCCGGTGCCGAAGACAGTGAGGAACCCGGACGGACGTCGCTTCAGCCGACGGCTAATCGGTGGCAGGAAGGGAGGGTGACGCCGTGGGCGCCGGATCCGTGGGGTCAGCAGCCCCGGTCGGGGAAAGCGAGGTCGGTGACGGTGTCGCTGTCGGCGCAATCGGCGGCGGCTCAACCGGCGCAGGTGCCAGGGACGTCTCAACCGGCGCCGATGTCGTGAACGTCTGAATCGGCGTCGGCTCAACCGGCGCAGATGTCATGAACGTCTCAATCGGCGTCGGCTCAACCGGCGCAGATGTCGTGAACGTCTGAATCGGCGTCGGCTCAACCGGCGCAGTTGTCACGAACGTCTCAATCGGCGAAGGTGCCGGAGACGACGCCTCAGTCGGCGTAGGGGACGGCTCACTCGGCGACGGCGATACCGTACCGGTTGGTGATGTGGACGTCGGTGACGCGGTCGAAGTCGGCGACGGCGACGGCGACGGCGAAACCGTACCGGTCGGCGATGTGGACGTCGGTGACGCAGTCGAAGTCGGCGACGGCGACACCGTACCGGTCGGTGATGTGGACGTCGGTGACGCAGTCGAAGTCGGCGACGGCGACGGCGACACCGTACCGGTCGGCGATGTGGACGTCGGTGACGCAGTCGAAGTCGGCGACGGCGACACCGTACCGGTCGGCGACGTGGACGTCGGCGACGTCGTCACGCTCCAGCTGGGCGACGGCGACGGTACACCTGGAGCAGGCACGCTCGCCGCCAAAGACAGGGAGGCCGGCGTCGCAGGCGTTTCTGCACCGCCGTCACCCTCAGGGTCGCCCGGACCAAAGCCGACAGGTATGATCCACTGAAGCCATCCCAATGGGGAACCGCTGCCCGGCGCGTAGTTTTTCAGCTCGTCGGCTCCGTTGTCTGCAAGGGGACGCAGCGGCAGCAGCTCCCACGTCAGCGGACTGACATGGCGCCCATTAAGGATGGTTTCGAAGTGCAGGTGGCATCCTGTGGACCATCCCGTAGTACCCACTTCGGCGATGAACTGTCCAACGTTGATCCTGTCGCCCGTGCGCACAGCAATGGCTTCCAAATGGTTGTACGTGGTGATCAAGCCGTTGCCGTGGTCAATCTCCACCCGGTTGCCCCCGCCCCACGGGTGCCATCCGGCGGCGCGGACCACTCCCGAATCGGCGGCATACACTTTCGTTCCGCACGGTGCGGCATAGTCCTGGCCGAGGTGGAAGTCGCCCGCGGCCCCGGACAGAGGGCTCACCCGGAGACCAAAGGGCGAGCTGGCGATGAGCAGTTCAAGGGGCGCCCGGAGGAAGCCGGCCGCGGGCCTTCCCAGCCCGGCGGCCCCCACCGTCAGCGGCACCGAACCGTCCCCCGCGTAACTTCCTACTGCCGCATGGGGAAAAGGAACCAGAGCCTGTGGATCGGTGACGATCGCAGACGGCAGACTACCGGCGCCAACAACGCCGGAGGGCATTTCACCCTGGCGTGCAGACAGCGCCGTAACGGCATCAGGGCCGGCAGATAAGGCAGCCCGGCTCGCCGGCCCAGTGGGCGCGGCAGTCCATTCCTCCGCGCTTCCCGAAAGGTTCAGAGCCCAGACGGAGAGGGCAAGGGCACCCGTCGCCGCGAAAGCGCGCACGAGGGAACCATAAAGAAGGTGCGGCCGAGGGTGCTTATCTGGTCTCCGATGATTCCCCAAAAGACTGACTCCAGAACATAATCAACCGCCCGGTGTCTTGACGGTATGTCCCATGGGACCATACGGCCGGAAGCCTGTGAACCCCATCACGCCGCTCGGCGCCAATAATTGAGCAAACCTTGCGGTACCTGACACCCCTAGCCCCGCCTCTCCCCCACGGCAACAATGGGATATGCACAGCTTCCTTCGGAAATGGCAGGACGAACTCAAGAAGACGTTTACCGGCACGGCCGATTCGGCCCCTGACTGGGTGACGAAGCTGGCGGAAGGGGACGACCCCGGCTACCACCTCCCGGGCTCAGCAGTGTGGGCTGTCCACGGCTCCATGTCTCCGATAGTGGCCGGCATCCGGACACTGCTGATGCAGTCCCTTCACCCGGGCGCCCTTGCCGGAGTGCACGAGCACTCCAACTTCCGCGAGGACCCCCTCGCCCGCCTGGCATCGACCATCCGCTGGATCTTCACCGTGACCTACGGGTCCAAGTCCGCCGCCGCGGAAGCTTCCCGGCGCGTGCAGCGCCTCCACGAGCCGGTACAGGGCAGCTTCGTGGATAATCAGGGAGCACCCCGCAACTACAGTGCCAATGACCCCGAACTGGCCAGCTGGATCCACATAGCGTTTACGGACGCGTTCCTCACAGCGCACAAATTATGGGGCGGGCCCATCCCCGGCGGGCCCGATGCCTACGTTCGTGAATGGGCGCAAGCCGGGATGCTGATGGGCGTCGAGGATCCGCCACTTACCGAAGCCGCCATGCGGGCCCAACTCGACCGGTGGTACCAGAACGGTGAGCTGCGCGTGGACCGCCAAGTGGAAGAGACTGTGGAATTCATCCGGAAGCCACCGCTCAATCCCATGCTTCGGCCCGGATACCGTGTTCTGTTCGCCGGAGCGGTCTACAGCCTGGAGCCCAAATACCGTCAAATGCTCGGCCTTTCCGTGCCACGGCTGGGCGCATTCCCGCTCCCGGTGAAGCTGTCCACCAAAGTGGTGCTCGGCGTCGTCCGCCTTGCTTTGGGCCAGCGCGGCCCCAGTGAACTGGCAGCCAGGGAACGACTCCGCCGGCTGGGCCTTGAGGAGGTCGAAGCGCGGCGTTAAAAACAGCCGGACGGTGGACGGGGGGAAACGAAAGAACCCGGTCCCGACAGTGCGGGACCGGGTTCCAACCGGCGGAGAATGGGGGATTTGAACCCCCGAGGGCGTTAACCCAACACGCGTTCCAGGCGTGCGCCATAGGCCGCTAGGCGAATTCTCCAGCTGCTTCTGAATCAAAAGCAGGTACTAGACTACCTGATGTTTTCCGCTTCGCCCAATTGGCCGCGGCTGGCCCTGTTTTGGCGGCTTCCCCGGCCGCTCCCATGAGGGCGCTGTACAGGGCTTAACCAGAAATGGACGCCCCCAACGCGCCCATTCCATCGGAACCCCGTTGAGCTGCCGGGTCCGGCCCCGTTCAGCCAGGCCTCGCAGCTCACAATCTTGAGATTGCCCCAATCGGTGTACATACCCATGATCGTGGCTGGCGCGTGGATAAGCAATGAATTTCCAGCCTTGGCTTGCCAGATGCGGAACCATGGGAGGCATGAGTGAACTGCACAACCTGGTGTTTTACGTTCCAGTCACGCACACAGAACGGGTCCTGAAGGCAATTGGAGATGCCGGCGCGGGCCGGATTGGAAATTACTCACACTGCTCCTTCACCTCCCGGGGAACAGGCCGTTTCACTCCACGCGACGGCGCCGACCCATACCAAGGGCGGGTCGGCATTCCGGAGGAAGCGGCCGAGGACCGGGTTGAGTGCATCGTGGAACGCCCGCTGCTTGACGCCGTGGTCCTGGCGTTGTGGGCCGCGCACCCCTATGAGGAACCTGCCCTGATGAGCTGGAAGGTTGAGGGCTGGCGCTCTCGGGAGGCCGATTCGAGTCGTGCCTGAACTTCGGGTAAAGTAACTGGCGGCCCCTCATGTGGCGTCATCCTGTTGAACTCCCCCAGGACCGGAAGGTAGCAAGGGTAAATGGGCTCTGGCGGGTGCATGGGGGGTCTTTACTATTCCCCCACAGGGCGGCAGACTGTCAGCCCGGATTGGTAGGGTTTTCTCTGTGACAGTTACTACCGCCCTCTACCGCAGATACCGTCCAGACTCGTTCGCTGACGTTATCGGGCAGGAGCATGTCACCGAGCCGCTGATGACGGCTTTGCGGAAAAACCGCGTTAACCATGCTTACCTGTTTTCCGGCCCCAGGGGCTGCGGAAAAACCACTTCAGCACGAATTCTGGCGCGCTGCCTGAACTGCGCCAAGGGCCCCACGGATACCCCTTGCGGCACCTGCCCCAGCTGCGTTGAGCTCGCCCGCGGCGGGTCCGGTTCGCTGGACGTCATCGAGATCGACGCCGCCAGCCATGGTGGCGTGGACGACGCGCGGGACCTGCGCGAGCGGGCCACTTACGCTCCCGTGCGGGACCGCTACAAGATTTTCATCATCGACGAAGCCCACATGGTGACGTCCGCCGGATTCAACGCCCTGCTGAAGATCGTCGAAGAACCACCGGAACACATCAAGTTCATCTTCGCCACCACTGAGCCGGACAAGGTCATCGGCACCATCCGCTCCCGGACGCACCACTATCCCTTCCGGTTGGTGCCGCCCGAGCCGCTGATGGCCTACCTGGAACTTCTGTGCAACCAGGAGAATGTCCCGGTGGCGCCCGGAGTACTGTCGCTGGTGATCCGTGCCGGCGGCGGTTCTGTCCGTGATTCTCTTTCTGTCCTGGACCAGCTGATGGCGGGTGCCGGGCCCAACGGCCTGGACTACGAACTTGCCGTTGCGCTCCTCGGCTACACTCACGCTTCGTTGCTGGATGACGTCGTGGAGGCGGTTGCCGCATCGGACGCTGCCACCGTTTTCCGCGCCGTGGACCGGGTCATCCAGACCGGCCATGATCCGCGCCGGTTCGTCGAGGACCTGCTGGAACGCTTCCGCGACCTCATCATTGTCCAGGCCATGCCCGAAAGCGCGCAGACCATCCTCCGCGGCATGCCTGCCGACCAGATCGCGCGCCTGAAGAACCAGGCCCACAACCTTGGCGGCGCCGAGTTGTCCCGCGCCGCAGACGTCACCAATACGGCATTGACCGAAATGACTGGCGCTACCTCCCCCCGGCTGCACCTGGAGCTCCTGTGTGCCCGGATACTGCTGCCCAGTTCAGAGCAGAACGAGCGCGGCATGGCAGCGCGGATTGACCGCGTGGAACGCCGGCTCAATTACGCCGGAAACGACGTCGGTACTCCCGCCGCCGTGGTGGCGGGGCACCAGCCTGCACCGGCAGGTCAGGACGCCGCTGGTGGGAATGCCGCACCGGCCCCAGCATCGGGCGACGTGTCTCCCCCTGCATCCGGCCCCGGCTCCGTCCGGGCGGAGCCGGCACGAACGGTACCCGCAGCCTCCGCGCCTGCCGAACCTGCTGTATCCGGTCCTGCACGGCACGAGCCTGCTGCTGCAGCAGCCCCGGAAACCACGCCTGCCGCCGGTTCCGCTCCCACGGACGACGGAACCCGCGCTCCCCTGACACCGCCCCGTGTTAGCACCAGCGACTGGCCCGTTGAGGCTCCGGCAGGGACCCGCCCCGCCCCGGCTGGTGCGCGCCCAAACGCGGAGCCTGCCCCCGCCGCAGTGTCCAACAGCGCAGTTCCCCCTACAGCAGACCCCGGAACCGCAGCTCCTGCAGGGGGCCAAACTCAGGGGGCACGGTCAACCGGCACTACGCAGGCTGCAGGACCCGATGCCCGGAACGCTCCTGACGTGCTGCCGGAGCCCACCCCAACTGCGCACTCTGATTCCCGAACAGCTCCCGCTGGGCCTGCTCAACCCGGGACGGCGCCTGCGGGTCCGGCTGCCTCCGTTCCCGGCGCTCCGCCGGCAGCTATGGGCGACGTCGAAGTGCTGCGCCGCGCGTGGCCGGACGTCCTGCAGACACTGACGAGGATCAAGCGCAGCACCTGGGCACTCGTTGAGCCCAATGCCCAAGTGAGCGCCTTCGACGGACACACACTTACTCTTTCGTTCACCACGTCCGGACTCGCGGGCGCCTTCGGCCGGGCAGACCATTCGGAAAACCTGCGGCAGGCAATCCACAAGACTATGGGTATCGACTGCCAGATCACCGCGGTGGCCGGCGGCGACCGGGCGAGCTCTGAACCAAACCCAAAAGCACCCGCTAGCCGGCCCGCCCCGGCAACGTCAGCTGACGTTGCCTGGGGACTGGCCCCCGCGCCGTCGTCCCCGCCAGCCGAGGCGGCCACAACATCCCCCGCGTCGTCGGGGACAGGCCAGGGGTCGACTCCGGGAAGCGTTGAGGCCGACGCCCCCGCCGGGCGTACTGCCGCGCCAGCAGCCGGACTACCCCAAGGGGGCAAGGTCCAGCGTGCCTCTGCCGCCGGTGAGTTCCCGGCTCAGCCTGAACCAGTCAACCGCCCTTCCCAGGCTCAACCGGCCCCTGCCCCTGCCCCGGTCCCGTCGGCTCAGCTTGATTCGGCTGAACCGACAGCAGCCCCTCCCGCCGCCCCTTCGCCCCAGGCTGCGGCGGCCTCTTCTGCCGTCCCGCCAGCACGCGCTGCGGCAGCCCCTCCCGCCGCCCCTTCGGCCCAGGTTCCTTCGGCCCAGGTCTCTTCGGCTCAGGCCGATCCTTACAGCACTGCCGGTGACTACTCGTACTCGGATGACGACTGGGGTCCGCCCCGGGACGAAGACGCTCCCCCGCTGGATGAAGAGCCTCCCATGGACTGGGACCCTTCGGGGCGTCCGGAAGCACGTACCGCCAGGGCTGGCGGGACTGGCGGGGCCAGCGAGCGCAGCGGCGAAGACCCCGGGGCAGCCGGTCCAGCTGCCGCCTCAGCCGCTGGAGACCTGCCGGGTACCCGGCCCGGAACCCGGGCAAACAGCGGGACCCCGGCAAGCACCGGACCCTTGTCCGCCAAGCCTGCACCTGCCGGAGATACATCGCACGACCCTTGGACCCGTGCTGTAGAGCAGGCGCCGGGCGTCTGGGTG
The DNA here is from genome assembly GCF_030823375.1 of Pseudarthrobacter siccitolerans. Lineage (NCBI taxonomy): Bacteria > Bacillati > Actinomycetota > Actinomycetes > Micrococcales > Micrococcaceae > Pseudarthrobacter > Pseudarthrobacter siccitolerans. The sequence continues at coordinate 3,440,980 of NZ_JAUSXB010000001.1, read as the reverse complement.
ATCGGTGAGGACAGCAACCTGGGCAAAGCGCCGGCTGCCAGCCTTCCGGACAAGGAACCTGCTGCCGCCGCTCCAACCCACCACTACGAGCCGGCTGTTGCGCAGATTCCCCCGTCGATACCGGTCACCGGCGCGGCCGCCGCTGTAGACGCCGAGTGGGGCCTGGCAGCACCTGCACCTTCGACGGCCCAGGCGGCACGCCAGCGCATGGAACCCGTGCCCTCCGTTCCTGGCAGCATGAATATGGCTACCCCCGGTTCAGCTCCCTCCAGCCCGGATCGCTCAAACCCAGGCCTCTCAAGCCCAGGTCCTTCCGGATCTGCGCCGGAACCGTCTCGGGAGTTCGCCATGGCCTCAGCCGCTCCCGCCACCGCGCCGGTTCCGGCGGCGCGGCCGGCTCCCGCTGCCGCGCTAGCGCCGGCTGTACCCGTGGCCTCGCCTGCTCCGGTGGTGTCCCCTGCCCCAACAGGCACACGGCAGAGCCTTTACCAGCGTCTGTCCAACAGCCCCGAGGCCGAGGCAGGCCGGGCAAAAGCCCCGGCGCGGGCCATCCCGGCCTCAGCCACCTACGTCCAGGACATCCCGAGCCCCGACGATGAGACCATTGAGGCATCCGGTGTCTTCGGCCGTGCCGCGGTGGAACGTATCCTCGGCGGAAAGCTGATCGAGGAACGTTCCCTCGACGGCAGCCCCGTGCCGCCGCGCTACTGATCAACTATCCGCCCCTAGCTAAAGAGGAAAACGTGTACGAAGGTGCTGTCCAGGAGCTGATTGACGAGCTCGGACGCCTTCCCGGCGTGGGCCCCAAATCCGCACAGCGGCTGGCGTTCCACATCCTTGAAGCGGACCCGCAGGACATGAAGCGGCTGGTGGAAGCCATCACCACCGTGAAGGAACGGGTCAAATTCTGCACCGTCTGCGGCAACGTCACGGAGCAGGAACTCTGCAACATCTGCCGTGACCCCCGGCGTGATCCCGCAGTGATCTGCGTGGTGGAGGAATCCAAGGATGTTCTCGCGGTGGAGCGCACCCGGTCGTTCCGGGGCCGGTACCACGTACTGGGCGGAGCCATTAACCCGATCGCCGGCATCGGTCCGGAGCAGCTGCGGATCCGCGAGCTCCTGACCCGGCTGAACGACGGCGCCATCCAGGAAGTGATCATCGCCACCGATCCCAACCTGGAGGGAGAGGCAACGGCTACCTACCTTGCCAGGATGTTGAAGACCATCGGGATCGCCGTGACCCGGCTCGCGTCCGGACTTCCGGTTGGCGGCGATCTGGAGTATGCGGACGAGGTCACGCTGGGGCGGGCCTTCGAGGGCCGCCGCAACGCCCTCACCTGAGCTGGGTAAAAAGAATGCCTCCGCGCGAGATCATGCCGCTGCTCACCGAGCGGCTTGTCCTGCGGCTGATCAGGGGCTCGGACGAGGCCGCCATCCACAGCTACCGGAGCAATCCCGCTGCCACCCGGTACCTCTCCCACGAACCACTCTCCGTTGATGCCAACAGGGAAAGGCTGACGGAGCTCCTGGCCCTGGCCGAAGCATCCACCGGCACCTGGTTCAACTACTGCTGGGCCATCACCCTGCGGCAATCGGGAAACGTCATCGGGGATGCGCGCACCTGGAACAGCGCAGCGGTCTCAGGTCCGGGGGTACTCGCCCCCGGAAAACATCCCGCCGGACATGCTGCCCTGGCCTATGTCCTGCACCCCGATTACCACCACCACGGTTACGCACGTGAAGCTGCCGCTGCCCTGGTGACGTGGCTCTTCACGCAGTGCGGGATCAACACGGTTGCAGCGGCAGTCTATGAACCGAACACTCCGTCCCTCCGGCTTCTCCGGAGTCTCGGGTTCCAGAGTGACCCGGTTCTCCCCGCAGACGGGGAACGAGCGGGCAAAGGCCTCCCCTTGCTGACGTTTCGGCTAAACCGTCCGAACTTATCGCCCTGAGGCGGCTTTGTGCCTGGCAGCTATGGAACCGCCGGCGAGGAACACCCCGCCTACGGCCAGTTGCAGGGCGATACCGACCGCTGCCAGGGGTGATTCCACTGCTGTGCGGTCGCGTTCCTGGCCCTCCACACAGGGAACCTGGGAGCCGTCAGCCGCGTTTTGCATCTCCCGCGGAAGCCACGCCAGCGCGTCATCCTGGGGAGCGGATTCAGCGGCAAGGACGGTGAACAGGACCAGCGGGTTGGTTGCAGCGATCCAGGCGATCCGCTCGCTGTGATAGACCTCAGCTGAGCCCCGCAGCTCGGGCAGGCATTGCCACGACAGCAACCACCCGGAGTCATCGCGTTCGATGTTGACCGCCACAAGGACGTGCTCGGAGGTCCGAACGGCGGGAAGCAGCAGCGCAACAGCAAGCACATTTCCTGCCAGGAGCAGGAGGGACGCACTCCACGCGACCACCCGTCCCGTGTTCTTGCTGAACCACCACAAGGTGCCCGCCCCGATCGCGCCAAAAACCAGGAACTCCAGAAGGGCCAGGCCTGCCGCGACTCCGGCCAAGGCGGGTGACGACTTCGTTGCCAGGGCCAGGCCAAGCAGGAAGAATGCGGACAGCGCGGCAAAGGCGGCACCCCGGCCACAGGCTACGGTCCAGTGCAGGAACGGTCCGGCTCCCGGACGTTTCCGTCCTTCCTCCGTTATGCCCGGATGGCGTCCCCACCGGAGGGCCAGCACGCAGGAAACCACAACCAGCACAGCCGCCGTCAGAATGTACGCGCCTCCGAAGGCATCAGGCGGTACATTACCTCCTGTCGCCAACACCACCGTCAACAGCGCAGCGCCCAGGGATGCCAGGAGAATCATGGCCCCCTGGCACCAGAACCGTCCTGACCGGAAGGACCCGGCGATGTCCAGCAGGGCCTGGCCAAGGATCACCCGGGCGGCGCCCGGGCCGCCGGGCAGGCCGTCCTCGTCCTCAGCCGCAGGAGGATTCAGCCGGCCTGCCCCAATGACTTCGTACACGGGTTCTTCGCCCCGCCGGCTTCCATCCTGCCGTTCGTCACCAGCCACAGTTCAAGCCCCTCCGGAAACAGGCCCAGCCCGCGGGCTGATCAGTCCATCGTGGCCCACGGCACCGGGCCTGTCCACAGGAGGAACTAGGCTATGCGGGTTCCGCGCGCCAGTCTGTGGGCGGGGGTGCGGAGGGCCCGCCAACCCAGCCACATGAGGAGCGCCGCCACCAAAAGCTGCAGGCCCAGCCCCAGCGGCCACATCGGTGTTGACTGCGCCAGATACTGCGGCTTGACCTCCCCGTTGGCACACGGATAAGTACCTTCAGGACCGGCAAGTGCGTAGCGCGCTCCCTGACTGATACTTTCAATTGCTCCTACAGAGCGGAACCCCTGTTGGCCGGCCCGGTCGGGGTAGGGGATCGCGTCAGCGACCACGACGTAAGGGTTCATGGCCAGCAGCCAGGCAACCCGTTCGGTCCGCATCACCCTCTGCTCCTGCAGCGGTCCAGAACACGTGTACTGCGGCTCCGCCGGCCCGCTGCTGAGCTGCTCATACGCGCGGTATTGCGGCTGGTTTGCCATGATGGTGCCCTGGGTAAGCCCGGTTCCCAGCCCAAAGGCGATCAGGGTGCCCACCGCAAGCGCAGCCACGGCCAGGTACGTGACCACTATCGAGAACAGCGGCCGCCCGGCGAGCGCGGAAATGCCAACACCGACGGCGCAGACAACCCCCACCTCAAGCGCAAGCATCAGCAACGCCACCAGCACGTGCCCCGGGGTCATGCCGCCCAGTGCCACGCCGATCACCAGGAACGGCGTGCTGGCCACCAGGAAGGCCAGGGCCGCCGCCCAGGCCGCAACGAATTTGCCCCACAGGATCTGGCCGGGCTGCAGCAGCGTTACCTGGAGGATGGCCAGCGTGCCGCCGGCCCGGTCACCGTTGACGGCGTTTGCGGACAGCGCCGGGGCAACCAGCAAGGCAAAGAGCAGGACAAAGGCCAGGACCACCTCAAAGATCATGGACCCCGGCCCGGTCTCCGGAGGCGCCACGTAACCGGAATAGGCGCGCTGCGCCTCCTGGGAAGCATTCCAGCTGGCCCACGTCAGCCAGGTCACCAGGCCCGTCAGGACAAACCAGATGGCCAGCATGATGTACCAGCCACGGGACCGCAGCCGCTGCTTGAGCTCAAGCACCACCACGTCCCGGATACCGGGCAGGTAGCCGCCAGTTGTCCTGCCGGCTCTGTCTTGCCGGTTCTCTGTCACGTGGCTCATTCCTGCTCCCCTTCGAGGCTCATGTACGTCTCTTCAAGGGCGCCTGTTGCAGGGGCAAAGGAATTAACCCCGACGCCGGCCATCACCAGCTCACGCAGCAGCCGTTCGGCATCGCTGTCGTCGCCGAGCATCAGGCTGACAGCCGGACGGCGTCCGTCCTCGAGGCGGAACGCCAGGCCAAGTCCGGTGAGTTTGGCAGCGAGTGCCGCCATGTCCGAAGCGGTAACGGCATACCTCCGCCCGGCGGCGGCAGCCTGCTCAGTGGTCTGCTGCCTGACGGTACGGCCCCTGTTGACGAACACCGCGCCGTCGGCAATTTCATCAAGTTCGCTGAGCACGTGGGACGAAACCACCACTGCCTTGCCCTCGGCCGCCAATTGCCGCAGCATCAGCCGAAGCTCCACCCGGGAGCCGGGGTCCAGGCCCGATGCCGGCTCGTCGAGCAAAAGGACGGAAGGGTCGTGGATGAGGGCCCGCGCAAGGCTAAGCCGCTGCTGCTGCCCGCGCGAGAGCACCCGCGCCGGCTGGTCGGCAAGGTCGTCCAGCCGGACCCGTTCAAGCAGCTCCGCAACGCGCTGCCCGATGCCCTGGGCGGGAAGCCGGTAGAAGCGGGCCATCTGGGTGAGGACTTCCCGTGCCGTCAGCGACTCCCACACTCCCAGGGTGTCCGGCATCCAGCCCAGCCGGCGGCGCACTGCCGCCCGGTCCCGGCGCGGATCGAGACCGCCCACACTGATGCTGCCCTCGTCCGGTGCCAGCAACGAAGCCAGCATCAGCAGCAGCGTTGTTTTGCCGGCCCCGTTCGGGCCGATCAGGGCTGTCACTTTGCCCGCCGGTGCGTGGAAGTCCATATGCTCAACGGCGCGCACCGCGCCGAAGCTGCGGGTCACCGCCCGGGCCGTGATGCCGCCGCCGGGCTCCCGCCCGGCCACACCGTCCGGTAACTCAGAAATCATTGCCATGTATTGCGCACCTGTCCCCCACAGTTTGTGATGCATGCTGACGGTTTTGAGCGTACGCCCGCAGAGCGTGACGGCAGGCGCCCTGCGGGCTGATATTCGGTCACAATTCAACCCCTGGCCGTGGGCGGCGATAAACTGGTGCGAAGAAGTCGCGCCAACAATGGCGCTAGTTCCCCCGGGTCAGGGCCACACAGCATTACGGCTGCCTGGCCGGACTCCAAATTGATCCAGTAAAGGTTCGCGCATGAGTACGCCCACTACCGAAGTGCACAACGCAACGCAGCCGCAGGGGCTGCCCGCCGGCGGCGCCGTGACCAAACAGCTCATCGTGCAGAAATTTGGCGGGTCCTCGGTGGCGGACGCCAATGGCGTCAAGCGGGTGGCTGCACGCGTTGTGGACGCCCATGCTGCCGGCAATGAAGTAGTCGTTGTGGTCTCTGCCATGGGCGACACCACTGACGAACTCCTGGACCTCGCTGCCCAGGTGACCGACTCCGCCCCTGCCCGCGAAATGGACATGCTGCTGTCCGCCGGTGAGCGCATCTCCATGGCACTCCTGGCCATGGCCATCAACAAGCTGGGCGCCTCTGCCCAGTCCTTTACCGGTTCCCAGGCCGGCATGATCACCGACGGCATCCACGGCAAGGCCCGGATCATCGACGTCGACCCCCACCGGATCCGCACCGCGCTCGATAAGGGAAACATCGCCATCGTGGCGGGTTTCCAAGGCATGAGCCGCGCCACGAACGAGATCACCACCCTTGGCCGCGGCGGTTCCGACACCACGGCTGTGGCGCTGGCAGCGGCCCTCGAGGCCGATGTCTGCGAAATCTACACCGACGTGGACGGTATCTACACCGCGGATCCGCGCGTGGTGCCCTCGGCCCAGAAGATCGACACGATCTCCAGCGAGGAAATGCTTGAACTCGCAGCCTCAGGAGCCAAGATCCTGCACCTTCGCTGCGTCGAGTACGCGCGCAGGTTCGGCGTGCCGCTGCACGTCCGCTCGTCATTCAGCCAGCATGAAGGCACCTGGGTCATCCCCAGCGCCGAAGACAAGATCACCACACAAGAGGGAGTTGCCTTGGAGCAGCCAATCATCTCCGGCGTCGCGCACGACCGTTCCGAAGCCAAGGTCACCGTTGTTGGTGTTCCGGACATTCCCGGCAAGGCTGCCGCCATCTTCCAGGTCATTGCCGATGCGCACTCGAACATCGACATGATTGTGCAGAACGTGTCCACCCACGGCACCGGCCGGACGGACATCTCCTTCACGCTGCCCATCGTTGAAGGCGCCGACGCCCTGGCAGCGCTGCATGCAGCCCAGGACCAGATCGGCTTCGAGACCATCGAGTACAACGAACAGATCGGCAAGCTGTCCCTGATCGGTGCCGGCATGCGCTCCCACCCCGGCGTCTCCGCCACGTTCTTCAAGGCACTCTCGGGCGCCGGCATCAACATCAACATGATCTCCACCTCGGAGATCCGCATCTCGGTTGTTACCCACGCCGACCTGCTGGACGAGGCCGTGCGGGTAATCCACCGGGCCTTTGAGCTGGACAGCGAAAGTGAAGCCACGGTGTACGGCGGCACCGGCCGCTAGCCGCTCCGCACAGCAAAGGGTTCCGCTGCAAAGCTGCCTGCCACACAAAAAATGCACTGGTGACGGACTGAGTCCGTCACCAGTGCATTTTTTCGAGTCAGGCCACAGCAGTGCTGTCCGGGGCGGCTGGGTCAGGCTTCGTTCTGGAGGTCGTCGCGACGTACCGCGTAGTGATGGCCTTCCGAGTCGCTTTCCACCATGAAGTGCGTCAGCTCCTCCTCCGAGGCCTGCTCGAACTCGTCATGCCTGTGCACTACCGGCAAATTGGAGTCCACCCGCGTGGCGGGGCCAAAGAGGAAGCGGAGCCTGTCCGTCACGCTCATGAACCCGTCAATGAAATGTGCCATGTTTTCCACCCCCTTCCCGTATACCGGGGAAAGAGCCGTACCAAAGAGAAATGCCCGTGCTCCTGGCGGAGCCAGTGCCCTTATTTTACGCCCGGCGCCCTGAAAAGGACCTGCAGTGCGGAAGAAGCAGGTGCGAAGAACAGATGCTGAACAGGCACCAATTTCCGCAGCAGGGTCAGCGAAGTGATTTGTCTTCCGGGTTCCGGGGCACCACGTAGGTGCTGCCGTCGGGGCGCGTGACGGTCTCCCACTGCTGGGTTTCAGCCTCGCGCTGGGCCAGGAGCCGGCGGTTTTCCTCCGTCATGTCATGGATCAGCGACGTGCGGCTGGCCGGACCAAAAACTGCCCGCAGCTTGCCCGTTGCCCGCATGAAGCGCTGCGAAGCGTTTCCCCTGCCTCCAGGGCTTGCCTTACCCATGAACCGACTCCTTCCAGTGACCTCTTGACCAACAACAGTGTACGCTAATAGTTAGTGCACTAACAATTGGAGTCCCGATGAACCCTGCAACCAGCACTGCCACCGCCAGCCCGGCTGGCACCATTGCCGGTACTGTCCCCCCGAAGGATGATGACCTCCTCCTGGAGCATCAGCTGTGCTTCGCCCTCACAGTGGCAGCCCGCAGTGTGGTGGGAGCCTACAAGCCCGTACTGGAGAGGTTGAACCTCACCCACCCGCAGTACCTCGTGATGTTGTGCCTCTGGGAATCCAGTCCCCGGACAGTGCGGAACATCAGTGATGCCCTGGCCCAGGAACCGGCCACTATCTCGCCCCTGCTGCGGCGCCTTGAGGCATCGGGCCTGATCTCACGACGGCGGGTGGACGGCAACGAGCGCGCCCTCGCCGTTGACCTGACCCCCGCGGGTGCGGCGCTGCGACAGGAGGCGCTTAAGGTCCCCGGGACCATGATGGAGCGCCTGGGCCTGACGCGGGACCAGGTCAGCGAGCTGCACGCATCCATGATGGGCCTTATCGAAGCTACCTCCCAGGGCCGGCAGGCTTAGCCTGCGGGCGGGGCCGGGGCAGTAGAATGGCAGCATGACGGACAGGCCACGGCGCGGGCACCATCTGCAGGCAGGCAAGGTGCACTCCACAGTGCTGCTGTTGGCGTCGCTCCTGCTGTTGCCCGCCTGCTCGCCGGGCGAGGGCGGCGGCACGCCGTCCGGTGACGCCTCGCCCAGCCCCGCAGCCCCCTCTTCGGCATCGTCATCGGCCACCCCCTCCGGCAACACGTCCCCGGACGCCGAATCAACTGTCCCGGCCCCCTCACCCGGGCCAGCTACAGGACCATCAGCCGGCCCCGGACAGGGCAATGCCGAACTGGCGATCACCGTCAAACCATCGGCCGGTGAGCCGGAGGTCAATTACACCCTGGTCTGCGTCAGCGGCGTGCCCGATTCTGAAAGCAAGCACCCGAACGCCGATGCCGGCTGTGCAGCCCTGAAGGAAAACGCGGCCCTGCTGGCTCCCCCGGCCCTCCGGACTGACCAGGTGTGCACGCAGCAGTACGGCGGTCCCCAGGAAGCCACGGTTACCGGAGTGGTGGACGGCGTCCCTGTCGATGACGTCTTCAAACGCACCAACGGTTGCGAAATCAGCGCCTGGAATGCTGCCCAGGACGTCATCGGTGCCACCGGTGGAGCATATTAGAGTCCTCGCGGCGGACGAATGGCGGGCCAGGGAGGAAGCCCACCAGCAGCGCGTCGGCCGCTATGCGGACCCCTACCTTGCCCGGCGCTCCGCCGGGCAAAAGCACCCTGTGGAGGATTTCCTCTTCACGTACTACACCCAGAAACCAGGCCAGCTCCGGCGCTGGCACCCGGGTGCCGGCGTCGTCCTTGTGGGTAAGGAGGCGGCTGTCCGCCGTGGCTGGAAACACTACCGGACACCCGACGACGGCGAGCTGGCCTCCCTGGGCCTGCCGCCTGGAAGTACCGCGGTTACCTTTGACCGCGCCGGCTTTCTCGCCGACCGCAAGGATGCGGTCTCCTTTGCGGGCATCATCCTGCTCGGTACCGCTGCACGCCCGGCCCAGTTTGGCTGCTTCGGCCTGCACGAGTGGGCTATGGTCTACCACCAGGACCGGTTCGACCTGCGGCACGAGTACCTGCAGCTGCGCCTCGGATCAGCCGGGACGGACAAGGTGGTGGAGGACAACCGGATCCGTTGCACCCACTTCGATGCATTCCGCTTCTACACCCCGGATGCCGTCCCGCTCAATGAACTGGCACCCAGCCGTGAAACTCAACGGCAGCTGGAGCAGCCGGGGTGCCTGCACGCCAACATGGACCTGTACAAGTGGGCCTACAAGCTGCTGCCGGCCCTGCCCAGCGAACTGGTGATGGATTGCTTTGAGCTGTCCTGGCGGATCCGGGTCATGGACATGCAGGCGTCCCCGTACGACCTTGCCGAGTGGGGCTACCCGGCCATTCCCATCGAAACCCAGCAGGGCAAAGCCGCCTACGTGGAACGCCAGCGTTCTTTCGCCGCCGAGGCAGCCGCACTCCGTGAAAAGCTTGCCCTCGAGCTGGCCGCGCTCACAGGAGATGCTGCGTCATGATCGACCTGACCATCAGGCTTCGGGAAACCCCTGAGGCAGCCGAATACCTCTTTCGGCTGGTGGCCGACGACGACGGCCATTCCGCTGAGAGCAACCTCCCGGATCCGGAAGCTGCGCTGGCAGCAGTCCGGGAGCACGGTGAGGACATCTTCTTCCCGAAGCCCGGGCCGCCCAGGCTGTGCACCCAGCAGTACGGCGGGCCGCAGGTTGCCCTGGTCACCGGGACGTTCCACGGGCGCCCGGTCGATTCTGTATTCACGCGGACGGACGGCTGCGAAATCTCCCGGTGGAAGGCAATGGCACCCCTGTTGGGCAGCACAGGTGGCGCCTGGGGCAGCACCTAGATTTACCGGCAAAAAGCAGGATCCCGGACGGTCCAACCGCCCGGGATCCTGCTTTTTGTAAACGCCTGCTGCTAAGCCGCGGGGACGCCGTCCGCGAAGGCTACTTGTGGAGCTCCCGATGGGGCTGCCGAGGCTGCACCCACCTGGACGTTGACCCAGGTCCTGATGCCGTTATCGCCCAGGCTCAGGCGCGACAGGTAGGCCCCTTCGGACAGGCCTGTCCAGGACAGTGTGGCCGAGGTGGCGGTGCCGTTGGGAGCCACGATCGGATTGGGGTCCACCGTGAGGTTGCCCGCATCCCCGGCAAATGTCACGGCCTGAACCGTCGCCGTGGCCGCCCCGTTGTCCGGCGTGGAGTATAGGTTGGCCACGATGTAGTAGGTGCCGGCACGCGGCGCCTCCAGATCCAGGAACTCGCTGGCCGAAGCCGTCGCCACCTGGGTTGCCGTCAGTCCTCCCGCGGCATTCGGTGCGTAGACCACCATGTCCCAGTCGACGTCGTTGGATTGGGCCTGGACACCCAGGCGGGCGAAGGATGCTCCTTCCGGCACTGTCACCCGGAGCAGTGCGTTGTGCGCATCGTTGGCCGGCGCGTATTCCCCGGGGGTCTTGGTGATCGCAGTCTGGCTCAGCGGAGCAAGGCCTTCCACCCCTACCTTGATGGGGTTGTCCGACCCGGAGACCAGTTCCATGGTCCCGCTGCCGGTTCCGGTTGCCGAGTCGAAGGAGAACGACGGTGCGATCTGTGCGTCCACGGGCCGGATGGCGATCGGCGAGCTCACGGTGCGCGGGCCCTTCCACGTAAGGCTGCCGGTGCTGAACTTGCCCACCGGGGCGCTGACGTTCCTGATGGTCAGGGTAACCTCACGCGTCTGGCCTGACTTGGCGAAATTCAGTGATTGCGGTTCCACCTGGACGTTGAAGCCCGGCAGGTTGACTTCGGGCCGGTACATGCCGGGAACCAGGGCGGTCAGCTGGCGCTTGACCTGGACTTCGCCCACCAGGCTGCCAAGCGCGATCGAGGGCAGGTTCAAGTCCCGGGCGGCGATGGTCCCGGCCTGCGGGGCACCGGTGTCCACGCCCTGGCCGTTGAGGAACCCCAGCCAGTCTTTGATGCCGGAGTTGTAGACCAGGCCCGGATCCAGGACACGGGTTGAGTCAATGTGTCCGGCTCCCCCCTGGAACGGATCCGTGTTCGGCGAGCCGTCAGCCTTGACCAACGGGTAGGCCGTGGTCATCATGGCCGACTTGACCATGGCAGGGGTCCACTGGGGCTGCTTGCTGAGCACCAACGCGCCGAATCCGGCGATGTGCGGTGCTGCCATCGAGGTGCCGGACATAAAGCCGAACTGGGCTCCATGGTTGCCGATGGTGGAGACGCCGGCCAGGACGTTGACGCCGGGCGCCGCGATGTCGGGTTTCAGCAAGTCACCGCCGGAAGCGAGGCTTGGCCCGCGGGAGGAGAACCCGGCAACCTGCGGCGCCGCGGCCGGGGGTTCACCGGTCAGGTCCCCCTTGACCAGGCTGACGGTCAGTGCCGGGTTGGCTTCCAGCTTGGACTTCAGTTCCAGGCTCTTCGGGGCATTCACGTGCACGGTGGGCAGCACGTGGTTGTCCGCATCTTCGGAGCTGCTGGTGAGGTTCACCAGGATCATTCCGACGCCGCCCTTGTCCTGGACCTCCTGGCTCTTGGCCGTCCTGTCCACAACGCCGCGGTCACAGACCACCACCTTGCCCGCCACCTTCGCAGCATCAAGTGAACCGGGGCCGCAAAGGTTTGGATTGGCGGCACCTGCAGCTGCCGCGGCGGCTGCGACAACAACCGGCTTGTCTGCCACTTCGGACTTCATGATCGAAGCTCCACGGTACAACGAGCCGTCGGAGACCTTGACGGTTCCAAGAAGATCGCTGGGGAAGGTGGATGCGGCCACCGTGGTCAGCCAGGGTGCGGAGTGGTTGACGGTGGACTCGGTGGGGCCGGAGTTGCCGGCCGAAGCGGAGACGAAGACCCCTGCGGCGGCAGCATTCAGGAATGCCAGTGCCACAGGATCGGTGGTGCTGTTGTTGTTGCCTGAAATGGAGTAGTTCAGGACATCCACCCCGTCCTTGATGGCGGCGTCCACTGCCTCCACTGAGGCGGAGGAGTAGCAGCCTCCCGTGTCAGGGTTGGTGTCCTCCCAGCAGATCTTGTAGACGGAGACCTTTGCAGCGGGGGCGACCCCGGAGCTCTTGCCAAAGCTGGTGCCGTCCAAGACCTGCTCCACGTTTGCGTTCCCGGCTGCCGTCGTGGCGGTGTGGGTGCCGTGGCTGCCGACGTCCACCGGGGAAATGAGTTCTTCAGGGGCCCGGTTCTCCGGTGCTACGAACTGCAGGAAGGAGTCAGCGAAGTACCTGGCGCCGATCACCTTGGAGTTGCACAGCGAGCCGTCGAAGGACACGCCCGTCCCCTCGCCCTTCTGGCATTCACCCTCGAAGACAGTTCCATCGGCCTTGAGCATGGCGATTTTGCCATCTGCGGTGCGGTAGGGGACGCCCACCTGCGCCTGGCCGCTCAACGGCTGGACGGGTTCGCCCTGCAGGAAGGGGTTGTCGGGGGCATAGCCGGAGTCGATGACCCCAACCACCACGCCCTTGCCGGCGTTGGCTTCCCCACCAAACTGCTTGGCCCACATACCGTCGGGTCCGGTCAGCTTGAGGAAGTCCGTGGTGGTGTAGTCAGGGGCATTCTCCACGTCCGGCGCCACCGCCAGGACCTTCTTGTCCTTGGACAGCTCCATGGCCTGCGCTGCAGTCAACTGGGCACTGAAACCGTTGAGGGCAGCGGTGAATTGCTTTTGCGGCGTGACCCCCTGGCTGGCAGCGACGTCCCGCTGCTGCTGGCGCAGGTGTGCGTCGTACGCCTTGTAGTTGGGGCTTCCAGCGTCCAGCTTGCGGCCATTCTGGGGCTTGGTGGGCGCAAGCCCCGGAGTCTCACCCTCATAGGCCGCGGCTGCTGCACCTGCGAGGACAACAATGTAGCGGCCGTCAGCGAACCCGGCAGACGCTGCATTTTGTGCCCCGATAGCAACATCCTTGCCGACGGGCGCCGCGATGGCCGCGTTTGCGGCCATCGAGGTGAGGAGGAGTGGCAAACCCACGGCCAGCGCCGCAGCCTTCCGGAATCCCCCGGCCCGCAAGGGGCTCTTTCCAGTAGATCTCACGTGCAACCCTTTCACGAGGTACCGGCCCAGCCATGGTTGCGGGCCCGAAATGACGGTCTTGACGCGGGGAATTACAGAACTTGTCATTCCGCACGACCAGCCGATTCACAGGGTACAGACTGATAGCTCAATATGACATAGGGCACAAAAGCGATTTCTTTACCAGTCATATGCAGCGCGTGGAGGTGCAAAGGGGCAGGAAAAAGGGCGCCCCGCAGGACGCCCCGATGAGCTCGGACCAAGTGCCGCCCGGAACCTGTTACCGGGGTGTTCGGACCACGTCGCTGATCCATTGCCTGGTCTTTTCGTCCACCGGTCCGGCAACCCGATTCTCACGCGCAAGCCGGTCCGCTTTGACCTTTTGCAGCACCATCCGCCCCAGCCCGGCGAACACTGCGGCGGCAACCATCGGCAACAGTACGGATCTCGATTTCTCAGCCATTCAGCAATCCTAGTAACACCACCGGCCCAACTCCAGAGCCACGGCCTGCTGCCCCATGAACCACGGAGTCCAGCCAAGGCTTGTGACTGGAATCCGCCGAATGCGGGGTGGGACGCTCCGGCCGGTAGAATGGACTAGCAAGCTCGCGGAGCGCCCGTCCACAAGGTTAACAAGTGTGTCCCCCGACACCCCGGTACGGCGTGAGACGGCACCACTGAGCTGCGCCCTTACCCAAGCTCACGCACAGGAGTTACCGGATGCCCCGGATCGTTGTTGACGTCATGCCCAAGCCCGAGATTCTGGACCCGCAGGGGAAGGCTATCGTCGGCGCCCTCCCCCGGCTGGGCTTCACCAGCTTCAGCTCTGTCCGCCAGGGCAAGCGTTTCGAACTGACCGTCGACGGCGAGGTGACCGAGGACATCCTGGCCCAGGCGCGCGATGCCGCAGAGACCCTGCTGTCCAACCCCGTGATCGAGGACGTCGTCAACGTCGAGGTCGTCGAGGCCTGACATGACTGAACTTCCCCTGATCGGCGAGGCCATCGCCGTCGCCGCCGAACCGCGCCTCGCGGGGGCCAAGATCGGCGTCGTCACCTTCCCGGGCACCCTCGATGACCGCGACGCCGCCCGCGCCGTGCGCCTCGCAGGCGGCACCGCCGTCGAACTCTGGCACGCTGACACGGAACTTGGCGACGTGGATGCCGTGGTGATTCCGGGCGGCTTCTCCTACGGCGACTACCTCCGCGCCGGTGCCATCGCCCGCTTTGCCCCGCTGATGTCCAGGATCATTGACGCCGCCAACAGTGACGCCAAACTTCCCGTGCTCGGCATCTGCAACGGCTTCCAGATCCTCACCGAATCGCACCTGCTGCCCGGTTCGATGATCAAGAACGACCACCTGAAGTTCATGTGCCGGGACCAGGTTCTGCGCGTGGAAAACAGCAACACCGCATGGACCCTGGACTACCAGGCGGGCCAGGAGATTACCGTTCCGCTGAAGAACCAGGACGGCCAGTACCTCGCGGACGATAAGACCCTGGACGCCCTCGAGGCGGAGGGCCGCGTGGTGTTCCGCTACGTGGGCTTCAACCCGAACGGCTCCCGCCGTGACATCGCGGGTATCTCCAACGCCGCAGGCAACGTGGTGGGCCTGATGCCGCACCCCGAGCACGCCGTTGAGGCCGGCTTCGGCCCCGAATCGCTGGACGGAATCGGCGGTTCCGACACCGACGGGCTGGGTTTCTTCACCTCCGTTTTGACCAAGATTGTGGGAGGCAAGTAATGACCGGGATCTCGACAGGCTCGATCACCGACGGCGGAGGCACGTCTACTGCCGCCTCGCCCACCGCTGCCCCGGGTGCCATCACCCAGGTCAAGAAATTCAATATCGACACCGTTGAGCATGCGGCGAAGACTCCGGACACGGAGCTGCCCTGGGCTGAACTGGGACTGAAGCAGAACGAGTTCGACGAGATCGTCAAGGTCCTCGGCCGGCGCCCCAGCGGTGCCGAGCTCGCCATGTATTCCGTGATGTGGAGCGAGCACTGCTCCTACAAGTCCTCCAAGAACCACCTGCGCCAGTTCGGCGAAAAGGTAACCCCGGAGATGAAGAAGGACATGCTGGTGGGCATCGGCGAAAACGCCGGCGTGACCAACCTCGGGGACGGCTGGGCCGTGACCTTCAAGATCGAGTCGCACAACTCGCCGTCGTTCGTTGAGCCTTACCAGGGCGCCGCGACCGGCATCGGCGGCATTGTCCGCGACATTATCTCCATGGGCGCCCGCCCGGTGGCCGTGATGGATCCGCTGCGCTTTGGCGCCATTGACCACCCGGACACGGCACGCGTCATGCATGGCGCCGTTGCCGGCATCGGCGGCTATGGCAACTCGTTGGGCCTGCCGAACATCGGCGGCGAAATGGTGTTCGACTCCGTGTACCAGGGCAATCCGCTGGTGAACGCGCTGGCTGTTGGCGTGATGCGCCACGAGGACATCCGCCTCGCCAACGCGTCCGGCAAGGGCAACAAGGTGGTCCTGTTCGGTGCCCGCACTGGTGGTGACGGCATCGGGGGCGCCTCCGTACTGGCCTCCGAGTCCTTCGACGACACCAAGCCGTCCAAGCGCCCCGCAGTGCAGGTGGGCGACCCGTTCGCCGAGAAGGTCCTCATCGAGTGCTGCCTGGAACTGTTCAAGGGCTCCCTGGTGGAAGGCATCCAGGACCTCGGCGCCGCCGGCATCTCCTGCGCCACCTCCGAGCTGGCTTCCAACGGCGACGGCGGCATGCAGGTTGAGCTGACCTCCGTGCTGCTGCGCGATCCCACGCTGACCCCGGGCGAGATCCTGATGTCCGAGTCGCAGGAACGCATGATGGCCGTTGTCACCCCGGAGAACGTTGCGGCGTTCGAAGCCGTGATGGACAAGTGGGCCGTTGAGTACGCCTGGCTGGGCGAGGTGACCGACACCGGCCGCCTCATCATCACCTGGGAAGGCGAGGTGATCGTCGACGTCGATCCCCGCACTGTGGCACACGACGGTCCGGTGTACGACCGCCCGTTCGCCCGTCCCGAGTGGCAGGACGCCGTGCAGGCAGACACCTTCACCGGCTCCGTGCAGGACGCCGGCCGGCCCTCCGCTCCGGCTGAGCTCGCCAAGGCCGTCACCGAACTGGTGGCATCGCCGAACATGTGCTCCAAGTCCTGGATCACCAACCAGTACGACCGCTATGTGGGCGGCAACACTTCCATGGCCATGCCCGACGATGCAGGCGTGGTCCGCGTGGACGAGGAAACGGGCCTGGGTGTGGCCCTGGCCACTGATGCCAACGGCCGCTACACCTACCTCGACCCCTACCACGGTGCACAGCTTGCCCTGGCCGAGGCCTACCGGAACGTCGCCACCTCCGGCGCCGTTCCCATGGCCGTCAGCGACTGCCTGAACTTCGGCTCACCCGAGGACCCGGACGTTATGTGGCAGCTCGCAGAGGCTATCCGCGGCCTGTCCGACGCCTGCATGGTGCTGGGCATCCCGGTCACCGGCGGCAACGTCTCGCTGTACAACCAGACCGGCACCACGCCGATCCACCCCTCCCCCGTGGTGGCAGTGCTGGGCAAGCTCGACGACGTAGCCCGCCGCACGCCGTCGGGCTGGCGTGAGGACGGCCAGGCCATCTACCTGCTGGGCACCACGGCTGCGGAACTTGACGGTTCCGAGTGGGCCAACATGCGCGGCCACCTGGGCGGCCTGCCTCCCAAGGTCGACCTCGACGCCGAACGCGCCCTGGGTGAGATCCTGATCAACGCATCGCGCGACGGCATGATCGACTCTGCCCACGACCTCTCCGAAGGCGGCCTCGCAGCTGCCCTGGTGGAGTCCTCGCTGCGCTACGGCGTGGGTGCCAGGATCGCGCTGCAGGACGTTCTGGACCGGGACGGCGTGGACCTGTTCACGGCGCTCTTCGCCGAGTCACAGGGCCGTGCCGTTGTAGGTGTTCCCCGTTCCGAGGAAGTCCGCTTCACGGACATGTGCACCGCCCGCGGCTTCGTACACACCCGGATCGGTGTGGTGGACGCGGCCAGCGGAACCCTGGACATCAACGGAGTGCAGAGCCTGTCGCTTGACGCCCTCCGCGAAGCCCACGAAGGTACGCTGCCGAAGTACTTCGGCTGACCTTTCCCACTAAAAGCAACGCGGGGTCACCTGCCGCCCATGAATCCCCTCGGGATGGGCGCCACGTGACCCCGCGTTGCTTGGTTTAATCCTCGCTGTGCAGATCCCGCTGCCGCGCGCTGAGCAGTTCGATTTCCGGGCGCCCGGCCACCAGGCGTTCGACGGCGGCGAGCACCTCCACGAGGTGCGCGCGGTCTGCTGCCACGAGGCCAACGCCCAGCCGGGTGCGCCGGTACTGGTCGTGATCCCCCACCTCGGCGACGGAGACGTCGAAACGGCGCTTGACTTCAGCTATCAGTGGCCTGACGACGGACCGCTTTTCCTTCAGGCTCTGGACGTCGCCCAGGAGGATGTCGAATTCGATCCAGCCGATCCACATCAGATGGCCAGCTCCCCCATCCGGTCCCAGCCGTCGCCCTCAAATTGGCGGCTGACGATCCGGGGCGTTTCGGCCAGGGCCTGGGGCATGTCCGCCATGGCCTGCTTGAAGTGCGCGCTGTTGACGTGCTCGCCCGCGGCATCGTCCTTGAAGGCTTCCACCAAGACGTATTCGTTCGGGTCCTCAAGGCTGCGGGACCAATCGAACCAGAGGTTGCCCGGCTCCTGCCGTGTGGCTTGGGTGAAATCGGCCACCAGAGCGGGCCAGCGCTCCGACCACTCCGGCTTGACCTTGAACTTGACGACGATAAAAATCACGGGCGTAGTCCTTCCGCGGCGAGTTGGCGTGCCCCTTCAATGTACCGGGAAGTAACGTGGCGCTGCGCTGCCCGGGTCACCAGTCCCCCGGCCGAGTAGAACCAGTTGCCGGGTTTGCTGAAGGAACGAATCCTCAAATGCACATCGGCGTCGCCGTTGATCTCCACTTCAAAGGACTCCTCGCCCCGCGCCGGGTGGCCTTGCAGGGCTCCATAACCAAATCCTGCCGACTGCGGGACCCCCGCCGGCAGTGGTTCGCGTACCCAAACCACTTCGCAGGGTGCACTAAGCCGAAAAGGCCCGACGCCGAAACCGCTCACCACCCGTGCCCCGGGCACCACCCTTGGTGAATCCGTCCGGACTCGTAGGCCGGCACGCCGCTGGAGCTCCCAGGAAAGGATGCCGGCGGCCACCCGCCGGTAGACCGCAAAGCCGGAGCCCAGTTGCGCTTCTTGCAGGACAGGGGCGTATCCATCGGGAGCAACCCCGTGTTCCGTGCCCCCGATGCCGGGGTAATCGAGGTGCCTGCCCTGCGGCGACCGTTTGGCCTTCACTGGTTGGCACCCCGGGAACCCGCCAGGCGGGCCCATCCAAGCTGCTCCTGCTGTTTCCTGGTCAGGCCTGCCACCACCAGGTCGTAAGAGTCCTCCACCATGTCCCGGATCATGTCGTCCGCAAGGGTCCCGTCCAGGCGGACGCCGTTCCAGTGCGTCTTGTTCATGTGCCAGGCACCGGTGATCTCCGGGTGGGCAGCGCGCAGCTGCACGGCAAGGTTTGGCTCGCACTTAAGGTTCACGTACCAGTCCTGGGGATTCATGCCGGACAAAGCAAAGAGCTTGGCCTCATGCCGCGCCCCTCCGGCGATATTGGCCCGGACCTTGAAGACGGCGGTTTCCGGTCCGAACGGATAATCCTCGTACGCGCCGGGAAACGAGAGGCAGATTTTCCTCAATGCAGCAGGGTCCATGCAGGAAGCCTACAAAGCCGGCTGCCACGGTGCTAGTCTGCGAGGATGTCACACGATCAGGGGGCCATTCCTGTTCTGGACCTGGGCAAGGCACGGCAGGACGACGGTTCATTCAGCCCGGACTTCATTGAACAGCTGCGCCACGCGACGCACCATGTGGGTTTCTTCCAAATCACCGGTTACGGCGCGTCCCCCGGTCAGCCGGAACGGCTGCTGGACCTTATCAGGCGGTTCTTCGCACTGCCGCTGGAGGAAAGGATGAAGCTGGACAACCGGCTTTCACCGCACTTCCGCGGCTACACGCGGATGGGCACCGAGGTGACCCGGGGACGCGCGGACGCCCGGGAGCAGATCGACTATTCGCCGGAGCGCGAGCCGGTCCGGGACTATCCGGACGACAAGCCGTACTGGTTGCTCCAAGGCCCTAATCTTTGGCCGGAGGAGTCCTTTCCGGAGCTCAAACCGGCCGCCATGGAGTGGGCGGAGCTGATGTCCCGGGTAGGAATGGAGCTGCTCCGGGCCATCGCGGTCTCTCTGAAACTGCCGGAGGACTACTTCGATGAGCCTTTCGGTGGCACTCCCGCCTGGATGGGAAAACTGGTTCACTACGTGGGCGGCGTTGTGGAGGCTGCCGG
Source organism: Pseudarthrobacter siccitolerans (assembly GCF_030823375.1). NCBI lineage: Bacteria > Bacillati > Actinomycetota > Actinomycetes > Micrococcales > Micrococcaceae > Pseudarthrobacter > Pseudarthrobacter siccitolerans. The sequence goes on along the minus strand of NZ_JAUSXB010000001.1, from coordinate 3,421,322 downwards.
CGACCAGGGCGTGGGCTCCCATGCGGACTACGGATTCGTCACCCTCCTGCTGCAGGACGACATCGGCGGGCTGGAAGTCCTCCCGCCCGGGGCAACTGAGTGGGCGCCCGTGGAGCCGATCCCCGGTGCCCTGGTGGTGAACCTTGGCGAGATGCTCGAAGTCGCTACTGAAGGCTACCTCGTGGCCACCATCCATCGGGTCCAGGCGCCCCCTCCCGGCGTGGACCGGTATTCGGTCCCGTTCTTCTGGTCACCGCGTCTGGACGCCGTTATCGACCCCGTCCCGTTGCCGCCCGAACTGCGGGCCGAAGCGCGGGGTATCTCTGACGATCCCGCCAACCCGCTGTTGGCTTCCTACGGGATGAACATGCTCAAGGGCAGGATGCGCGCGCACCCGGACGTCACGGAACGGCACTATCCGGGGCTCCTGACGCGCTGAACCTGCAAGCGGCGTCAGAGGTTGTATTTCCAGGCCTGCTGGGCGGGGCAGGTGTTCATCACGACATCCAGCCCGGCGGCCTTGGCCCGTTCCGCGGCCTCCTCGTCAATGACGCCCAGTTGCAGCCACATCGCTTTCGCGCCTACTGCAATGGCCTGGTCCACCACGGCCCCCACCTTCTGCGAGTTCACAAAGCAGTCCACGACGTCGATGGGTCGCTTTTCGGGAGGAATGTCCCCGAGGCTCCGGTACCCCGCTTCCCCATGTACGGGGTCACCAGGGAGGTTCACGGGGATGATTTCCATACCGAGCCGGTCCCGGATAAACAGCGAGGTATCGTAGGCGGCGCGCCACTCGTTGGTGGTGAGGCCCACGATGGCCCACCGCCCTTTGTTTCGCATGAGGCGCTCGATGACTTCCGGATCGTTGACGTGGCCCATGCAGCAAGCGTACATCGCTGCCGCAAACGGCGAATGCTCGAATAAGTGACTGTTCATGCGCAGGTGAAGCCGGCGTGAACGAATATTACGCTCCCAGTTAGGCAGATTTGGTCCAGAGGATGCGGCTCCGGTGTAGTGATAGTTGACCATCCCGAGCGGCCGAGAGACCTGGATCGATGAAGCCGCAGCAACCCTGGTCACTGGGCGCGGCCGACGCGCCGGTGATAGCAAGGAAGCAGCCGTAGGCATCCGGAACTGACCATTCCGGCAAAGGCTGAATCCGTAGGGTGCTACTGCCAGGACCGATGGAGTGATCCTCATGACTGCAGTTCTGTCGTCCCGCCCTGCCGGGGCTGCCTCCGGCCACCCAGCCGCCCTGCCCGTCGCTTTCAGTGGCTTGCGGCGGACTTTTGGGGCCGGCCCCACTGCCCACACTGTCCTTCGCGACGTCACGTTCGACGTCGCCGCCGGGGAAGTCCTTGCCATCCTGGGCCCCTCCGGCTGCGGCAAGTCCACACTCCTGCGCGCCGCGGCGGGACTTGATGCACCCAGCGCCGGTTCCGTAGTGATCGACGGCACCGCTGTGCACGGCATTGACTCCCGCTGCGCCTTCGCGTTCCAGGAACCGCGGCTGCTGCCCTGGCACACCCTTCAGGCGAACGTGGCTATCGGCCTGCCCACCGGATGCAGTGCAAAAGAGGGCAAGGCCAAAGTGGCACGCCTGCTGGAACTTGTGGGGCTGGACAACTTCGCCAGGCACCGCCCCCGCGAAGTCTCCGGCGGCATGGCCCAGCGCGCCTCCCTGGCCAGGGCCCTCGCACGGAACCCTGGCGTCCTCCTCCTGGATGAACCTTTCGGCGCCCTGGACGCGCTGACCAGGATCAGGATGCAGGACCTCCTCCTGGACATCCACCGGGCGGAACCCACCACGGTCCTGCTGGTAACCCACGATGTGGACGAAGCCCTGCAGCTCGCGGACCGCATCATCGTGCTCGGGGCCGACGGCGACGGCGAGGGCGCCACCATCGTGCGCACTCTCGAAGTGCCGGGCAGCCGGCCCCGGGATCGCGCCTCCGCTGAACTCGCCGTTATGCGCGGCTCGCTGTTGGAAACGCTGGGCGTGGACGGGCACTGACCGCCCGCAGCCGCAGCGGCTCCCCCGCAGACGTCGTAATTAACTTCAGCAGCCGGCAGCGCAGCTCCATTGCAATTCCTTTTGCATTCCCCCTTTTAGTTTCCCGCCTGACCCAGCATCAAAGGATGACCATGCCGTACGAACACCCCATCTCCCGCCGTTCACTCCTGGGCGCGGCCGCCCTGGCCGCCTCAGCGGCCCTGGCACTGACCGGATGCGTCGCAGGCGAGGGCTCGTCCGGCAGCGCTGCTGCCGCCGGCAGCATCAAGGGCGGCACCCTGAACATCGACTTCGCCACGTATAACCCGCTCAGCCTGGTCATCAAGGACCAGGGCTGGCTGGAAGCGAGCCTCAAGGACCAGGGCGTCACCGTGAACTGGGTCCAGTCCGCCGGCTCGAACAAGGCCAATGAGGCTCTGCGCTCAGGTGCTATCGACGTCGGTTCCACCGCTGGCTCCGCTGCCCTCCTGGCCCGCTCCAACGGCTCACCCATCAAGACCATCGACATCTACTCACAGCCCGAATGGGCGGCCCTGGTGGCGCCGGCCGGCTCGGACATCACCTCCGTGGCCGACCTCAAGGGCAAGTCCGTGGCCGCCACCAAGGGCACCGATCCCTACTTCTTCCTCCTGCAGGCCCTGGAGGAGGCGGGGCTGAAGCCCGGTGACGTGACGGTGCAGAACCTGCAGCATGCCGACGGCCGCACCGCCCTGGAGAACAGTTCCGTCCAGGCCTGGTCCGGCCTGGATCCGATCATGGCCGGTGCCGAGCAGAAGGGCGCCAAACTTTTCTACCGGAACCTCGACTTCAACACCTACGGCTTCCTCAACGCCACCGAATCGTTCCTCAAGGACAAGCCGGAACTGGCCCAGGCCGTGGTGAATGCCTACGAGAAGGCCCGTGCCTGGGCTGCCGCAAACCCGGACCAGACGGCCGACATTCTGGCCAAGGTTGCAGGCCTGGACCCGGCGGTGGCCAAGACCGTGGTCCTGGAACGCAGCAACCTGAACGTTGATCCGGCACCCGGCGAGGCACAGCGCAAAGTATTGGAGAAGATCGGGCCCACCTTCGTGGAAACCGGTGACGTCAAGACGCAGCAGCAGATTGACGACGCGGTCAGCTCCCTTCTCGACGACTCGCTGGTGAAGAAGGCTGATCCGTCAGCCATCAAGGACTCCTGATGAGCACTCTCGGAGATCCCCACATCACCGGCAACACTGTTGCGGATGAGCGTGCTGCAGCCGCTCCCGCAACAACGGCAGACGCTGCCCGGGCGGGCGCCGGTCAGGCACCCGCTCCGGCACCGGGATGGTCTCCCGCCGGAGTCCGCTCCAGGAACTGGGCGCGTCTGCCCCTTGGCTTGATCATCCCGGCAGTCCTGCTGGCCGCCTGGCAGATCGCCTCCTCCAGCCACCTGTTCACGGTGGTGCAACTGCCGCCGCCGGCCATGGTGCTGGAGGCTGCAGGCGAGCTGCTGGAACGCGGAGAGCTCGGAACCCACATAGCCATCTCCACCCAACGGGTCGTGATCGGTTTCCTGGTCGGTGCCCTGCTGGGCCTGGTCCTCGGCGCAACCGTGGGCCTGTCCAAAATAGCGGACGCCCTGCTGGCCCCCACCATCGGGGCACTGCGGGCGGTTCCGTCCCTGGCCTGGGTGCCGCTGCTGATCCTGTGGCTGAAAATCGGTGAGGACTCCAAGGTGACCCTCATCATCATCGGCGCGTTCTTCCCCGTGTTCACCACCGTTTCGCTGGCGCTGCGCCACGTGGACCGCAACCTGGTGGAGGCGGCCCGCGCCTTCGGCCTTAAGGGCGTCCGGCTGCTGACCACGGTGCAGCTGCCCGCCGTCGTTCCCGCCGTCTTTTCCGGACTGCGGCTGGCGCTGGCCCAGGCCTGGCTGTTCCTGGTGGCGGCGGAGCTGATCGCCTCGTCCATGGGCCTGGGCTTCCTGCTGATGGATTCGCAGAACAACGGGCGCACCGACCGGCTGTTCCTGGCCATCGTGATGCTCGCCGTGATCGGAAAAATTACTGACGCCCTGCTGGGCCTGGCAGAAAAGTGGGCGGTGAAACGATGGGCGTGAGCACCACCGAAACCTTTGACCTGAACGCCGGGGTGCACCCGGATAACGTGACCTTCTGGGAACAGCAGGCCTTGCGGCTCCACTGGGAAAACCCGTGGCACACGGCGCACCGCTGGGTGCCCGCAGATCCTGAGGCCGGCACCGGGCCGCAGATCAGCTGGTTCGACGGCGGCCGGCTCAACGTCGCCTACAACTGCGTGGACCGCCATGTGCTTGAGGGCCGCGGTGACAGAGTGGCGCTGTATTTCGAGGGCGAACCCGGCGACCGCCGGTCCATCACCTACGCCGAACTCCAGCGCGAGGTGTCCAAGGCAGCCAACGCGCTCCTGGCCCTGGGCATCGGCAAGGGCGACCGCGTGGTCATCTATCTCCCCGTCATCCCCGAAACCATCATCATCACGCTGGCCGTGGCACGCATCGGTGCCATCCATTCCCTGGTGTTCGGCGGCTTCTCCGCCGAAGCACTGAAGTTCCGAGTGGAGGACACCGGCGCCAAGCTCCTGGTCACCACCGACGGCCAGTTCCGGCGCGGCGTGGCCGTTCCCGTGAAAGACAACGCGGACGCCGCAGTGGCTGGCGAGAACGCCATCGAGCACGTCCTGGTGGTCAACCGCACCACTCCGGCAACGGACCTGGCAACAGTCGCTATGACCGAAGGCCGCGACGTGTGGTGGCACGACGTCGTCGGGAATGCAGCGGATGTCCATGAGCCGGAGGCGTTCGACGCCGAGACTCCCCTGTTCATCATGTACACCTCAGGAACCACTGGGAAGCCCAAGGGCCTGGTCCACACCTCGGGCGGGTACCTCACCCAGGCGTCCTGGAGCTTCGAGCACCTGTTCAGCAACCCGGACCCGGCCCTGCGGGACCGCGATGTCCACTGGTGCACCGCGGACCTCGCCTGGGTCACCGCGCACACTTACGAAATCTACGGTCCGCTCTCGAACGGGGTCACCCAGGTGATCTTTGAAGGCACCCCCAACACTCCGCACCCGGGCCGGCACTTCGAAATCATCGAACGCTACGGCGTCACCCAGTACTACACCGCGCCCACGCTGGTCCGCTCCCTCATGGGCTGGTTCCCCGACGGCGTTCCGGACACCTACGACCTCTCCTCCATCCGCGTGCTCGGCACCGTTGGCGAGGCAGTGAACCCGGAGGCCTGGCGGTGGCTTCGCGATAACGTCGGCGCGGGCACCGCCCCTATTGTGGACACCTGGTGGCAGTCGGAAACGGGTGCGACCATACTTTCCCCTGCTCCGACGGACACAGACTTCAAGCCCGGCTGCGCGGCGCGCCCGCTGCCCGGCGTCAGCACCCGGATTGTGGATGACGCCGGCAACACGGTTCCCCCAGGGGTGCAGGGGAACATCGTGGTCGACTCCCCCGGTCCCGCCATCGCCCGCACGGTCTGGGGCAACCCGCGCCGCTACTTTGACTCCTATTGGAGCCAGTACGCGGAGCATGGATGGTTCCTGGCCGGGGACGGTGCCAAATACGACGCCGACGGCGACATCTGGATCCTCGGCCGGGTGGACGACACCCTCAACGTCTCCGGCCACCTGCTCTCCACCATCGAGATCGAGTCCGCGCTGGTATCGCACCCGGACGTGGTGGAGGCAGGCGTCTGCCCCGTGGCCGACCCGAAGACCGGGCACGCCGTCGTCGCATTTGTGGTCCTGAAGGCAGGGGTTTCGACAAGCTCAACCACCGGCCAGACGCGCTCAACCAGCGAGGACCTACGCAACCACGTCGCCAAGGAGATCGGCCCGATCGCCAAGCCGCGCGACGTCGTCGTGGTTCCGGATGTACCCAAGACCCGCAGCGGCAAGATCATGCGCCGGCTGCTCACCCAACTGTTCGAGGGAACCACCCTCGGCGACACTACCTCGCTCCAAAACGAGCCGGCGATCGCCGGCATCCAAGGCGCGGTGCGCGACTACGTCAAAGCCGTACCGGCACCCAATCTCAACGGACAAAAGTAAAGGAACAATCATGAATGACATCAGCAGCGTTG